>NZ_QKSU01000005.1:0-250661 GCF_003234665.1 Curtobacterium sp. MCLR17_059 | reverse complement strand
CTCCGCATCGGCCTGGCGGTCCGGACGTCCCCGGAGCCGAGCCGCGCGGTCCGGACGCTGGCGCGCGACATCGTGGCGGCGCGGGTGGGGTGACGCGGTCGCGCTCAGCTGCGCTTCGTGAGCAGGAACGGTCGGTCCACGGCCCCCACCCGACCATTCCTGCTCACGATCGCCCGGCGATCGCCCGGTGATCGCCCGGTGATCGCGTGCGACCCCTTGCGGCCGTGCGGAACGCGATATAGCGTGACCTCCACAGACGCGATACATCGCGAGTTCCAGGAGGCAACATGGCGCAGGAGAAGTGGCTCGTCGACGAGCCCAAGGTCATCGACACCGGCATCGTGCGCACCGTGCGTGTCGGCCTCGTCGGCGGGCAGGTGGACGTCGTCGCACACGACGAACCCACGGCCCGGGTCGAGATCCACAGCGTGTCCGGCAAGCAGATGCTCATCGAGGTCGACGGCGACACCCTCACCGTCGACCACCCCCAGGTCCGGTGGGACGACCCCATCGGGTTCCTGAAGTCCTTCCGCGGCAAGGCCCACGCCGACGTCAGCATCCTGGTCCCCCGCGACGCCGGCATCACGCTCGGTGTCGTCTCGGCCGGTGCGCTGCTGTCCGGCACGAACCGCGGCGCCACCCTCAACACGGTGTCCGGCGACCTGGTCGTCGACGGCGTCGCGGGTGACGTCACGGTCAACGCCGTCTCGGGCGCCACCACGATCCGCGACCTCGACGGCGCGCTCGCGGTGCACACCGTCTCCGGCGACGTCGTGGCCACCGGCGAGATCCCGCGGTTCCAGGCCGACGGCGTCTCGGCCGACGTCGTGCTCGACCTGCACGGGGTCCCCGAGTCCGCGCGCGTCAACACGGTGTCCGGGTCGGTGAGCGTCCGCCTGGCGGACGGCGTCGCCTACAAGTGCACGGTGAACACCGCGACCGGCAAGCTGCAGTTCGACGACGCCGAGATCCGCGGAGTGCGCGGTTCGTACGTCAAGCAGGGCGGCGAGCTGTCCGGCCAGTGGCTCGACCTGCGGGTGAACTCCGTCTCCGGCGACATCGCGGTGCTGCACGCCCCGCCGGTCGCCGAGCCGACACCCCCGACGACGCCGACCACACCGACGAACGAGAGCGAGGTGCCCGAATGAGCCCCGTCTTCGCCCACGGCCACCTGCGCCTCTACCTGCTCGTCCTGCTGGCCGACCACCCGATGCACGGCTACGAGCTCATCCAGGCACTCGGCGACCGCTTCGGCGGCACCTACGTGCCGAGCGCCGGCACCGTCTACCCCCGGCTCGCGAAGCTCGAGGACGACGGCCTGGTCACGAAGACCGCCGACGGCCGCAAGACCGTCTACGCGATCACGGACGCCGGCCGTGCCGAGCTCGCGGCACGTGCCGACGAGATCGCCACGGTCGAGTCCGGCGTGAGCGACTCGGTGAAGTCGTTGGCCGACGGCGTGCGCGCCTCGGTCGGCGAGGCCATGCGCTCGCTCCGTGCCGACCTGGCCGCCGCCGCCGAGAGCCCGGCGACCGGTTCCGCCGAGGAGCCCGTGTCCGTGCCGTCGGACAGTGCCCGCGCCCTGCGCGAGCTCGAGATGGCGCTGTCGTCGTTCCGGCAGCAGGTGCGTGCGGACCTGCGCCGGCGGGCGACCCGCGGCACGCTCGGTGCGGACACCGTGACGCGTCTGCGTGACGGCCTGGAGGCCCTGCGCAAGTCGCTCTGACGGTCTGCGGCCGACAGGCGGTGGCGACCAGGGCCTCCCGGCCGTCGTCCGCACCGTCTGTCGGCCCGCCGCGTGCGGGGGGGGCGCTGCCGACGCCTCAGGGAGCCGGAAGCCGCGTCGGCGGGAAGCCGGCGAACGCCTCGCCTGCCGTCAGGTCCTCCCCGTGCTCGACGCGCGCCACGGTGGTGCGGACCGCGGCCAGCTGCCGGGCCAGCCGGTCCCGCTCGTGCTCGAGCCACGTCAGGTGTGCCGTGAGCGCCGCGACGTCCTCACCCTCGTCGTCGAGCCGTCGCGCGATCTCCGGCAGCCCGAGTCCGAGCCCGCGCAGCAGCAGGATGCGCTGCAGCCGGACGAGCGCACGGTCGTCGTAGCGCCGCAGCCCACCGGCGCCGACGGCGGTGGCCGGCAGCAGTCCGACGGCCTCGTAGTGCCGAAGGGTCCGACTCGAGACACCGGCGGAACGCGCCACCTCGGTGATGGCGTGGGGAGCTTTCGCAGCTGCGTCACCCGGGCCTGTCGATGCGCTCATGCTGGCGACTGTACTGGTTGACCCCGCGTCAACAGTGAGGGGTGTACGGCACCCAGGGTGGAGCGCCCGCAGCCGACCGGGAATGTGCGGCAGGCGAACCGTGTTGACTCGCGCCCGGAACTGAGTAGGTTTGCCGCTCGTGACGAACGAGATCCGGTCGTTGAAAGCACGACTGATCGGGGATCCCCTCCCCTCTGAGAAGCTCGAAGGACAGCTCCTCCCGAAGCACCTGGCCCTGCCGATCTTCGCGAGTGACCCGCTGTCCTCTGTCGCGTACGCGCCGCAGGAACTCCTGATGATCCTGCTGCTCGGCGGCATGGCCTTCCTGACGTTCGCGCCGTGGGTCGCCGCACTCGTCGTGCTGCTGCTCGTGGTCGTCGTCGCCTCGTACCGGCAACTCATCAAGGCGTACCCGTCCGGTGGTGGCGACTACGAGGTGGCGCACCGGAACCTCGGCGAGAAGGCCGGGCTGGTCGTCGCGAGCGCGCTGCTCGTCGACTACGTGATGACGGTGGCCGTGTCGGTCGCCTCCGGTGTCGACAACATCATCTCGGCGCTCCCGATGCTCGACCACTTCCGCGTCGAGCTCGCCCTGCTGTTCGTCGTGCTGCTCGCCGCCGCCAACCTGCGGGGGGTGCGGGAGTCGAGCAAGGCCTTCGCGATCCCGACCTACCTGTTCGTGGCGAGCGTCTTCGTGATGGTCGTCACCGGGCTCGTCCGGGTCGCCGCCGGCAACGCCCCGGTCGCCGAGTCCGCGGCGTACACCGTGCAGAACGTCGAGCACACGACGCAGGCGGCGTTCATCCTGCTGCTCCTCCGCGCCTTCGCCTCGGGCTGCTCGGCCCTGACCGGCGTGGAGGCCATCGCGAACGGCGTGCAGGCGTTCCGCCGACCGAAGATCAAGAACGCGCAGGCCACCCTGGTCGCCATGGGTGGCATCGCGATCGTCCTGTTCATCGGGCTCATCACCCTGGCGCTCGTGTCGCACGTGCACTACGCCGAGCGGGCCTGCGACCTGCAGGGCTTCGCGAACTGCGCCACCACGCCGCAGCGCTCGCTCATCGCCCAGATCGCGGCCGCGACGTTCGGCAACAACTCGGTGCTGTTCTTCGTGATCCAGGCGACCACGGCGGCGGTCCTGCTCCTCGCGGCGAACACGGCCTTCAACGGGTTCCCGCTCCTCGGGTCGATCCTGGCGCGCGACTCGTACGCCCCGAAGGCGCTCTCGACCCGCGGCGACCGACTCATCTACTCGAACGGCGTCATCGTCCTGGCCCTCGTCGCCGCGGCGCTGCTCGTGGTCTACCGGGCGAACGTCACGAGCCTCATCCAGCTCTACATCATCGGTGTCTTCGTGTCGTTCACGCTCGGACAGACGGGCATGGTCGTGCACTGGACACGGCTGCTGCGGGCCGATCGGGACCGGAACGGGGCGCCCACCGCAGACGGCGAGCCACCCGTGAACCGCGGGCAGGTCGTCCGCTCCCGCACGATCAACGCGATCGGCGCCACCTTCACCCTCGTGGTGCTCGTCATCGTCACGATCACGAAGTTCACCCACGGTGCCTGGCTCGTGTTCCTGATCATGCCGGTGCTGTACGTGCTCATGCTCGGCGTGAACCGCTACTACCGCGACGTCTCGCACGAGATCGAGGCCGACGTCGAGACGAAGTTCGGCGCCACCGGGGACCACGCCATCGTCCTGGTGAACAAGCTGCAGAAGCCCGTGCTCAAGGCGCTCGACTACGCGGTCGCCGCCGAGCACGCGAGCATCGAGGCGGTCCACGTCGCGATCGACGACGCCGAGTCCCAGCGCCTGCGCGACCAGTGGGCGGAGTACGGCATCCAGGTGCCGCTGACGATCGTGCCGAGCCCGTACCGCGACATCTCGATGCCCCTGATCAAGTACATCAAGGCGCACCGGAACGAGCACGGCTCCGAGGTCGTCACCGTCTACACCCCGATCTTCATCGTCGGGCACTGGTGGGAGGGCCTGCTCCACAACCACCGCGGCCGCCGCATCCGCAAGAAGCTGCTGCTCGTGCACGGCGTCACCGTGGCCCTGGTGCCGTGGCTGCTCGACTCGTCCGAGCTGCTGTACGGCCGCCGCTCCCGCCCGCTGCCCGGCCAGGAACGCCGCGGCGAGCCCGTCCGGCCCCCGCTCCGCCGCCCCGCGCAGCCCGGTTCGTCGGCCGAGGCCGCGGCCTCGGCTTCAGCCGAAGACCGCCTGCTCCGATCCGCCGAGCGCAACAGCATCCAGCCGCGCCGCGCGACCCGTCCGGCGGGCCCCGCCGAGGGCGTCGATCCCGCGCTCTGCACGGGAGAGATCCACGCCCTCGTGCCCTCCCCGCCGCGACGGGGAGCCGACGAGTCGTAGCATGTGGCCCCATGACCATCAGTGACCTGCGGACGTTCGCCACGTTCGACGGACACGGCGGCAAGGTCTCGAAGCGCGTCGAGGTGCTCGACCACGAACCGCCGGCCGGCAGCCCGCTCGAAGGACTCGTCGCCGTGCGCGGCGAGCACCCGCTCGGCGCGCGCGACGAGCGCGCCGCCGACGAGTCCGCCGCGCTCTCCCGCGGCGTCCCGAGCGTCGGGTGGGTGGACCCGGCCGCACTCCGCGACTGGTACCGCCCGGACCGCGTCGTCCTCACCCGGCTCGAGGCGCGGCAGTCCGGCATCGAGCCCGGCGTCTACGCCGACTCCCGTGGGCGCGGTCGCGTCCGGATCGACGGCCTGGAGGCCCACCTCGCCCCCGACGGTCGACCCGCCTTCCGCGCACTGGCCGGCCCCACCGCCGAGCCCGTCGTCGACGTGCCGCTGCCGACCGACCAGGCCGTCCGCCTGGTGGCGGTGACCGCGGTCGACGAGGGACTCGAGGTCGTCACGGCCCCGGTGTCCCCGTTCCTGCAGCCCGGCGAGCACCCGGCGTACGGCGACGACGTGGTCGGGTTGCCGCCACGTCCGGCGAGCGCCCGGGTCCGGGTCACGGCGTCGGTGCTGCTCGACGGCGAGCTGCACGAGGTCGACCGGATCGACGAGCGTGCGGCGACCATCTGGATCCGGCGGGACGACCGCGTCGTGCCGATCGCCACGAGTGCCGTCGGGGCCGACCTGGTGCGGTACGCGGCGACGGCCGTGTGAGCCGCTTCGGTGCGGATGCGTGCCGTCGTGCGCGCTGGGCCGCTGAGCGGCTTCGGTTCGATGCGTGCCGTTGTGCCGCTGGGCCGCTGAGCCGCTGAGCCGCTTCGGGGGACGCCGCTGCTGCGTGTCGTGACGGGGGTGCGGCGTACCGTCGCGGACATGAGTGACGCAGACCGCGACCAGCAGCAGACCCCGGACGCACCGATCCAGGGCGAGACCCTCGGCGGCCCCCGACCCGACCCCTCCACAGACGCGAGCAAGGACCCCGAGCAGTGGGTCACCGGCGACGAGCCGATGACCGGACCGCAGCGCAGCTACCTCGACACCCTGGCCCGTGAAGCCGGCGAGGAGCTCCCCGCCGACCTCACCAAGGCGCAGGCGTCGGAGCACATCGACCGCCTCCAGCAGCAGACCGGCCGCGGCGCCGATTCCTGAGAAGCAGTCCGCCCTTCGGCGGACCGCTGGCTGGGCATGCTCTGGGCATGTTCTGGCGAAGCGCGGTCAGTCCCCTGTTCGAGGACGATCGATGACGCGTCACCGGCTACCTTCGTGGCCATGCGAACGACATCGACCTCCATCGGCCTGACCGCGCTCCGCATCGTCCTCGGGGTGGTGTTCATCGCCCACGGCGCCCAGAAGTTCGCCCAGGGCATCCCCAACGTGGTGCAGGGCTTCTCGGGCATGGGCGTTCCCCTCGCCGAGGTCGCAGCACCCCTCGTCGCCGGCCTCGAGCTCGTCGGCGGCGTCCTGCTCGTGCTCGGCGTCGCGACCCGCGTCGTCGGTGTGCTGCTGGCAGTCGACATGGTCGTCGCCGGGTTCCTTGCCCACGGCACCGCGGGCTTCTACTCGCAGGACGGCGGGTTCGAGTACGTGCTCGTGCTCGCGGTGGCCTCGCTCGCTGTCGCACTGACCGGGCCCGGGCGGTTCTCGCTCGATGCCCTGGTGCTCAAGTCGTCGCGCCGTCGTCGTGGCGTCGAGGAGCCCCTCCCTGCCTGAGCCGCGCGTCCCGGTTTCGTCTGGTGCGAGGTTCCGTTCCCGGTGAGAGCTCACGAGGCCCGCACCGGGAACGGAACCTCGCACCGTTCACGCTGCCCCTCGCACGGTGCGAGGGGCTGCAGTGCCGTTCAGCCCGCCAGCGCGTCCATGACCTGGCGGGCGATGCGTCGGCCGGCCCGGTTCGCACCGATGGTCGATGCCTGGGGACCGTAGCCGGCCAGGAACAAGCGCGGCTCCTCGGCCGACCGGCCGTCCTCGACCACCACCCCGCCCGCCGTGGTCCGCAGGTGCAGCGGCGCGAGGTGCCGCAGGTCGGCCCGGAACCCCGTCGCCCAGATCACCGCGTCGGCGTGCACGTGGGTGCCGTCTGCCCGCACCACCCCGGTCTCGTCCATCCGGGTGAACATCGGCTCGTCGCGCAGCACACCGCGGTCGATGCCGGCGCGGATCCGTCGCGACACCGGGACCCCGGTGCCGCTGACGATGCTCGGCAGGACCTCGCCGGCGCGGGCGGCACGGTCCTGTTCGTCGACGGCGGCCACCGCGGACTCGACGTCGAGCGACGCCGTCCCGGCCCAGACCATCGGGCGCCGGGTGAACCACCGGGTCGAACGGGCGACGCCGTCGAGTTCGAGCAGGAACCCGATCGCGCTCGTCCCACCGCCCACCACCACGACGTCCTGGCGGGCGAACTCGGAGGCGCTGCGGTACTCGGTCGTGTCGACCTGGCGTCCACGGAACACGTCGCGCCCCGGGTACCACGGCACGAACGGGGTGCCCCACGTGCCGGATGCGTTCACCACGACCTCGGCACGGATGCGCGTGACGGTGCCGTCGGCGCTCCGGGTCGTGACGCACAGGCCACCGTCCGCCGGAGCGTCGTCCGCCACGCCGCCGTCGCCGCCGATGCGTGAGACGGACGTCACCGTGACCGGGCGCCGCACCCGCAGGTCGTAGTGCTGCTCGAACCGCCGGTAGTACTCGCCGACGACGTCCCGCGCGGGTCGTGACCGGTCGGCATCGTCGAACTCCAGGCCCATCGCGCGCATGCCGGGCAGGTCGTGCACCCGGTGCGCCGCCCCGAGCCGCAGCGCCTCCCACCGGAACTGCCACGCCCCACCGGTGCTCGGCGCGCGGTCGAGGATCACCAGGTCGCTGCCGGGGACGAGCCCGAGGCGACGCAGGTGGTATCCCACGGAGAGCCCCGCCTGCCCCGCACCGATCACCACCACGCGGGCGTGCTGGTCGACCGGGGGCTCGAGGGGTTCCGTCATCACTTCGATTCTGCTGTGCGGGCCAGCCGTCGCGCGACGTCCAGATCGAGGTACATGGTAGAGTGATCGGCAGATTTCAAACCACGAACCGTCTGGTTCCCCGAGTGATCTTCCGTCATTCGCCAGGACCGGACCAGAGCCGAACGAGGGGGTCACGCATGGGGCGCGGCCGTCAGAAGGCGAAGCACACCAAGGTCGCCCGTGAGCTGAAGTACTTCAGCCCGCAGACGAACTACGGTGCGCTCGAGCAGGAGCTCTCCGCCGGACAACACTCCGACGAGAACTACGTCGACCGTTGGGCGGACCAGTACGGTCCGGAACCGGCGGAAGACGAAGACGAGTTCGAGACCCAGGCAGACCAGAACAAGTCCGCCTGACCTCTCTCGCAGTCACGCCGCGCAGCCTTCGGGCAGCGCGGCGTTTCCGCGTGCCCGGACACCCGTCGGCGCGCTCGGATCCCGGCCTGGAGTGGTCACGACTCACCGCGTGCACGCCGCCGAGCGGCCACAACCCGTCGGTTGCAGGCCCGCCAGGCGACGGTTCGTGACCACTCGCCGCAGGCTCCACGGCGAGCCGATAGCGCGCCCAAGCCCCGGGCTCGAGTGGTCACGACTCACCGCGTGCACGCCGCCGAGGGGTCAAGAATCGTCGGCTGCGGGCCTGCCGAGCGACGGTTCGTGACCACTCGCCGCAGGCAGAACGGCGCGGCGGCAGCACGCCACCCGGCGGGTCAGCCCGCGTAGCTCCCGACGAGCCGGACCGCGCCGCCGTCGACACCCTTGGCGCCCTGCTCGAACCCGGTCAGGTCCCGCGCGGACGTGGCGATCGTGCCGACGGGCCACGTGGGCATGCCGGCGGCACCGAGCGAGGCGATGACCTCGGCAGCAGCCCCGGCCGAGACGACGGCGAACATGCCGATGCCCAGGTTCCAGGTGCCCTCGGTGTCCTCGATCGGGGTGCCGGCCATGTCGGCCAGGACCCGGAACACCGGGAGCGGCTGCCAGGTGGAACGGTCGACCTCGACCCAGGAACCGACGGGCAGCACGCGCGCCAGGTTCGCGGCGATGCCACCACCGGTCACGTGCGAGAGCGAGTGCACCGCGCCCGGGTGCTGCTCGAGCAGCGCCAGGAGCGGTGCGGTGTACAGGCGGGTCGGCTCGAGCAGGGCTTCGCCGACGGAGACCGCGCCGCCGAACCCGACGCCGCTCAGCTCGGGCAGCTGGTCCGTGAAGCCGACACCGCGCGACGCCAGGATGTGCCGCACCAGTGAGTACCCGTTGGAGTGCAGGCCCGACGACTCGATCGCCAGGACCACGTCGCCGTCCTGCACCAGGTGCGCGCCGAGCTGTGCGTCGGCCTCGACGACACCCGTCGCCGCACCGGCCACGTCGTAGTCGTCCGGGCCGAGCAGTCCCGGGTGCTCGGCGGTCTCGCCACCGACCAGGGCGGTGCCGGTCTCCGAGCAGCCGCGGGCGATGCCGGCGACGATGTCGGCGATCCGGCCAGGCACCACGCGGCCGCACGCGATGTAGTCGGTCATGAACAGCGGCTTCGCGCCGACCACGACGATGTCGTCGACGACCATGCCGACCAGGTCCTGCCCGATGGTGTCGTGCTTGTCGATCGCCTGCGCGATGGCGACCTTGGTGCCGACGCCGTCGGTCGAGGTCGCGAGCAACGGGTGTGAGAAGTCCTTCAGGAACGAGACGTCGTAGAGCCCGGCGAACCCACCGACGCCCCCGAGGACCGAGGCGTTGTGGGTGGCCGCGACCGCGGACTTCATCAGTTCGACGGCCAGGTCACCGGCAGCGGTGTCCACTCCGGCTTCGGCGTACGGGTTGGGCATGCGGAGTCCTTCGCGGTGACATGGCAGACTTGTTCGGTACCCCCCGATTCTACGGTCTGGAGCACACCCGCGAATGTGCGGCATCGTCGGCCTTGTTGCGCAGGGCCCCGCCAACCAATCCATCTACGACGCACTGCTCCTCCTGCAGCACCGCGGGCAGGACTCGACGGGCATCGCCACGGTCGAGGGTCACGTGCACCACATGCACAAGACCCGCGGGCACGTGCGCGAGGCGTTCCGCACGCGCGACATGCGTGCCCTCCTCGGCACCATGGGGCTCGGACACGTCCGCTACGCCACCAAGGGCGCCGCGACGAACGAAGAAGAAGCCCAGCCGTTCTACGTGAACGCGCCGTACGGCATCGTCCTCGTCCACAACGGCAACCTCACCAACACGCGGGAACTCACGCGTGAACTGTTCGACATCGACCGTCGTCACCTGAACACGACGAGCGACACCGAGCTCCTGGTGAACGTGCTGGCGCACGAGCTGCAGGGCCAGGTCCGCGGCGCGAATCTCGACCCGGGTCAGGTCTTCGATGCGGTCGAGCGCGTGCACGAGCGGGTCGAGGGCTCCTACGCCACGATCGCGACCATCGCCGGGCACGGACTGCTGGCCTTCCGCGACCCGTTCGGCATCCGCCCGCTGATCCTCGGCCACAAGTTCGACGAGGCCGGGCAGCCGGAGTGGGTCGTCGCGAGCGAGTCGCTCGTGCTCGAGTCCGGCGGCTACGAGATCGTCCGCGACATCGCCCCGGGCGAGGCCGTCTTCATCGAGATGAACGGCCAGATGCACGCCCGCCAGTGCGCGAAGAACCCGCGTCTGGTGCCGTGCTCGTTCGAGTACGTCTACCTGGCACGTCCCGACTCGGTGATGAACGGCATCTCGGTCTACGACGCGCGTCTGCGCCTCGGCAACCGTCTCGCCGACACCATCGAGCAGTACGCGCCGACCGGTGACATCGACGTGGTCATGCCGATCCCGGACTCGAGCCGTCCGGCGGCCATGCAGGTCGCCCGGAAGCTCGGCATCGAGTACCGCGAGGGCTTCTACAAGAACCGCTACGTCGGCCGCACCTTCATCATGCCGGGGCAGGCGGAGCGCAAGCGTTCGGTGCGCCAGAAGCTCAACGCGATGTCGTCCGAGTTCAAGGGCAAGAACATCCTGATCGTCGACGACTCGATCGTCCGCGGCACCACGAGCCGCGAGATCGTCGAGATGGCCCGGGCCGCCGGCGCGAACGAGGTCACGTTCACGAGCGCCGCTCCTCCTGTCCGGTTCCCGCACGTCTACGGCATCAACATGCCGACGCGCGCGGAGCTCATCGCGCACGACCGGAAGATCCCGGAGATCAACCGCGTGCTCGGCAGCGACCACCTGATCTACCAGGAGGTCGGGGACATGCGCGACGCCATCATCGAGGGCTCGGACGTGACCGACCTCGAGATGAGCTGCTTCACGGGCGAGTACGTCACGGGCACCGTGAGCCCGGAGTACCTGTCCTGGGTCGAGGCGAACCAGCTCAGCTAGGTCGCGTCCGAGACGCGACCAGACGACGGACTGGAGGCCCGGTGCCAGCTGGCACCGGGCGTCCAGTCCGTTGATCGGGAGCGGCTACGGCCGCTGGTCACCGTGGTCGTCGAGCTCACCGTCGACCGTCTCGGGCGGCAGTTCGACCTCGACGCGCTCCGCCGTCAGGCGGGCCGACCGCCGGGCGTAGACCCGGTCGAACACGACGGCGACGACCGCACCGACGAAGGCGCCGATCGTGACGCCCCACAGGCTGAAGTAGCCGACCAGGCTGCCGAAGCTGGTCTGGTCCCGCTGGCCACCGAGGTTCATGGTGAGGGCGACCACGACGAGGGTCGCGAGGAACCCGAGCACGGCACCGCCGACGATGAACACGCCGAACTTCGGTGCACGGCGGATGGTGACCTCGTCGGGGCTGGCGACCGCGCTGGGAGCCGGTGCCGGCGTGGGGAGCGGCTGCTCGTCGGGTTGATCGGTGTTGCTCACCCGTCCATTGTCCCCCACTGTGGGACGTCCCGCGGCCTGTGCGCGGCGACCGATCCGGGAGAGGATGGACGCTACTGGTCGGTATCCCAAGCGGAGGAGGTGTGTCGGATGCGTGAACGAACCGCACCCGCCCGCCGACGCCGACCGGCCGCCCCCGCCCGCGTGGCCTGGCCCGTCGCGCAGCGCGCGGAAGAGGACCGCGCCGTCGCCGTCGTCGCCGAGCACCGGTGGAGCGTCGCGCTCGTCGGTGCCCCCGGCATCGGCAAGAGCACCGCCGCGGCGCGGGTCACCGACCGCGTCGCCGGTCGCGACGGCACCGGCCGCACCGTCGTCGTGCCGATCACGGCGGTCGCCGCGAGCCGGTCGATGCCCTTCGGCGCCGTCGCCGAGCGCTTCGGCGAGCTGCCGGCGTCCATCTCGGAGCTGTCCGACGACACCGGCGCCGAGCAGCGCTTCCGTGCGATCGAGGACCTCGTCGACCGCGACGTCCTGCTCCGCGTCGACGACGCCGACCACCTCGACGCGATCTCCGCGCGGTACGTCGCCTGGCTGGTCCGCCGACAGGGCGCCCGGCTCGTCCTGACCTGCCGCGACTTCACGGCGCTCCCCGAGCCGCTCCGCGCGCTGTGGCAGGACGACCTGCTCGAGCGCATCGACCTGCAGCCCCTGGCGCTGCACGAGACCGCGGCGCTCGTGGCCGAGGCACTGGGCTCGCCGCTCGAGAACGCCTCGGCCGAGCGCGTCCACCGCGCCACCGCCGGCAACCCGCTGTACCTGCGCGAGGTGGTCCGTGCGGCGCGGGTCTCCGGCGCCCTCGACCACACCGCGACCGGGTGGTACTGGCGCGGGCGGGTGACCGCGTCGGACAGCCTGGCCGACATGTACCGCACCGAGCTCGGGTCGCTGCCGGAGGACCTGCGCGACGTCGTCGACATCGTCGCCCTCGCCGACCCGATCCCGCTCGCTCGCCTGCTCGGCCTGGTGACCGGCGGGGACGTCGACCGGGTCGTCGCGCTCGGCCTGGTCCGCATCGACTCGCTCGACGACGGCGCCGCGGTCGTCCGGCCGTCGCACCCGCTCGTCGGCGAGGTCATCCGCACCCTGGTGCCGGTGGCCCGGCGCACGGCACTCTTCGCGCGCGCCAACGCCTTCCGCACCGACCGGCCCGAGGGCGCACCGCCCGCCGCACGGCTGCGTGCCGCACTGTGGTCGCTCGAGTGCGGGGTGCTGCCGTCGGTCGACCAGCTGCTCGACGCGGCGCAGGTCGCCGTGCGACTGCAGGAGCACGAGAGCGGGATCGCCCTGGCCTCGGCAGCGCTCCGCACGACGCTCACCCCCACCGAACAGGTCGCGGCACACTGCCTCCGCTCGTTGGCGTACTCGTACTCGGACGGCCGTGAAGCCGGCCGCGCCGACGCCGAAGCCGCCTGGGGCGTGGCGAAGCGGCACGTCGGCGACGTCACCGACGAGGCCGTCATCGAAGCGTGCGAGACCCTGGCGAACATCCGCCAGTTCCACGACGACGACGTCACGGCGGCGGTCGCCCTGACCGATGCCGCCACGCGCCTGGTCGTGTCCGACGAGGCCGTCGAGCGACTGCGGCTGCTGCGGATGGCGCACCAGGGCTGGGGCGGGGACTTCGCCGAGGTCCGGGCCGAGATCGAGCGCAGCGGCATCGTGGACGCCCCGACGATGCCGATGTCGTTCCTCGCCGTCGCCCCCTGTGCCGTGATGGCCTTGGCGACCGCCGGCCGGCTGGACGACGCGTCCGCGCTCGGCCACCGTGCCCTGGCCACCGCCGTGGCGCACGTCGAGGCAGCGCCCTGGAGCGTCGGCGAGAACTCCTCCGTCCTGCACCAGGTGCAGATGTGGCGCGGCGACCTGGACGACCTGATCATCGAGGTGCCCGCAGGTCGGTCCAGCCCCTACCTGAAGTACGACTTCACGCTCGAGCTCATCGGCCAGGGCAACCTCGCGATCGCGCAGCGCCGCTGGGACGACGCCGTCGCCGCGTTCTCGGCGGCGTGCGAGCGGTACGACATCGCCGACCACGGCGGGTTCGCGGCCTACCCCTGGGCGCGGCTGGCCCTGGCGCTCGCGTACGGCGGACGCCCGGAAGCAGCCGCCAGCGCGCTCGAACGAGCCCGGACCACCCCGCAGCGGGCGATGCGCATCACCGGCGAGCAGGTCGCCGTGTCGATCGCCTGGACCGAGGCCGTGCTCGGCAACCCGGCCGGACTGCAGCACGCCGACGAGATCATCGAGCGCAGCACGGCGAACGGCTCGTGGACGCACGTGATGTACGGGTACGCCCTGCACCACGCGGTCGGCATGGCGCAGGGGCGCGACTCGACCGGCTCGCTCGAGCGGATGCGCGAGGCCGCCACCCGCGTCGACGGACCACTCGCGGCCGCGGTGATCGAGTACGCCGACGCCGTCCGCGCCGGCGACCGGACGCGGGTGATCGCGGCGCAGGGACTGCTCGCGGCACATGGCATCTCCGTGACCGCGGGACACTCGAAACCGCCGCTGACGAAGCGCGAGTACGAGGTCGCCGAACTCGCCGCGCAGGGGCTGAGCAACCGGCGGATCGCGGAGTCCCTCGGGCTCTCGACGCGGACGATCGACGCGCACCTGTCGCGTGTCTTCGCGAAGTGGGACCTGCACGCGCGGTCGGAGCTCAGCGAGCTGCTCTGAGCTGCTCGGTACTCGGCACGGCCGGTTCCGCACTCGGCACGGCCGCCTCCGCGTTCCGCGTCGGCTGTCGCGCACGCAAGAACGTTGCGGATTGCAGCACGACGCGCCGCCACGATTGACACGTTGTGTGGAACATCGCGTACCTTGGTGCCTGTCGCCGGGTTCGGACCCGTTCGGGTCGGGTCCGAATCCCGGCGACTTCAAGCTTAGGAACCCGGTCGATGCGGGCGCATCGGTAGGCACTACCTAATTCGCGTGGGAGTTCTCCGCAGGCGCTTTCGCCGCGGCGGCTCGGTGCTGGCGGATCAGTGCCGGCGGATCGGTGCCGGCGGCTCGCAGGGTCAGGCGCCGGGGGCGGGCAGCCGGACCGGCAGGAACGCCGTCAGGTCGGCGCGCGAGCCCGAGGCGCTGACGCGCGACTGCGCGACCGCCTCGGCCCAGGTCAGCTCGCCGGACGCGAGGGCGAGCCACGTGGTGGCGTCGGTCTCGACCACGTTCGGCGGCGTGCCACGGGTGTGCCGGGGTCCGGGCACGGCCTGGACGGCGGCGAAGGGCGGCACCCGAACCTCGACGCTGTTGCCCGGGACCTCGTCCGCCAGGCACTGCAACGTCCACCGAACCGCGGTCGCGACGGCCGGTCGGGCCGTCTCCCCACGACGCACCGCGGCCAGTGCCGCGCGCCCGTCGGCATCCTCGATCCTCCTGGGTGGCATCTCCACAGGCTAGCCCTCGCATCGCGGGCGGCGAGTCGGGCTGGGTAGGGTGATCGGGTGCGAATCCTCGTCCTCGGTTCCGGTGCCCGCGAGCACGCGATCATCACGGCCCTCCTCGCGGAGCATGCCGGTCACGTCATCACGGCAGCGCCCGGCAACGCCGGCATCGCCGCCGACGTCGAGACCGTCTCCCTCGACCCCACCAACGGTGCGCTCGTCGCGGAGTACGCGATCGAGAACGACGTCGAGCTCGTCGTCGTGGGCCCCGAGGCCCCGCTCATCGCCGGCGTGGCCGACCCGGTGCGCACCCGCGGCATCCCCGTGTTCGGGCCGGGCAAGGCCGCCGCACAGCTCGAGGGCTCGAAGGCGTTCGCCAAGCGGATCATGGGCGAGGCCGGTGTGCCCACCGGGCGCCCGGTCTACGCCGGCACAGCGGACGAAGCCGTCGCCGCGATCGACGAGCTCGGCGCCCCGTACGTGGTCAAGGCCGACGGGCTCGCCGCTGGCAAGGGCGTGCTCGTGACCGACGACCGCCAGGCCGCGATCGACCACGCCACCTACTGGCTCCAGCACGGGCACGTCGTGGTCGAGGAGTTCCTCGACGGCGAAGAGGTCTCGTTGTTCTTCCTGAGCGACGGGCACGACGTCCGCGCGCTCAGCCCCGCGCAGGACTACAAGCGCCTGGCCGACGGCGACCTCGGACCGAACACGGGCGGCATGGGCGCGTACTCGCCGCTGCCGTGGCTCGCCGACCGCTGGCCGTCCGAGCAGGCCTTCGTCGACGAGGTCACCGAGCTCGTCGCGCTGCCGACCGTCCGCCGCCTCGAGCACGAGGGCACGCCGTTCGTCGGGCTCCTGTACTGCGGCCTCATCGTCACCGAGCAGGGTGTCCGCGTGATCGAGTTCAACGCGCGCTTCGGTGACCCGGAGACGCAGGTCGTGCTCCCCCGCCTGGCCACGCCGCTCAGCGAACTCCTGCTGGCCGCCGCCACCGGGCAGCTCGGTGCCGTCCCCGCACCCGTGTTCCGCGACGAGGTCGCCGTCACCGTCGTCCTGGCGAGCGAGGGCTACCCGGAGAACCCGCAGACCGGTCGACCGATCACCGGCATCGACGACGCGAACGCCCGCGACGGCGTCTCGGTCGCGCACGCCGCAACCGGCGTCCTCGACGACACGCTCGTCGCCACGGGCGGCCGGGTGCTCAGCGTCGTCGCGACCGGGTCGGACTTCGCCCAGGCCCGCGAGCGCGCCTACGCCGGGCTCGGCGACATCACGCTCGAGGGCGCGCAGTTCCGCACCGACATCGCCGCGAAGGTCGCGAAGTGACCGCCCCTGCGCCGATCGCCGGCTGGCGCCACGTCTCGTCCGGCAAGGTCCGCGAGCTCTACGTGCCCGAGGGCACCGCCGACCTGGCGAGTGCGTCCGAGCTGCTGCTCGTCGCCTCGGACCGGGTCAGCGCGTACGACTTCGCGCTCGAGCCGCCGATCCCGGGCAAGGGCGAACTGCTGACCCGCCTGTCGCGGTTCTGGTTCACCCAGCTGAGCGACGTCCCGAACCACATCATCGGCCCGTCCTCCGGTGGCACCCCGGTGCCCGCCGAGGTCGAGGCACGGTCGATGCACGTCATGCCGCTCACGATGTTCCCCGTCGAGTGCGTCGTGCGCGGGTACCTGGTCGGCAGCGGCTGGGCCGAGTACCAGGAGACCGGCAGCGTGTGCGGCGTCGCGCTCCCCGCGGGGCTGTCCAACGGTGACCGCCTGCCGGAACCGATCTACACGCCGGCGTACAAGGCGGCCCAGGGCGAGCACGACGAGAACATCTCGTACGAGCAGACCGTCGACCTGGTCGGTGCCGAGACCGCGGCCACCCTGCGCGAGCTCTCGCTGCACGTCTACACCGAGGCCGCGGCCATCGCCCTCGAGCGGGACGTCGTCATCGCGGACACGAAGTTCGAGTTCGGGCAGGACGCCACCGGCCGGATCCGCATCGCCGACGAGGTCCTGACGAGCGACTCCAGCCGCTACTGGGACGCCCGCTCCGCCGACCGCACCGACTCGTTCGACAAACAGATCGTGCGGGACTGGCTCAGCGCGCACTGGGACCGCCAGGGCACGCCGCCGGTGCTCCCGGACGAGATCGTCGAGCGCACGGCTGCGCGCTACGCCGAGCTGATCGAGCGCCTCGGCGCCTGACGCCGCGCCAGGCCGGCGCGGGGTGTCGCGTGGTGTGGCGTGGCCCGGCCGGTCACGACACCCCGCTCACGTCCGGCGAACGGTCACGAACCGTCGCCCGAGCCCCCGCCAACCGACGGTTCGTGACCACTCGGCGGCCCACGCACGACACGTCGCGACCCCTCGCCGCGTGACGCCCGTCGCCGGCCGAACGGTCACGACACCCCGCTCAGGTCCGGCGAACGGTCACGAACCGTCGGCCAACGCCCCGCCAACCGACAGTTCGTGACCACTCGGCGGCCCACGCACGACGCGTCGCGACCCCTCGCCGCGTGACGCCCGTCGCCGGCCGAACGGTCACGACACCCCGCTCAGGTCCGGCGAACGGTCACGAACCGTCTGCCAACGCCCCGCCAGCCGACAGTTCGCGACCACTCGGCGGCCCACGCACGACACGTCGCGACCACTCGGCCGGCGACGACCCGCCGCGTGACCGGCCGACGACCAGCCGACAGTTCTCGACCGCTCAGGCCTCGAGCGCCTCGAGAGCGCCGACGGCCTCGCGCGCCACCACGACGACGGTCAGGTCGTCGCCCGGGTCGTGCTCGGCGACACGCGCGCGCACCCGCTGCAGGAACGTCTCGACATCCGGGGACTCCCGGTACAGCGATCCGAGCTCCGACAGCGCCGCGAGCGTGGAGTCCCAGAGCTCGAGCGCGCCGTCCGTCACGACGATGAGCACGTCACCCGGCCGGAGCACGAGCGACCCGGCGGCGCGGGGCATCCCGGCGGGGTGCAGCCCGATCGGCAGGTCCGACGACCGCAGGATCCGCTCGGCACCGTCGTCACGGAGCTGGAGCACGAGCCCGTGGCCGGCGTCGGCGAAGTCGAGTCGCCCGGTCGACGGGGTCAGCCGGCCGTGGAACATCGTCGCGAAGGACTCGGCACGGCTGAGCTCGGGGGCGACCTGCGCCTCGAGTTCGGCGACGGCGGTGCCCGGGTCCTGGTCGCCGCGGGCGAGCAGGCCTCCGCGGATGTTCGCGGCGAGGAGCCCGGCGGACATCCCCTTGCCCATGACGTCGGACACGGTCAGGTGGATCGAGTCCTCGCCGGAGCGGTGCCAGTCGTGGAAGTCACCGGAGACGAGCCCGTGCGGGATCGACATCCCCGTGATCCGGTACCCGGGCACCTGCACCTCGGTCGGCTGCAGGCCGTTGAGCACGGTGCGCAGGCGGTCCTCGTCGGCTCCGGCGAGCAGTTCGCGCTCCGCCCAGACGCCGAGTTCCTGCAGCAGTTCGAGCTCGTCGGCGTCGAGGGTGCGCGGCTCGGGGTCGATCAGGCAGAGGGTGCCGATCTTCAGGTCGTCGTCGCCGGCACGGAGCCCGACACCGGCGTAGAACCGGACGTTCGGGTCGCCGAGCACCATCGGCAGGTCCGCGTACCGGGCGTCCTCGCGGGCATCCGGGACGACCACGGGCCCCTGCTCGCCCAGGGTCCGGCCGCAGAAGGTGTCCTGCAGCGGGATGACCGGGCCGAAGGCTGCGTCGCTCTGCTGCGACTTGATGGTCAGGGTGGTCTCGCCGGCCAGGTTGAGGAAGGAGCCGGAGACCCCGAGGGCCTCGCGCGCGATGCGGGTGATCCGTTCGAACCGTTCCTCGACGCCACCGTCGACCACGTCGAGTGCCGCGATCAGGGCCGCTCGCCGAACGGCATGGGCCCCGGTCGTCGCGGGCACGGACATCGCGGTTTCCGGCTGCATGCTCCCACGGTAACGCGCGGAACGGACAGGGCCTGGCCCCAGTCCGGAGGGCGCAGGTCCTCGGGCGCGGCGGCGTACCCTGGTCGTCGTGCTCCGAGTCGTCCCCGCAACCGTCCTCGGCGTGGCCGCGCTCCTGGCCCTCGCCGGCTGTGGCGCCCACGACTCCACCGGCCAGGTGTCGGTCACGGTGTCGCCGAACGCCGCCGACCACCCCTACGAGGTCAAGGTGTTCGCCTCGACCGGCAAGCTCTCCGAGCACCAGCGGGTGTTCCCGGGCGGTACGGCCGACTTCGCGGGCGTTCCCCTCGGCCAGGTCACGGTCCGCGCCGGCGACCTCTGCCCGCAGACGACCAAGGTGTCCGACGGCACGGTCGCGACGGTCACCCTGACCACAACGGGCTGCTGACGCCGCCCGCCACCACGACGGACTGCTGACCCAGCCCGTCGCCCCGACGGGCCGCTGACCCCTCCTCACCCCGACGACGGGCTGCCGACCCCCTCCGCGACCAGGTGCTCGACCCGCGGCTCGCCCGCGACCTCGCGCACCGCCTGCAGGGTCCGCGCGTCGTCCCCGGTCTGCCGGACCTCGTGCTGGTCGACGTGCTCCTGCCACGACCCCACCCGGAACGCCTCGACCCAGGCGTCCGACCCGGTCGCGGCGTCGCGGTAGAGGTTCCAGTCACGGGCACCGGTCCGCCGACGACTCCGCCCGAGCCGTTCGGCGCGCGCCCGGAACTCGTCGACCGCACCCGCAGGGACCGTCCAGTGCAGCAGCACGAGGGTCTCCCCCGTCGCCGCGCCGTGGTCGTCCGCCACGAACACCTCGTCCCCGAACGGCATCGGCGTCACGGCGCGCTGCCGGTCGGTGAGCACCGGGAACCCGGACACGAGCAGCACTGCGGCGCTGAGCGCGGTGAGGACTCCGGCCCCGGCGAGCACGCCCGTCACCCCGAGCGGCGTGGCGACCGCGCCGGCGAGCGCCGCACCGATCGCGGTGCAGCCGAACAGCACGAGCTGGTAGGCGGCGAGCCCGCGGGTCCGCACCCAGGCGGGCAGGAACGCCTGCACGGTGCCGTTCAGCGTCGTCACCACGGCGATCCAGGCCACCCCGCCGACCAGCAGCGCGACGAGGACGACCGCCAGCACGGGGACGAGCGCGACGACCGTGGTGCAGACACCGAACACCACCGAGGCGATGCCGACCGTGCGGCCGATGCCGAGCCGCGCACGGACCGCCGGCATCAGGAACGCCCCGCCGACGGACCCGATGCCGACAGCGGCGAGCAGCAGTCCGTACCCGCCGGAGGACAGGCCGAGCGAGCCGTCGGCGACGAGCGGCAGGAGGGCCCACAGCGCGTTCGCGGGCACCATGAAGACGGCGAGCTGCACGAGCAGCCGGCGGACGACCGCCGCGTGCAGGACGTACCGCAGCCCGGCGCGGGTGGCGTCGATGAACGGTTCGGCCCGCGTCTCGGGGCGCTGGTAGCCGCGCCAGGCGACGAGCACCACCAGGAAGAGCGCGAACGACAGCGCGTTGGCGGCGAACACGAACGGCACGCCGAGCTGCGCGATCACCACCCCGGCGAGCGCCGGTCCGATCGCCCGGGCGACGTTGACGCCGACGGAGCTGAGCGCCGCGGCGTCGGTGATCGCGGCGCGCGGCACGATCTCGGGCACGAGCGCCTGGTACGCGGGCAGCTGGAGCGCTGATGCGGTACCGAGCAGGAACGTGACGGTGAGCAGGAGCGCCGGGGTCATGTCGCCGGTCGCGGTGAGCACGGTCATCACGACGCCGACGACCACCTGGAACGCCTGCACCCCGATGAGCAGCTTCCGTCGGTCGACGAACTCGCCGATCACCCCGGCGGGGATCCCGACGAGCAGCACCGGCAGGCTCGACGCGGTCTGCACGAGGGCGACGACGACGGGTGCGGCGTGCTCGTCGACGAGCAGCCACTGCGCGCCGACGGTCTGCATCCAGCTGCCGATGTTGCTCACCAGCACCGCGATCCACAGGGCGCGGAAGACCGGGATCGCGAGCGGCGCCAGGGCGCCGCCGCGGGGTGCTGGGGTGGTGCGTTCCGTGGTCACGTCGCCTCCTGGGGTGGGACGGGGACATCCTGGAGGCGCGGTGTGCGCCGGGCGCACGCCGCGCCTCCAGGGATGGTCGGGTCAGGCGGCGGCGTCGGTCGCGCTGGTCGCGGCGACGGCGCGCTCGATGACGTCGGCGACGTCCTTCGGGTGGGTCTGCATGACGAGGTGCGGGGCGGCGAGCTCGGTCACGTCGGTGATGCCGGCGCGGGAGTAGCCGAAGCGCTCCACCTCGGGGTTGATGGTGTGGTCGTCGGACGAGACGATCGCCCACGCGGGGGTGGTCTTCCACGCGGCGGCGGACGCCGGCTCGCCGAAGGCCGCGCCGGAGAGCGGGCGCTGCGAGACGGCGAGCACCTCGGCGACGCGCGGGTCGACCCCGGCGGCGAAGACCTGCGGGAACGCGTCGATCGCGACGGAGACGTCGGTGCCGTCCTCGGCGCCGGCGACCGGGTACGGCGTGTACACCAGGTTCGCGGCGAGGTCCGAGTCGGGGAACCCGCCCTGCAGCTGCCCGAGGCTCTCGCCGACCTCGAGCACGTAGCCGGAGACGTAGACGAGTCCGACGACGTTCTCGGCCTCGCCGGCGACGGTGATCACGGCCCCGCCGTACGAGTGACCGGCGAGGACGACCGGCCCGTCGACGTGCTCGGCGACGGCGCGGATCGAGGCCGCGTCCTCGGCGAGGCTCCGGTTGTAGACCGGCGGGACGAGGACGGTGTGGCCGCGGTCGAGCAGCTCGCGGGTGACGGGTGCCCAGCTGGCGGAGTCGGCGAACGCGCCGTGGACGAGGACGATGGTGGCTGCAGCCATGTGCGGGTCTCCTTCGTGACGAACGTCTGGGGTGGTGCGGGGACCGGGGGTCCCGGCGTCGTCACGCTAGGGCTGGGGGTGCTGCGTCGTCGTGTCCCTGTCGTTGCCCGTCACCCCCG
This sequence comes from Curtobacterium sp. MCLR17_059, assembly GCF_003234665.1. NCBI lineage: Bacteria > Bacillati > Actinomycetota > Actinomycetes > Micrococcales > Microbacteriaceae > Curtobacterium > Curtobacterium sp. MCLR17_059. Next base: position 228,766 of record NZ_QKSU01000005.1, on the reverse strand, counting down.
ACGACAGCCCGTGCCGGCGGCCCCGGGTGCGGCGCACGGTGCCCTCCGACGGTCGGACACACCGTGCCGGGGTCCCCCTGCGGGGCGGAGGCACGGCGACGGGGTCCCCGCCGGGGCCCCCTTCTCCCCCCTGCTCCACGGCCCGGCCGGTTAGCGTGATCGCATGGAACACGAGGACGGCACGACGACGACGTCGGCCCAGGACTTCGTGGACGCGCTCGCCGAGCCGGTCGTGGTCTTCGACCGCCACCTGGACGTCGTGGCGGCGAACCGGCTCGCCGGTGCCCTGTCCGCGTCCCTCACCGTCGGCACGAACCTGGCGCGGTTCACCTTCCTGAACCCCTGGGTCGAGGACTCGGTGGACGGCTGGGAGGCCGAGGCGCACCGCACCGCCGCGATGCTCCGGGACTCGCTGGACGAGCACGACGCCGACGACCGGTTCCAGGAGCTCCTGGGCGAGCTGATGGCCCGGAGCACGACGTTCGCGACCGAGTGGGCCGGCGGAGCGGTCCGGCCGACTCGCCGCGGGGAGTCGGCGTTCGAGAACCCGCTCGTGGGCCGGATCGACCTGCGGTGGGAGCAACTGCGTCGGCTGGAGGACCCCGAGCACGTGCTCGTGGTGTGGACGGCGGCGGACGACGAGTCCGCCGCTCGGCTCACGACGCTCCGCGGGCTGCTCGACGAGGGCGCGACGACCGCCTGATCGGGAGCGCGGCGACCGCTGCGAGCGCCTCGCTACCCCACCGCAGTCTCGCCCGCGACCGGCTGCCGGCGCGCGGTGCCCTGCTGCACCTGCGCGGCGAGGTACGCGACGGCCGCGGCCGCGGGGGTGCCGGGGTCGGCCCAGAAGGTCACGAGCACGTGCGAGCTGCCCGGGATCGCGAGGTTCTGCCAGCGGAACTCGACCCACCCGATCGGGTCGATCCAGTGCCGCGAGACCCCGGTGCGCTGCACGGCGACGTCGTGCCGGGCCCAGATGCGGGCGAAGTCCGGGTCCTGCAGGGTCAGCGTGCCGACGATCTCCTGCAGCCGGGGGTCCTCGGGTTCGGCATGCAACCGGAGTGCGGCGACGACCCGGTGCGCGGTGCGGTCCCATTCGGCCGCGTGCTGCCGGGACGCCTCGGAGAAAATCTGCAGGACGAGGTTCGCGCCCGGCTCCATGTAGCCGGGGCCGAGGGCGCTCGCCAGGGCGTTGGACAGGATGATGTCCTGGTTGCGGTCCATCACGAACGCCGGGGTGTGCGACCACTGCGCCAGGAGCGACCGGACCGAGTCGTCGAGCCCCGGCGGCACGACCCCCTCGGGGCGGCGGCGTTCGGCGTGTGCGAGGCGGCGCAGGTAGTCGACCGCCTCGTGGTCGAGCCGCAGGGCCCGGCCGAGCGCCACGAGCACCTGGTCGGACGGCTGGTGATCGCGGCCGCGTTCGAGCCGCAGGTAGTACTCGGGGCTGATGCCCGCGAGCCGCGCGACCTCTTCACGGCGCAGGCCGTCCACTCGTCGTCCAGGCTCGCGAGTGAGGCCGACGTCCTCGGGCTGGACGAGTGCCCGACGGGCGCGGAGGTACTGCCCCAGTTCGGACCGTCGCGCATCCACGCGAGCAGGATAGCCGGAATCCGCAAAGAACGCGAGAACTACCGTTCTCCGGGTGTGCCGCTCCGCGCGATGGTCTCGTGCGGCTGCTCCCCGAACCGCTCCCGGTAGTAGGCCGCGAACCGCCCGAGGTGGGTGAACCGCCACCGCCGCGCGATCTCGCTGACGAGCAGCGCGCGGGAACCCGGCCGCCCCAGCTCCAGGTGCACCCGGTCGAGCCGGACCTCACGCAGGTACTGCATGGGGGTGACGCCGAGACGACGGCGGAACAGGTCCTGCAGCCCGCGCTCGCTCAGGTCGCAGGCCGCTGCGACGTCCGCCACCGTCAGCGTCCGGTCGGCGTGGTCGTGCACGAAGCCGATCGCCCGCCGCATCCGGTCCGCGACGTCCGCTCGCGATCGGGCGAAGGTCGACAGGACGACGGTCGCGATCCGCCGGTTCAGGGCCGCACGGTCGTCGGCGGGCAGGCCGGGGTCGAGGATGCGCCCGGAGGCCTCGCGCAGCAGTGCCCGCAGCGGCTCGAGTGCGGGATCGGCCGCGTCCGGCTGCCCGAACACCGAGGACTCCCCCGTGTCGCCGAGCAGCGACGGCGACAGGTGCAGCAGCGTCGTGGCGGTCGCGTCGGTCTCGAACCCGTACGCGACGGACGCCGAGAGCATCATCGGCCGCTCGGCGCCGACCTCCCAGTGCTCGCCGTCGTCGGCGGTCAGGCTGGCCCGGCCGTCGGCGAGCCAGAACACGACGTGGTCGGGGCGCGGACCGATCGTCCCCGACCGCTTGCCCGGTGTCGCGATCCGGTGGATCGACAGATCGTCGTCCCCGCCGGTCTCGTAGCCGAAGCCCTCGTCGTCCGCGGTCACGGCGTCGGGACCCGGTCCCACTCGTCGCCGTACCGGGACAGCACCGACCACCGCGAGACGGGCCACGTGGTCACGAAGGCGCGCCCCACGACGTCGTCGACCGGCACGGTGCCGTGCACGCGCGAGTCGGCGGAGTCGTACCGGTTGTCGCCCATCACCCAGATGCGCCCCTTCGGCACGGTGATCTCGAAGTCCTTCCCGGCGACACGGTCCGACCCGCGTTCGAGCACGACGTAGGGCTCGTCCACCGCGTGCCCGTTCACCGACAGGCGACCCCGGGCGTCGCAGCACGACACCGTGTCACCCGGCAGGCCGATGACCCGCTTGATCAGGTCGTCGCCCTGGCCCATGCCGAGCCAACCGCCCGGGTCCTGGAACACCACGACGTCACCGCGCTGCAGCGGGACGACCCCGGGCACGAGCTCGTTGACGAGCACCCGGTCCCCGACGAGCAGCGTGTTCTGCATCGAGGCCGAGGGGATGTAGAAGGAACGGACCAGGTACGCCTTCACCAGGAAGGACGCCAACAGCGCCACGACGACGATGATGACGAGGTCGCGCAGGAACCGCAGACCGCCGCGTTTCGGCTCGCTGTCGGGGGCGGGTTCGGAGTGAGGTTCGGCGTGGGCGTGCGTGTCACTCAATGCGTCAACACCACCTTGACGACACCGATCACGAACGCCACCGCGGCCAGCACGATCCCGCCCCACAGCCCGAGGAACGTGGGCTGCTTCCCGCTGAACCGCTGCATGAACACGCCCACCAGCCCGATGCGCACCACCAGGATCACGGTCGCGGCGATCTGCGCCCACTCGGCCGGCAGCCACCCGATCCAGGCAGCCGCGTAGAGCACCGCCGGGATCAGCCCGGAGGTCGCGATCGGGTTGGCGTTCCGGACGATCGTCGCGACCGAGTCGCGGCGCGCAGCGCGGTCCGCAGCGGACTCCTCGCCGTCGTCGCCGAGCCCGTGCGCGACCAGGTGCGCGAGCACGTGCGCCAGGTACGTCAGCACCGCGGTCGCCAGGACGGTCGCCACCGCGGCGCCGTGGTGGATCTGCTCCGGGTTCACCGCGATCGCGACGGCGAGCACCGTGATGTTGCCGTAGATGTACGACGACATCCGGTCGCGGACGTGCTCGAGCGGCAGGTCGCGGGGGTCCGGGCGACCGCCGCGGGGTCCGCGCCCCGGTCGGGAGGGCCGTCGTGTGCGTGGCATCCGTCCATCTTGGCCCCCGCGGTCGGCCGTCCGCCGACAGGACACCGGGTGCGATGGTCACACGGGTGGCCGGTTCCGGCAGACTGGGTGCCGATCGGTGCGACGGAGCGCCGGACAGGAGGCACGGATGACGTCCGCACGACCACTCGCCCTGGTGACCGGGGTGGGCCGCAGAGCCGGCATCGGCGCAGCGCTCGCCACCCGGCTGGCGACCGACGGCTGGGACCTCGCCATCTCGTGGTGGGGCCCCTACGACGACCGCGTGAGCGGCGGGGCGGACCCGGACGGGGTCGAGTCGGTGGTGCAGGAGTGCGAGGCGGCGGGAGCACGGGTGACGCGCCTCCCGGTCGACCTGGAGGACCCGGAGCAGGCGGCCGCGCTCGTCAGCCGCGCCGAGGCGGAAGCCGGCGCCCCGGTCACCACCCTCGTCATGTCGCACTGCGAGTCCGTCGACTCCGACTTCCGCACCACGACCGTCGAGTCGTGGGACCGCCACTTCGCCGTGAACGCCCGCGCACCGTTCCTGCTCGTGCAGGCCTACGCGGCCGGGCTCGAGCTCGCCGGGGACGCCGCACCGCGCGACCGACGCCGGATCGTCGCCCTGACGAGCGACCACATCGCGTACAACCTGCCGTACGGGGCGTCGAAGGGCGCGCTCGACCGGATCGTGTTCGGCGCCGCGAAGGAGCTTGGCAGCCTCGGTGTCAGCGCCAACGTGGTGAACCCGGGCCCGAACGACACCGGCTGGATGTCCGACGAGGTCAAGGGCTGGGCCGTCGAGGGCACCCCGCTCGGCCGGCTCGGACGCCCGTCGGACACCGCCGCGCTCGTCGGGTTCCTCTGCTCGGAGCAGGGCGCGTGGGTGAACGGACAGCTGCTGAAGTCGGACGGCGGGATCTCGAACAGCGCCTGACCTGTCGGCCCCTCGCGACCCGCTCGTCAGCCGCGACCGGGCGCGGTCACCTCGATGCGGTTCGCCCACGGGTCCTCGAACGCGACCGTCCGGCCGTCGTCCGCGGTCTGCACCCCGGTGTCGTGCATGCGTGCGACGAGGGCACCGAGGTCGTCCGACCCGGGCACCTCGATCCGCACGAGTCCGAGCCCGAGCCCGAGCTGGCGGCGCCCGGCCCCACGTGAGTTCCAGGTGTTCATCGCCATGTGGTGGTGGTAGCCGCCGGCGCTGACGAACAGAGCCTCGCCGAAGCCGGCGGTGGTCTCGAAGCCGAGGGTGTCCACGTAGAAGGAGCGCGCGGCGTCGACGTCGCCGACGGACAGGTGCACGTGGCCGACCTTGCCCGGGCGTGCCGCGGCGGTGTCCAGGGCGTCCTGCGTCAGGTGGGACTGCAGGAACGCGTTCGGGTCGACGTACTTCGTGTCCATGTCGACCATGCCGTGCGTCCACGACCACTCGGTGCGGTCGCGGTCCCAGTACAGCTCGACACCGTTGCCCTCGGGATCGGTGAAGTAGAACGCGTTGCTCACCAGGTGGTCGGCGCTGCCGGTGAAGGTCTGCGGGAACTTCGTTGCGACCGAGTACAGCACGGCGGCCAGGTCGGCCCTCGTGTCGAACAGGATCGCAGTGTGGAACAGGCCGGCGTCGTGCGGGCCGGCGTACTGCATGGACGGCGCGTGCTCGAGGATCACGATCGGCACCGCCAGGCCACCGGCGCCCGGTCGCCCGAGGACGGCGACGCCGCCCTCGTTCGAGAGCAGCGAGAGCTGGACGCCGTCGCGGTAGTAGCTGATCATCCGGTCGAGGTTCGCGACGCGGAGGGTGACGGCACCCATCCCGGTGTCGGCGGCGAGGAGGTCCTGCGTGTGCATGGCACCAGTGTGCGCCTATTTAGTTGACGCATCAACCAAATAGGCGTCGGTCGCCTGCGCCAAAGCGACAGATCCACGCAATCCCGGCGCGAGGCACCCGCCAACGCGACAGATCGCTGCGAACGGTTCGCGGCGATCTGTCGCTTTGGCGCACGGGGGCGCACAGCGGACGGGGCGCGCAGGCGACGGGAGGCCCGGCGCGCGTCCGCCCCGCCGGCCGCGGTCAGCGGGAGCGGAAGTAGCGGTGCAGCGCGCGCTCGCGGATCGCGGCCGCGGCGAGCGCCCCACCGAGCAGCGCGCCCACGAGCCCGAGGGACGCGATCGCGATTGCCTCGCGCACGATCGGCAGCGCGTCGTCGACGTCGAGGCCACGCACCGACACCACCGCGACGCTCGTCGCGACCACCGCCCCGACCGATGCCCAGACCAGGTGCTGCAGGACGACGCCGAGGACCTGCGCACTCCGCGGTACCCCGACGTGCCGATCGGAGGCCAGGGCGAGCCGACGCCGTGCGACCGCTGCCCCGCCGATCGTCAGCCCCGCGAGGGCCGCTGCACCGAACGGGACGAGCGCTGGCTGCCGCGCCGCGGGGGTGAAGACCGCGCCCAGCGTCGGGTTGAGCTGCCCGGCGGTCGGTCGGTCTTCACCCTCGGCCCCGCTCGCCGGCAGGACGGTGCGCCGGAGCATCGAGACCGTGTCGTCGCGCTGCGGCCACACCGTCGCCCAGCAGGCATCGAACGGCGACCCGTCGTCCACCGTCGGCGCGAGGACCGAGTACTCCAGGTCGGGGTCCCGGCCGTCGTCGGGGTAGTCGTACACGCCGGCGACTCCGGTGCCCGCACCGCCCGCCGTGACGAGGCGATCGCCGGCAGCAAGACCCAGGGTCTCGTGCACCGTGGGCGAGACGATCACTCCCGCGGTGCCGTCGGCATCGGAGCCGCCGAGCAGACCACGCACCCCGGCAGTCACCTCGTAGGTCGGGATCGCCGAGCCCGGCAGCGCGGCGGGGACGACCCCGGCGTCGAGGCGCCGGAACGCACCGGACGCGATGACCCCTTCGGTGTCCACGAGCGCATCGCACACGCGGCCGTCGATCCGGCCCTCGGCCCGCTGGACGGTCGTCGCCGCACCGCTCGCGACGAACGCCGCAGCCGCTCGGACGTCATCGGCGACCGCGGCTGCGCGCAGGCCCACGACACCGCTGAGCAGCACCGCGAGGACGACAGCGGACGTCGCTGCCCACGAGGCTCCGGAAGCGATGTCGCGCCACGCCTCACGCCAGACCTCGGTCACCTGCATCCGGCGAAGGCTCATCGGTACCGCCCGAGATCGAGCACTCCGTCGCAGGCGTCACGGGTCGCGTCGTCGTGCGTGGCGACGACGACGACCGTCCCCGACGCGGCGAGCGCACCGATCCCACGGTTCACCTCGATCGCGGTCGCCCGGTCGAGTTGCGCCGTCGGCTCGTCGACCAGCATCAGTCCCGGCGCGCTGGCGATGGCGCGCGCGAGCATCAGGCGTTGCGCCTCACCACCGGACAGTTCGGCGAACCGCGCGTGCGCCCGCGAACCGAGCCCGAAGCGCTCGAGGACCTCGAGCGCCCGGACGTCTGCGGTCCGACGATCCGCGCCCTGGGCGACGAACGGCAGCGCGACGTGGTCGAGCACGTGGCGGCGGGCCACCCCGTACGGGTTCTGGAAGACCCAGAGCGGCCGACAGCCCGGCGGACGGACGGCGGCACCGCGCGTCGGACGGAGCATCCCGGCGAGGATCGCGAGCAGCGTGGACTTGCCGGAACCGCTCGGCCCGACGACCGCGGTCACGGTCCCCTCGGCGAAGGTGCGGTCGACGCGGTCGAACAGCACGGTGCCGTTCGACCAGACGTGTCCGACGCCCTCGAGCGTCACCGACATGAGCTGGACCGGTCCGGCACGGCACGGATCCGGTCGAGCGTTCGTCCGCCGGGCACCCGGACGAACGACTGCCCGAGTTCCGACCCGAGGACCTCGACCCGGAGCGGCCGCCCCGTCGTCGGTTGCACACACGCCCGGTCACCTTCGAGGTCCCAGAGGGCCGTCGGTGGCACCACCTGGACGGTTCGTGGGCGACTGAGCGTCCACGTCGCGGCCACCGTCGGTGCGCCGTCCGCCGAAGCGACCGTCGCCGCGTACTCCGGCAGGGCGGTGATCGCAGCGAGGTCCGTCGACGCGGAGACCACCCCTGCGGTGTCGATCGGGACATTGGCGTTCCCGATCCGCAGCACGCGCTCCCCCGACGCCGGATCGACCGGGAGCGCCTCGATGCGTGCACCGCGGAGTTCAGCCGGGAGTTCGACGAGGACACCATCGGCGCCGACCGCTGCCCCGACGACAGCCACGCACGCCAGGACGGCGTTCTCGGCGGCTGGCACCCATGCGAACGGGTCCCGCAGTACGACGTCGTCGGGCAGGTCGTCGCGGTCGACGCCTCGGTCGACCAGGAACTGCTGCGCAGCACGGAGTGTGCCCCGACCGAGGATGCCGTCGATGCTCAATCCAGCACCGAGTCGCGTGAGTTCCCGCTGCAACCCCCTGACGTCGGCCCCGCGGTCGCCGAGCTCGAGGTCGCGCCACAGCGGCTCGTCACTGGCAAGTGCGAGCACCGGCTGTCCGTCTACCCGCGCGAGGACGTCCCCGCTCCGCACGGGTGCCCCGGTCGAGCACGTCGATGTCGTCACCGTGCCGCTCCGCGACGTCACGACCGCCCGTGGGGCACCGGTGTCGAGTGCGAGCTGCACCTGTCGTTCGTCGGCATCGGTGCGCTCGGTCACCCGGACGGTGCTCGCGGGGGCTGCCGTCCGGAGTGCGGCCGGGACCTCGGCCGGCACAGCGACGACGATGACTGCGGCCGTCGCCGCTGCGACCACCATCGCGCCGAGCGCCAGGAGTGCGGCAGACGGGAAGCGCATCACTGCCGCCAGAGCGCGAGCGGATCAAGGGCGCACTGCTTCGCCTGCTCGCCCATCGAGTCGAACGGGAAGGCGTCGGCGTCCTGGTCCTTCCGCCACTGTTCCTCGGTGTAGTCCCTTCCGATGAGGCCGGCCTTCCGCAGACACGGAACGGTGATCTTCGCATCGTCCAGCTTGCCGGGGTTCCTGCGCGTCTCCTCGAACAGGAACGTGATGCTCTGGTCGAACTTCGACTCGCACGCTTCAAGGATCTTGTTGGTCCTCCCGATGTCGTTGCTCGGCGACTTGCCCACCGTGCTTCCCACTTCGAACCCGCCGTCGGCGAAGTACGAGATCGTGAGCTCGGAATCGCGGAGGCACTTGTCGACCTTCGCGTGAGCGTCCTCGAGTTCCTGAGTCGTGACCCGACCGTCAGCCAAGACCCTCGCCTCCGAGTCCGACACGTCCGCGTCGAGTGCCTCGCGGAACGCATCCGCCCAGGGGCCCGCCGCCTCGAGCGACGCAGGAGCCAGCTCGGAGGGCCTCGGCGTGTCCGCGTCACCCGCCGAGCAGCCAGAGAGCGCGAGCGCCGAACCGAGCAGGAGAACGAGTTTCGCCGTCACGATGGACGGTGCGGCGAAGACCCTGGTCATTGCTGCCGCCAGAGGCCGAGGGGGTCCAGCCGACACTGTCCGGCTGCCGGGTCCCACGGCGAGAAGGAGAAGTTCCCGTCGTCGTTCTGATCACGCCAGTCACGTTCGGTGTACGTGTCGTCGACGAGTCTCGCAGCACGGAGGCACGCGACGGTGATCGTTGCCTCGTCCTGCTTCTCCGGGTTCCGCCGGACCTCGTTGAACAGGTAGGTCACGTCGCTGTCGAAGTCCTTCGCGCACTTCGACTTCGAATCGTTCATGGCCGTGGCGTCTTCAGCCTTCCGCCCGGGGAGCAGCGAGGCTTCGGACGTGCCGTCCTCCGCTGTCGTGTAGTCGTAGCCGAGATCTCGCATGCATGCGCTCATGCGGGACTGCGCATCTGCGACCTCCCGCGCCGAGATCGTTCCGTCCGAGAGGATCTGCCGCTGGTACGGGCTGGTGTCGGAGGCCGATTCCGCGAACTCACCCGCCCACGGCCCGGCCGCGGAGAAGCCTGACGGATCGACGACCCGGGGGGCAGCATCTGCGGAGGCGCAGCCAGCGAGTGCCGTGGCGGCGATCGCCCCGGCGATCGTTGCTCCCCGAAGCCTGCTCCGAATCACCGCGTCAGGCCCGGGTCATGCCGTACTGGGCGATGTTGGTCCAGCAGGCGGCCTGGTAGGACCACTTGTTGCCACCGACCACGTTCCCCCACTTCATCGTCCCGCTCCGCAGACGGTTGAAGTGCTGAGCGCGACCACACCCCGAATCGTTGAAGCCCGTGCTCTGCGTCACCTTCCGCCAGCACGTCGCCGCACTCGCCTCCGGCGCCGTCACGGTGTCCACCGCGATCCCGCCGCCCACGACACTCCCCAGCACGACCGCACCCAGTACGACGTTCTTGATCGACATCGATCTCCCCTTTCGTTGCGACATCGCCCAGATGTCACCGTTAACGTATTACCGGTCGGTACGAGAACGCAACGATCACCACCACTTCCGTGCAGGATGGACCCGTGACTGACGACATCCGGTGGGAGGTGGTCGAGGAGAGCACGCTGTCGCTCCCCGACCACGAAGCGATCGCAGCGCTGCTCGGGCAGGCCTTCCCCGACTGGTCGCACTGGTACGTGGGCGGCCGGAGCTGGTCCGGCATGCAGCCGGAACGCCGGGTGCTCGCGCACGACGCCGACGGGGTCGTCCTGGCCCACGTCGGCATCCGCCGCATGTACATCTCCGTCGGCGGCGAAGACGTCCTGGTCGGCGACACCGGCCTGGTCGCCGTGTCGCCCCGACTGCAGGGCACCGGCGTCGGCCGCGAGCTGATGACCCGGACCACGGCGGTCCTCGAGGGACTCCGCGTCCCCTTCGGGTTCCTCGGCGCGGGCGAGGACCGCATCCCCTTCTACGCGAAGCTCGGCTGGCACGAGTTCCCCGAGGCCGTCGGCACCTTCTCGGCGTTCACCGCCGAGGGCGCGGGCGTCAGCAACACCGAGCAGGGCGGCTGGATGGCGCTGCCGGTGGCAGCGCAGCTCGAGGACTGGCCCGCTGGCCCGATCTGGCTCAACGGCCAGCAGGTCTAGACGCACCGACCAACGGACAGGAGGCCCGGTACCAGCTGGTACCGGGCCTCCTGTCCGTCAGGTCGTCAAGCGGGGCTTACGCCTCGACCGCGACCTTCTCCGGGTCCTCGTTGGAGCCCGGCGCGCTCGGCGCGACCGCGGCGCGCACGCGCGCACCCAGGTCGGCGTCGACGTTCGTCCAGTAGGCGAACACGCGCTCGCGCAGGTCGTCGCGCGTCACCTTCGAGACGTGACCGGCGATGTTGCCGACCAGGCGCTCACGGGCGGCGTCGTCCAGGACCTCGCGGACGAGCGTGCCGGCCTGGCCGAAGTCGTCGTCCTCCGGGTGCAGGGTCGCGGCGGAACGCTGCAGCGCACCGTCGGACTCCCAGCCCGGGGCGTCGTCGGTCGCGTTCGGGTCGGCGTGCGCACCACCGAGCGAGTTCGGCGCGTACACCGGCACCTCGGACTTCTGGAAGTCGAAGCGCATGCCGCCGTCCTTCGAGTACGAGTGGACCTCGTTCTTCGGGGCGTTCACCGGCAGCTGGGCGTGGTTCGTGCCGACGCGGTAGCGGTGTGCGTCCGCGTAGCTGAAGATGCGCGCCAGGAGCATCTTGTCCGGGCTCGCCGCGATGCCGGGCACGAAGTTCGAGGGGGCGAAGGTCGCCTGCTCGATCTGCGCGAAGTAGTTCTCCGGGTTGCGGTTGAGCTCCATCGTGCCGACCTCGATGAGCGGGTAGTCCGCGTGCGGCCACACCTTCGTCAGGTCGAACGGGTTGAAGCGGTAGGTCGCTGCGTCCTCGTAGGGCATGACCTGCACCTTGAGGGTCCAGCGCGGGAAGTCCTGACGCTCGATCGCGGCGTGCAGGTCACGGATGTGGAAGTCCGCGTCCTCACCGGCGATGCGGTCGGCGTCCTCCTGCGTCAGGGTCTTGTGGCCCTGCTCGGTGATGAAGTGGTACTTCACCCAGAAGCGCTCGCCCTCGGCGTTGATCCACTGGTAGGTGTGCGAGCCGAAGCCGTCCATCTCGCGCCAGCTCGCAGGCAGGCCACGGTCGCCCATCAGCCACGTGACCTGGTGCGCCGACTCGGGCGACAGGGTCCAGAAGTCCCACTGCATGTCGTGGTCGCGCAGGTGCGAACCCGGCAGGCGCTTCTGCGAACGGATGAAGTCGGGGAACTTGATGCCGTCGCGGATGAAGAACACCGGGGTGTTGTTGCCCACGAGGTCGTAGTTGCCCTCTTCGGTGTAGAACTTCAGCGCGAAGCCGCGGGGGTCGCGCCAGGTGTCCGGGGAGCCCTGCTCACCAGCGACGGAGGAGAAGCGGGCCAGCATCTCGGTCTGCTTGCCCGGCTGCAGGAACGCGGCACGGGTGAAGCGCGAGATGTCCTGCGTGACGGTGAAGGTACCGAAGGCGCCGCCGCCCTTGGCGTGCACGACCCGCTCCGGGACACGCTCGCGGTTGAACTGGGCGAGCTTCTCGACCAGGTAGTGGTCGTGCAGCGCGAGGGGGCCGTCGGCCCCGACGCCCATCGAGTGCTCGTCGCTCGAGACGGGTGCGCCGCTGTTGGTCGTGGTGGTCGGGGTGCCGGTCGGCGTGTTCTGGTCGGACACGGTTCCTCCTGGAGGTGGGACGTTGGTTCGGTCAGGGGTGCTCGGGTGGTTCGGGGTCCGGCGCGCCGTGCGGCCGGTGCGGTGGGCGGTCGCCGTCAGGCGGGCGTGGGGGCGCCGGGTGCCTGCGCGCTCTCGTCGGGCGCGTCTGGGTGATCGCGCTCTGCGTCGTCGTGTTCCGCGTCGTCGCGCTCTGCCGCTGTGCAGCGTTCGCAGATGCCCCAGTAGGTGACCTCGGCGGTGGTGACCGCGAAGCCGTGGGTCTCGGACGGCGTCAGGCAGGGCGAGTGGCCGACCGCACAGTCGACGTCCTCGATCGCGCCGCACAGGGTGCAGACGATGTGGTGGTGGTTGTCACCGGTGCGGCGCTCGTACCGCGCGGGGCTGCCGGCCGGTTCGATGCGGCGGACGAGCCCGACGCCGGTCAGGGCGTTCAGCACGCCGTAGACGGCCTGGTGACTGGTGGTCGGCAGCTCCACGGCGAGCGCGGTGACGATGTCGTCCGCGGTGGCGTGCGGCATCGAGTCGGTCGCTCGGAGCACCGCGAGTCGCGGGGTCGTGACCCGGAGCCCCGAGGAACGGAGCAGATCGGCGTCGGCGTCCATGCTGAGCCTTTCTTTTGCAGGAATCAAGACAACGCGTTCACTGTACACGAGCTTCTGCTGCCGACCAGCGAGGTGACGCATGCCGCCACCGGAATACGAAGTGTCACGATCCGGTCGCGATCAGCTGGGACGACACTGGACCGACCGTTCCGCACGCTAACGTCCGGACATGTCCACGAGCCAGGGTCTGCCTGAACAGGCGAACAGCACCGCGGACGTCCGGGGGATCATCGCGAAGCGGGACCTGGTCGTCGACCTCATCCGGACGGCCTGCGTCGTCCTCGTCGTCATCGTGCACGTCACGATGGTCGGCGTCGCCGCCGATGACCAGGGGGTGCGGGTCACGAGCCCGCTGCAGGAACTCCCCTGGTACGTCGCTGCCACCTGGGTCGGGCAGGTGATGCCGCTGTTCTTCGTGGTCGGCGGGTTCGCGAGTGCCGTCGGCTGGCGCAGCACCGTCGCCCGTGGTGCGCCGAGCCCCGCCCGCGACTACCTGGCCACCCGCCTGGTGCGGCTGTTCCGGCCCGCGGTGCCGCTGTTCGTGTTCCTCGCGCTCGGGCTCGGGGTCGCCACGGCCGCTGGCACGCCGCCGGAGCTCCTGGCCGAGGTCGCGTTCGGCATCGGTTCGCCGCTCTGGTTCCTGGCGGCCTACGGCATCACCCAGTGCTGCGTCCCCGTGATGATGCGCCTGCACGAGCGAGCACCGTGGGCCACCCTCGCCGTGCTGCTCGTGCTCGCCGGGGCGGTCGACGCCGTCCGCCTGGCCACCGGGGTCGCCGAGGTCGGGCTGCTCAACCTCGGGCCGGTGTGGCTCTTCGCGCAGCAGCTCGGGTTCCTCTGGGCCGACGGGTGGTTCGCTCGCCGGTCGAAGGTGCTCCTGCTGGCCATCGCCGTCGCCGCGTACGCCGTGCTCGTGCCGATGACCTCGGTCGGGCTCTGGGCGCCGGACATGCTGCAGGACCTCAACCCGCCGATGCTCCCGCTGGCGTTCCTGGCGATCGCACAGGCCTGCCTGGTCCAGCTCGTGCACGCTCCGCTCACCCGGCTGATGCGCACGCGGGCCGCCCTCGGGGCCGTGTTCGTCCTCGGCCGCGACGGCATGACCATCTACCTGTGGCACCTGCCGCTGTTCATCGCGCTGAACGGCATCGCCCTGCTCGTCGGGGTGCCGTTCCCGGCGCCGGGCTCCGGTCCGTGGTGGGCGTCGCGCATCGTCGCAGTCGTGGTGGTGCTCGCCGTCGCGATCGGGGTGGCCCGGGCCCTGCGCTGGTTCGACCGGCCGCTCCCCCGGCTGCTGCCGTCGGCCGACCGTCCGTCGTGGCCGGTCGTCGCGGTCGCCGCCCTCTGCACGATCGGCCCGGCGTTCCTCGTGATGCAGCTGCACCTGTCGTTCGGCGTCGCGCTCGTCGGCGCCGTGGCCGTACCGGTGGGCGTCTGGCTGCTGTCACGGACCGTCCCGGCACCCGGGGTCGCCCGGATCTGAACCGGTTCTCACCGTCGCGGGGCCACGACGGACCCCCGGTGGCCGTCGGGCGGGCGGAGGATGGCTCCGGCGGCGCGAAGGACGAGTCCGCCTGATCCCCAGGAGGCTCCCCACGCCGTCGACACCCGAGTTCTGGAGCACCTGGCGGTTCGACCCCCTGGCGGCGGTGCTCCTCGTCGTCGCCGCGGTCGCCTACGGCCGGTGGGTCGTCGGCGCGGCTCGATGGGGTGCCCGCTGGCCGTGGTGGCGCACGCTCGCCTTCGCCACGGCGCTCGTGCTGTTCGGCGTCCTGCAGTTCGGCATCGTCGGTGTCGACGACGAGCGGTTGCGCTGGGCGTTCGTCCTGCGGGCCGCCCTGCTGTTCTTCGCGGTCCCCACCTTCGCCGCGCTCGGTGCGCCCGTCGCACTGCTCCGGATCGGAGGCCCGGCTCGCCTTGCGCAGGTCGCCGACGCGGCCATGGGGTCACGACCGGTGCGCCTGCTCGGCAACGCGATCGTCGCCCCGCTGGTCGCGCTCGCGCTGTTCGCCGTCCTGCTCACCCCGTTCTCGGCGGTGATCCGGGAGTCCCCCGCCTGGGCCGCCGTCATCACCGTGACCGTGCCGGCACTCGGGTTCGGCCTGCTCGCGCCGCTGTCCGAGGTCGGCGTGCTCGTCTCGTCGACGTTCGCCACGGCCGAGTTCCTGCTCGCGTTCGTCGAGCTCGTCGTCGACGCGGTGCCCGGCATCGTGCTGCGGATCACGAACCACGTGCTCGACGGGTCCCTCGTGCCGGTGGTCGGGCGGGCCTGGTACCCGTCGCCCCTGCAGGACCAGCACCTGGCGGGCGACCTGCTGTGGTTCATCGCCGAGGTGGCGGACATCCCCGTGCTCGTCGCCCTGTTCATCCGGTGGCAGCGGACCGACCGCCGCGAGGCCCGGGACGTCGACGCCCTGACCGACGAGCAGATGGACGAACTCACCCGAGCGCACCTGCAGCGCCGCAGTTGACGGGCGGGGGTGAGTCCCCGACACGAGTGAGCAGAAGAAGTCGAGTACCCGGAGGTGACTCGACTTCTTCTGCTCACTCGTTGGGCGCCGAAACGCTCGTGCCCTACTTCGACGGGGCCCCCGCGGGCTCGGCGTCGGGCTGCGTGGTGACCGAGCCGGTCTGCTGCCACGCGACGGTCTGCTTCGGCTTCGCCAGGAACAGTGCCGCGACGATGGCCACGATCAGCACGATCGCCGGCAGGTAGAGCGACTCACCCATGGCCTTGGAGAACGGCTCGAGCAGGAAGCCCGGCAGTGCGCCGACCTGCTGCTCCGCGCCACCGGCCGAGGCCCCACCGGACGACGCCGGGAAGTTCGCGGTGATCCGGGCCTCCATCAGGGCGGCGATGCCGGCGGAACCGAGCACCGCACCGATCTGGCGAGTGGTGTTGTAGACGCCCGAGCCGGCACCGGCCAGCTTCGGCGGCAGGTTGCGCGTCGCCGAGACGGACAGCGGTCCCCACATGCAGGCGTTGGCGAGGCCGAGGAGCGCGCTCGGCAGGAGCACCCAGCCCCACTCGGCACCGCTCGACAGCAGGGCGCCGAACCAGAACAGGCCGACCGAGAAGCAGGCGAGCCCGAACGAGGCGACCCAGCGCGGGTTCCAGCGGTTCAGGTTCTTGCCGACGATCGGCGCGAGTGCGGCGGACAGCACGGCCTGCGGCACGAGGAGCAGTGCGGCCTGGGTCGGCGAGAAGCGCAGGACGTCCTGGGCCCACAGCATGATCGGCAGCGCGAACGAGGCGATCGCGACACCGACGGCCGTGATGGCGACGTTGGCCAGCGTGAAGTTGCGGTCCTTGAACAGGCCGAGCGGCAGCAGCGGCTCGCCCTTCTGCACGCCCTGCCAGACGACGAAGCCGGCGAGCACCACGAGGCCGACGATGATGAGCGACCACACCGAGATCGGGCCGGCGATGACGCCCCAGTCGTAGGTCTCGCCCTCCTGGATGCCGAAGACGAGCAGGAACAGGCCCGCTGCCGACAGGAAGATGCCGAGGTAGTCGAAGCGGTGTCCGTGCCGCTCGAACGACGGGACGAAGCGCTGCGCGAGCACGAACGCGACGACACCGACGGGGACGTTCACGAAGAAGATCCACTCCCAGCCGAAGCCGTCGACGAGCAGGCCGCCCACGATCGGGCCGACGAGCGACGCGACACCGGCGACGGCGCCCCAGAGGCCCATGGCCGCGCCGCGGTTCTGCGGCGGGAAGATGCGCGTGATGACCGACATGGTCTGCGGGCTCATCATCGCGGCGCCGAGACCCTGCACGACGCGGGCGACGATCAGCACCTCGATCGAGCCGGCCAGGCCGCACCACAGGCTGGCGAGCGTGAAGACCACGAGGCCGATCTGGTACATGACCTTCGGGCCGAAGCGGTCACCGAGCCGGCCGGTGATGAGCAGCGGCACGGCGTAGGCGAGCAGGTAGGCGCTCGTCACCCAGATCACGGAGTTGATGTCCGCGTCGAGCTTCTGGGCGATGGTGGGGGTGGCGACCGACACGATGGTCGAGTCGACGAGGATCATGAAGAACCCGACGACGAGTGCCCACAGGGCAGGCCACGGCTTCTTCTCGGTCGTCCGCGGAGGCGTGACGGTGGTCATCGAGTGGTTTCCTTGCTGTTCGTGGTGGTGTCTGCGGACGCGACGGAGGCGTCCCAGGAGATGTGGCCGGCGGCGATCCGGTCGGCCGTGGCGGCGAGCCACTCGATCTGCGTCGTGAGCATGGCACGCACGTACGACACGTCGAGCCAGTACCGCTCGGGCAGGTCCTTGGCACGGACGACCCCGAGGATCTCGTCCGTCTCGTCGCGCTGGGCCCGGAGTGCGACGGCCCGTGCCCGGAGTGCGGACTCGGCCTCGTCGACCGACAGGTTCTCGATCTCGGCGACGGCCAGGTGGAAGACGGGGTACTCCTCGGCCGGTTCGGCGATCAGCCGGACGAGCCCGTCGTGCAGGGCCGTCCACCCCTCGTCCGTGATGGCGTAGGTGGTGCGTTCCGGACGGTTGCCCGCCCGGTCGGTCCCCACGACCTCGGCGAGGCCGAGCTCCACCAGGCGGCCGACCTGGTGGTACAGGGTGCCGGGCCGGACCTTGACGTTCCGGCCGTCCCGGCGGTGCGTCATCGTCTGGAACATCTCGTAGGGATGCGTCGGCCCCTCGGCCAGGAGCCCGAGCGCGGCGAACGCGAGTGGCGTGAGCGACGGCACACGTGCCTCCAGTCCGCTTGTTCGTTGTTGACTATTCGAAGTAGAATATACGCGTTGGAACAGACATGAACAACCGCACAGCACGGGCCGGTCTGGAGGCCCGTGGCCGTCCCGGCGTGTCGCGCGCGCCCCGTAGACTGGTCGCGTCCCCCCACCCCTGAAGTGCTGGAGAGAACACGTGCCAACGATCGTCGTCGAGGTCATGCCCAAGGCCGAGATCCTCGACCCCCAGGGGAAGGCCGTGGGCAACGCCCTGGCCCGCCTCGGCAAGGCCGACCTGACCAACGTCCGCATCGGCAAGCGCTTCGAGGTGACCGTCGACGGCCCCGTCGACGACGCCAAGCTCGCCGAGGTCCGCGACATCGCAGCCGACGTCTTCTCGAACGCGGTCATCGAGGACGTCGTGTCCGTGACCGTCGAAGGCCAGTGACCCGGATGCGCATCGGCGTCATCACGTTCCCCGGCTCGCTCGACGACCGCGACGCCCAGCGCGCCGTCCGTCTCGCCGGTGCCGACCCCGTCGCCCTCTGGCACGGCGAACACGACCTGCAGGGCGTCGACGCCATCGTGCTGCCCGGTGGGTTCTCGTACGGCGACTACCTCCGTGCCGGCGCGATCGCCGCGAAGGCCCCGATCATGGCCGAGGTCATCGACGCCGCCGGCAAGGGCATGCCCGTGCTCGGCATCTGCAACGGGTTCCAGATGCTGGCCGAGGCCCGTCTGGTCCCCGGAGCGCACACCCGCAACGCGCACCAGCAGTTCATCCGCCGCGACCAGAAGCTCCGCGTCGAGACCACCGCGACCGCCTGGACCTCCGGCTTCAGCGCCCAGCAGGAGATCACCATCCCGCTGAAGAACGCCGACGGCCGCTTCGTCGCGGACGCCGACACCATCAAGCGCATCGAGGACAACGGCCAGGTCGTGTTCCGCTACGTCGGCGTGAACCCGAACGGCTCCATCGACGACATCGCCGGCGTCTCGAACGAGCGCGGCAACGTCGTCGGCCTGATGCCGCACCCCGAGCACGCGACCGAGGCCGGCTTCGGCCCGGACACCCCCGCTGCGATGGCCTCGGGTACCGACGGCCTGACCTTCTTCACCTCCGTGATCGAGCACGCGCTCGTCAAGTGACAGGGAACAACGACACCGTGACGACACCCGTTCGCCCGAAGCCCGACACCGTGCAGGACGCGGCAGCCACCCCCGACAAGGAGCAGCCGTACGACGCGCTGGGCCTGAAGCCGGACGAGTACGCCCGCATCAAGGAGATCCTCGGCCGCCGCCCCACCTCGGGCGAGCTCGCGATGTACTCGGTGATGTGGAGCGAGCACTGCTCCTACAAGTCCTCGAAGAACTACCTCCGTCAGTTCGGCAAGAAGGTCACGCCGGAGATGACGAAGAACCTGATGGTCGGCATGGGCGAGAACGCCGGTGTCGTCGACGTCGGCAACGGCTGGGCGGTGACCTTCAAGGTCGAGTCGCACAACCACCCGTCCTACGTCGAGCCGTACCAGGGCGCGGCCACCGGTGTCGGCGGCATCGTCCGCGACATCATCTCGATGGGCGCCCGCCCCGTCGCCGTGATGGACCAGCTCCGCTTCGGCGCGATCGACCACGAGGACACCGCACGCGTCGTGCACGGCGTCGTCGGGGGCATCTCGTTCTACGGCAACTGCCTCGGCCTGCCGAACATCGGCGGCGAGACCTACTTCGACCCGGTGTACCAGGGCAACCCGCTGGTCAACGCCCTCGCGGTCGGCGTCCTGCGCCACGAGGACCTGCACCTGGCGAACGCCTCCGGTGCCGGCAACAAGGTCGTCCTGTTCGGTGCCCGCACCGGTGGCGACGGCATCGGCGGCGCGTCGATCCTGGCGTCCGACACCTTCACCGAGGGCGGGCCGACCAAGCGTCCGGCCGTGCAGGTCGGCGACCCCTTCGCCGAGAAGGTCCTGATCGAGTGCTGCCTCGAGCTGTTCCAGAAGGACCTGGTCGAGGGCATCCAGGACCTCGGCGCCGCGGGCATCTCCTGCGCCACCTCGGAGCTCGCGAGCAACGGTGACGGCGGCATGCACATCTCGCTCGACGACGTCCTGCTCCGCGACCCCACGCTCACCGCCGAAGAGATCCTGATGTCGGAGAGCCAGGAGCGCATGATGGCGGTCGTCCGCCCCGACAAGCTCGACGAGTTCCTGGCCGTCGTCGGCAAGTGGGAGGTCGAGACCAGCGTGCTCGGCGAGGTCACCGGCACCGGCCGACTCGTCATCGACTGGCAGGGCCAGGAGATCGTGAACGTCGACCCGCGCACCGTCGCCGTCGACGGCCCGGTCTACGACCGCCCGGTCGCCTACCCGACCTGGATCGACGCGCTGCAGGCCGACACCGCCGCCTCGCTCGACCGACCGGCCGACGGCCCCGCGCTGAAGGCGCAGTTCCTCAGCCTGCTCGGTTCGCCGAACCTGGCGTCGAAGAACTGGGTCACGAACCAGTACGACACCTACGTGCTCGGCAACACCGCGCTGTCCTTCCCCGACGACGGCGGCATGATCCGCGTCGACGAGGAGACCGGGCTCGGTGTCGCCATCGCCACCGACGCGAACGGCCGCTACTGCCAGCTCGACCCGAAGCAGGGTGCACGTCTGGCCCTGGCCGAGGCCTACCGCAACGTCGCCGTCACCGGTGCCGTCCCCGCCGCCGTCACCGACTGCCTGAACTTCGGCTCCCCCGAGAACCCCGAGGTCATGTGGCAGTTCTCCGAGGCGGTCGAGGGCCTGGCCGACGGCTGCATGGAGCTCGGCATCCCGGTCACCGGCGGCAACGTGTCGTTCTACAACCAGACCGGCTCGACCCCGATCCACCCGACGCCCGTCGTCGGCGTGCTCGGGATCATCGACGACGTCGCCAAGCGCGTGCCGTCCGGGTGGCAGGACGACGGCCACAACATCTACCTGCTCGGCACCACGAGCCTCGAGCTCGACGGCTCCGCGTGGGCCGGCACCGTGCACGGGCACCTGGGCGGGCGTCCGCCGGCGGTCGACCTCGAGCGCGAGAAGGCCCTCGCCGAACTGCTGTACGCGGCGTCCGGCGAGCAGCTGCTCACCAGCGCGCACGACCTGGCGGACGGTGGCCTCGGCCAGTCCCTCGCCGAGTCGGTGCTCCGCTTCGGCATCGGCGCCCGCGTGGTCCTCGACGAGCTCGAGACCCGCGACGGCATCGACACCGCGACGGCGCTGTTCTCCGAGTCGACCGGTCGCGTCATCGTGACCGTCCGCCGCGAGGACGACGTGCGGTTCCAGGGCATGTGCGACGGCCGGGGCTTCCCGGTGCTGCGCATCGGCGTGACCGACGCGACGTCGAGCGCGCTCGAGGTCCAGGGCGCGTTCGAGGCCACGGTCGACGAGCTGCGCGGCACCCACGCCGCGACGCTGCCGGCCCGCTTCGGCGACGTGATCGTCGAGGACGTCACCGAGGGGTACGTCGGCCGCGGGCCGCTCGACTCCGACGGTGCCTTCTCGCCGCGCACCGACGCCTAGGCCCGGGTCGCGGATGCCGATCGTCACCCTGCCCTTCGCCGAGCTCGTCGACCGGTTCGGCCCCGTGCCGGACGGCATCGAGCTGGACGTCTGGGACGTCGAGTCGCCGTACGGTCGCCCGGACGACGTCGCGATCACGTTCTTGCCGTTCTACTTCGAGGGGCGGCACCGCTGGCAGTTCGTGCACGACCTGCCCGAGCTCCAGCTGCTGCAGCTGCCGAGCGCCGGGTACGAGCACGCCGTCCCGCACGTGCCCGGGCATGCGCAGCTGGCGAACGGTCGCGGCATCCACGACGACGAGACCGCCGAGCTCGCGGTCGGCCTCGCGCTGACGTCGCTCCGTGAGATCTCGGCGTTCCAGGTCGACCGTTCCAACGGCGTCTGGGACGCCCGCGAGACCCGATCGCTCGCCGACCGCCGGGTGACCGTCGTCGGCTACGGGGCGATCGGGTCCGCGATCGCCACCCGGTTCGAGGCGTTCCGCACCGAGGTGACCGTGGTCGCCCGGACCGCTCGCGAGCAGGACGGCCGGCACGTGCACGCGTTCGGTGAGCTGCCCGAGCTCGCCCCGACGACCGACGTGCTCGTGCTCATCGCGCCGCTCACCGCCGAGACCGAACGCCTGGTCGACGCGGAGCTGCTCGCGGCGCTGCCGGACGGCGCCCTCGTGGTGAACGTGGCGCGCGGCAAGGTCGTCGACACCGACGCCCTGGTCGCCGAGCTGCGGTCGGAGCGGCTGTTCGCGGCCCTCGACGTCACCGACCCGGAGCCCCTGCCCGCCGGACACCCGCTCTGGACGACGCCGAACACCGTGCTCACCCCGCACGTCGGCGGCAACACCGACCTGAGCGTGCCGCGGTCGATCGAGCTGATGCGCAAGCAGGTCGCGGCGCTGGCCGAGGGTCGCCCGTTCGAGAACCTGATCGAGTTCTAGCCGGCTGTTCCCGGCGTCAGAGCGGGACGACGCAGGTCGGGGTGCCGACCGGGATCTGTGCGACGGCTTCGCCGGGCATGCCCTCGGCGTCGAGCGGCAGCACGGCGACGGCGTCGGACATCTGGTTCGCCACCAGGACGAACCCGGGCACGCGAGCGAAGTGTCGCGGCCAGACCCCACCGCAGGGCACCGACCCGACGACGGCGAGCCCGCCGTCACGTGCGTCGAGCACCACGAGCAGGTCACGCCCGCGCACGGCCACGTACACGCGGCCGGCCTCGTCGACCTCGATGTGGCTGAGCAGCGACTCCCCCACCGCACCGTCGAACGTCGGCACGGCGGCGATCGTCACGAACGGCCCGGAGTCGTCGCGGCGCAGCCGGTGCACGTGCCCGTCGAGCTCACCGGCGACGAGCAGGTCACCGTCGATCCAGGCCATGTGCCTCGGGCCGGCGCCGGGGGTCACGTGGTGCACGCGGAGCGCGTCGATGTCGGGGACCCCGTCGGCCGACACCGTGACGCGGAACTCGTGCAGGGCATCGCCGCCGAGGTCGGCGACGAGCACCGTGCCGTCCGGGGTGGCGATCGACTGGTGGGCGTGCGGGCCGTCCTGGCGGTCGTCGTCAGGGCCCGTGGCATCGGGCAGCACGGCGACCGCGACGGCCTCGGCCGGCACCGAGCGCTGGTCGGCGTCCCCGTGCAGCACCACGCCGTCGCTGGCGGTCACCGAGGCGGCGTGTGACTCGGCCGGCGCGAGGGAGATCGCCGTGACCGTGCCCGAGACGTAGTTCGTGACGACGAGCGCGCCCGAGGGATCGACCCGCACGTGGCACGGGGCGTCTCCGCCGGCAGGGGCGTCCCACAGGTGTTCGAGTGCGCCGCCCTGCAGCCGGAAGGCCGACACGGCGCCGTCGTTCGTCTCGGAGACCGCGTAGACCCGGTCACCCGAGACGGCGAGGAACGAGGGGTCGTCGAGCACCGCGACGGTCCGGGGTGCCGGGACGGCTCCGACCGGCCCGGCGTCGACCAGCGAGATGCCCGTGGCGTTGCCGCCACCGGTCGCCGTGTACGACCCGATGAGCAGCGACGGCAGCTCGGCGCTCATTCGTCGCGGCCCGCGATGCGCTCGTGGTGGTGGATGACCTCGGCGACGATGAAGTTGAGGAACTTCTCGGCGAAGGCGGGGTCGAGGTGGGAGTCGGCGGCGAGCGACCGGAGCCGTGCGACCTGGATCCGTTCGCGGTCCGGGTCAGCGGCGGGCATGCCCGACTCGGCCTTCAGGTGCCCCACGCGCTGCGTGTACTTGAAGCGCTCCGCGAGCATGTGGATGACGGCGGCGTCGATGTTGTCGATGCTCTGCCGGATGCTCCGCAGTTCGGCGACGGCGCTCGCGTCGGCCTCGGACAGGGTGACGTCGTCGTTCATGGTCCGAGCCTACTGGCGGACGTGCAGCGGAACCCGGCCCGCTGCTGCGAGAATGTGCACATGTCGGTCCTGCTGGTGATCTCGGGTGTCTGTGCGGTCCTCGCGGGCCTCATCCACGTGTACATCTTCTTCCTCGAATCGGTCATCTGGACCAGTCCGCAAGCGCGCCGGATCTTCGGCATCGCTTCCGAGACCGAAGCCGTGGCGACCCGTTCGCTCGCCTTCAACCAGGGCTTCTACAACCTGTTCCTGGCGATCGGGGCGATCCTCGGCGTCGTGCTCGTGCTGGCCGGCAACACCGTGAGCGGCTGGACCCTCGTGGTGTTCTCGACCGCGAGCATGCTCGGTGCCGCGGTGATCCTGATCGGCTCGGGTCGCAAGTACGTCAACTCCGCGTTCAAGCAGGGCACGCTCCCCCTGATCGCGCTGCTCTTCGCGCTGCTGGGCTCGACCATCGGCGTCTAGCCCCGCGCTCCTCGCCCGAACTGCGAAAGCGACAGGGTGCCACCGAACATCGGCGGCACCCTGTCGCTTTCGCGGTGCTGACCAGCGGTGCTGACCAGCGGAACCGGCCAGCAGCAACGACCTGCTCTAGCCGAGCTTCTCCTCGAACTGCGCCGGCAGCTTGTCGAGCGCCCACTCGATCGCAGCCGTGGTGCCCATCGAGAACGCCGACGACACGTCCTTGTCGTCGAAGACGATCGAGTGTCCAGCCTCGACAGACGGCACCTTCTGGAACAGCTTGTTCGACGAGGCCTCCGACGCGTCGACGTAGATCGGCAGGATCAGCGTCAGGTCGGCGTCGAGCAGGTCGAGGTTCTCGTCGGACAGGTGCACGGAGAACTCCTTGCCGGCCTGCTCGTCGATGGCCTTCGGGATCTCGAAGCCGAGGTTCCGCATGAAGGTCGAACGGCTGTCGGTGGAGGCGTACGCCCCGAAGCCCTCGGAACTGTAGGCACCGACGACGGCCGTCTTGCCCTCGAAGTCCGGGTGCGCCTTGCGTGCTGCGGCGTAGGCGTCGTCGAGGCCGGAGAGCAGCTTCTTGCCCTCGGACTCCTTGCCGAGCGCCTTCGCGATCATGGTCGTCTGCTGCTCGGTCGACGCGAGGTAGTTCGCGCCGCCCTTCGGGATCGCCACGGTCGGCGCGATCGCGGAGAGCTTGTCGTACCGCTCCTTGTCGCCCGAGGACTTCACGTCGAGGATCACGTCGGGGTTGAGCTTGAGGATGTCCTCGTAGCTCGGCTCGAGCGTCTGGATGATCTTCGGGGATTTGTCGTACGCACCCTTCAGCCACGGACCGACACCGTCGCCGCCGAACGCGAGCCAGTCGCTCGCACCGACCGGCTGCGCACCGAGCTCGAGCGCCGTCTCGGCGTCGCCCCACCCGAGCGCGACGACGCGCTTCGGTGCCGACTCGATGGTGGTGGTGCCGAGGCCGGTCGTGATCGAGACCGGGAACGCGGCGTCGGACGACCCCGACGACGCCGAGTCGGTCGAGGAGCCGGAGCCGGACGCGCAGCCGGCGAGGACGAGGGACGCTGCGACGACGGCGCCGGCTGCGGCGAGCACGCGTCGGAGACGCAAGGGAGAACGGTTCACGAAGGGTAGCCTAACCTAACGGGGTGCGCAGGAAAACGGCTGGCTAGGCTGGGTGACCGTGGCGTTCACCGATCCAGGCCGCACGCACCTCGCGGTGCTCGGCTCCCCCATCGCGCACTCGCTCTCGCCCACGCTCCACGCTGCGGCCTACGATGCGCTCGACCTGTCCTTCACCTACGGGAGGCACGAGGTCGCGTCCGGCGAGCTCGCCGCGTTCGTCGCGGGGCTGGGTCCGGAATGGCGTGGGCTGAGCCTCACGATGCCGCTCAAGCGCGAGGTGCTGCCGCTGCTCGACCGCACCACCCCGCTCGTCGACGAGCTCGGGGTCGCCAACACGGTCGCGTTCCGCCACGAGGGCTCCACGATCGTCCGAGCCGGCGCGAACACCGACGTGCAGGGCCTCGTCCGCCCGGTCGAGGCACTCGGACACCTGCCCGGCGAGGCCACGATCCTGGGCGGCGGAGCCACCGCGGCGAGCGCCCTGACCGCTGCCGTCCGGCTCGGGGCGTCGCTCGTCCGGGTGTTCGTCCGCGACACCGCGAAGACGCGTGCGCTGGTCGACCTGGCCGTCCGGCTCGGTGTGACGCTCGAGGTGCACCCCCTGACCGAACTCGCCGGCACGCACCACGGGTTCGTCCTCTCGACGCTGCCGGGTGGTGCCGCCGACCCGCTCGAGTTCGGTCCGTCGGGGCCCGACGCCGTGCTGTTCGACGTCGCCTACGAACCGTGGCCCACCGCGGTCGCCAGCCGCTGGACCGAGGCCGGGGGCCGCGTGCTGAACGGCCTCGACATGCTCACCGAGCAGGCGATCGGGCAGATCCGGTTCTTCCTGACCGGTGACGAGGACGAGCTGCTCCCCGACGAGGCCGGGGTCCGCCGGGCGATGCGCACCGCGGTCGACCTGCCCGCCGTCATCGGCAGCTAGCCGGCGCCGGCAGCCCTCGATCAGCGGCGGGATCGCGCCTCGGCGTCGAGCAGCGCGACGGAGACGTCCCACAGCCGATCGGCCTGGTCCGGATCGAGGGCCCAGGGCACCACGCCGTGCAGGCCGTCCTCGATCCGCTCCACCACCGACGCTTCGTGGCAGTCCTCGAAGTACCGGCCCGTGACCCCGTCGAGTTCGGGCGCGGTGGCGAGCAGGACCGAGGTCGCGGCTCCCTGCTCCGGGGTCTTCACGGCGTCGGCCGCGGCGATCTTCGTGGCGGCCAGGACCTCCGGGTCCCAGTGCTTCTGCAGCCCGGTCCAGATCCCGCCGGGCATGAGGGCGTTCGCGGTGATGCCGTCGGCGGCCCACCGGCGGCCGGCAGCGACGGCGAACAGCACGTTGGCGGTCTTCGACTGCCCGTACGCGAGTCCGGGCTCGTAGCGGCGCCGGCGGAAGAACAGGTCGTCGAACACGACGGGCGAACCACCGTGGCCGCTCGACGACACCGAGACGATCCGTGCCGAACCCGAGGCGGCCAGGGAGTCGTGCAGCCCGAGCGCGAGGGCGAAGTGCCCGAGGTGGTTGGTCGCGAAGTGTGACTCCCACCCGGCGGACGTGTACGACTCGGGCGCGTCCATGATGCCCGCGTTGGCGACGAGCACGTCGAGCGGCCCCGACCACGCTGCGGCGAAGGCCTCGACGGAAGCCGGCCGGTCCAGGTGCAGCTCGATGACGGCCGGTGCTTCCGTCCCGGTCGTCCGGGCGATGTCGTCCGCCACCCGTCGGCCGGCATCGACGTCCCGCACCGCGAGCGTCACGCGTGCCCCGGCTCCGGCGAGTGCTCGGGAGGTCTCCACGCCGATGCCGGACGCCGCACCGGTGACGATCGCCGTGCGCCCCGACAGGTCGAGGCCGTCGACGACCTCGGCGGCCGTGGTCCGGTCGCCGAAGCGGGTGAGGTCGCGTGCGGGCATGTGGGCTCCTGTCAGCTGGCGTGGTGCGCAGTCGTCAGGCGACCACGCCGTCCACGTAGAACCATCGTCCCTGCTCGCGGACGAAGTCGCTCGTCTCCTCGAGCGTGCCGCGCTCGTCGTCGGAACGCCACCACGCGCGGAACGTGACGGTGCCGTGGGAGTCGAACGGGCCTCCCGAGGTGGTCGCCAACACGTCCAACCGGGTCCAGCGCTGGGTCGGGTCCAACTCGAGACCCGCCGGACGGGTGCGCGGATGCCAGGTGAGCAGCAGGTACTCCGGCAGGCCCAGCGCGAAGGCGCTGAAGCGGGAGCGCATGAGCCGTTCCGCGGTCGGCGCCACGGCCCCGGCGTGCAGGGGGCCGCAGCACTCCCCGTAGGGGTTGCCGCTCAGGCAGGGGCAGCGCGTCTCGTCGGTGACCACCGGCCGAACGCTAGTCGACGATGGACAGCGTGACGGTGATGTTGCCGCGGGTGGCGTTCGAGTACGGGCAGATCTCGTGTGCACGCTCGGCCAGTCGCTGGCGCTGCTCCTGCGGGGCGTTCGGGGCGTAGACGTCGAGCTCCACGGCGAGGCCGAAGGCGCCGTTGCCGGTGCCGCCGATGCCGACCTCGGCGGAGACCTCGGCGCCGGTCGTGTCGACTTCGAGCTCCTTGCCGGCGGCATGCAGGGCACCGAGGAAGCACGCTGCGTACCCGGCGGCGAAGAGCTGCTCGGGGTTGGTGCCCTCGCCGCTGCCACCCATCTCCTTGGGCGGGCGGGTGTCGAGGTCGAGCCGGTCGTCCTCGCTGCGGACGTGCCCGTCGCGGCCGCCTCCGGTGGCGTGGGCAGCGGCGGTGTAGACGATGTCGAGACTCATGGTCCGAGGTCAGCGTGCTCGCCTGGACGAATCCTGAGCGGGAGCACCACGTCGCGGGTGCGGCAGCTCCGGGCGCGGGGCGCTCGGGCGTGTCCGGGTGGGGGATGCGGGTGCGCCGTGCATCGAGTGAGCAAAAGATGTCGAGTCCCCCGCCAGCACCCGACATCTTCTGCTCACTGAACGCAAAGCGCGCGGGCACCCCGCACCAGCACCGGGTAGACATGATTGATGTTCACGCTCGGCTGGCAGGTCTTCCGCCGGCACGTCACGGACGTGCTGGATCCGGCACGCATCCGCCGTGCTGCCCTGTGGTCCGGATTCGCGGCAGCCGTCGCGCTGGTCGGCATGGCCGTCCTGGAGGCCCGGGTCGACTGGACGGGGACCACCCCGGTCCGCAGCGTGGTCGCGATGGTGCTGCTGGCACTCGGCGTCGGACTGCTCACCTTCGCGTGCATCCCGACGTGGCAGCCGCCGGACCCCTCGACGACGATCAACGGTCGGCAGGTGCGGCCCTCGTGGCAGCTCGCCGCGCGGGGTGCCACGCAGCTGTACGTGCAGCGTCGGCCGGTGCCGGTCCTGCCGCAGCACCGCGAGAACGTCCGCACCGACACCGTCCTGCTGCGGCGGGGGCTGATCGGCACGCTCGCCCGCGTCGCACCGTTGCTCGGTTCGGGGCTCGTCGCCGTCCTCGGGGCGTTCGTCCTCGGGGCCGCCAGCGGGTTCCAGGTGCTCTTGATCGCGGTGTACACGATCGGGCTGTCGGAGTACGTCATCCGCCTCGGCCGCTCCGAACGAGCCCGCCTGGCCGCCGAGTCCCTCGAGCCCGCACCCGCACCCGAGACGCCCGCACCCGAGACGCCCGCACACCCCACTTCGTGAGCAGAAGCGGTCGAGTCGCTGTGGGGCACGCGACCATTCCTGCTCGCGAAGCGTGAACGGCGCGCCCCGACGCGCACCACTGTCGGCGGCGACGGGCACACTGGGCGCATGTGTGGAAGGTTCGTCGTCTCCGACACCACGGCCGATCTGTTGCCCGAGCTCATGGGCGAACTCGCCGCCCGGACCGAGCACGTCGACGAGGACACCGGCGAGGTGCACCCCGGCCTCGCCCCGAGCTGGAACGTCGCCCCGACCGACCCCGTGTACGCCGTCCGCCAGCGGCACGGCGAACGCGAGCTGCCGCAGATCAGCTGGGGCTTCGTGCCGAGCTGGGCGAAGGACTTCCAGAAGCAGCGCCCGAAGCCGATCAACGCCCGCATCGAGACCGTCGCGACGAGCGGCATGTTCAAGCGGGCCTTCGCCACGAACCGCTGCATCGTCCCGGCGCAGGGGTACTACGAGTGGGTCGTGCGCGAGGACGGCAAGGAACCCCACTTCGTGCACGAACCAGGCGGCGCCCTGGCGATGGCCGGCGTCGTGAGCGCATGGCCCGACCCCACGAAGCCCGAGGGCGACCCGGACAAGTGGCGGCTGTCGCTCGCGATCATCACCCGTGACGCCCACGTCGCCCCGGGCGAGGTCCACGACCGTATGCCCGCGTTCCTGACGCCCGACGGCTACGACGACTGGCTCGGCGGCGACCTGCACGCCGACGACCTGCTGGCCCTGCTCGACCACGAGTCGCTGGCGGTGGCCGCGGGCCTGGAGCAGTACGAGGTCTCCCGCACGGTGAACAGCGTGCGGAACGACGGACCGCAGCTCATCGCGCCCGTCGAGTAGGCGGTCGCGCCCCGCGCGCGGACAGGAGGCCCGGATCACCGCAGCGGGTCTGCTGCGGTGATCCGGGCCTCCAGTCCGGTGCCCTGTTACGGACGTGCGCTGCGGCGGATGCCCGGCGTGACGCGGACCGCGATCCGTCGTCGGGTCACCAGGAGCACGCCCGCCAGCATGAGCGCGAGTGCCGCGAGCCCGAGGCCGACCAGCCCGGTCACGCCCGTGAAGGCGAGCTCGGTGCCGTGGACGATCGCGGCGAGCCCGGTCGGGAACCGGACCGTGACGGTCGCGGTAACTGTCTGTCCCGCGCTGTCGGTGACCTCGTAACCGACGAAGGTGGTTCCGGTGAACCCGCTCGCAGGGGTGAAGACGACCCGGCCGTCGCGGATGGTCCACGTGCCCTGGTCGGCGACGACCACGCGGTCGGTCGGTGCGCCGGACTCCGGGTGGAGCAGGTGCAGCGTGCCCGGCTCGAACGTGGCGCCGCCGGTGGCGGAGTCGTTGTCGAGCGGATCCACGACGACCCGGTGTCCGACGATCCCGGTGGCGGAGTCGTCGGTGGCGACCGCCGCGGCGACCACGGTCATGGTCGCGGTGGCGGTGGCCGTCTGCCCCGAGGCGTCCTTCACCGTGTAGGCGAAGGTGTCCGTGCCGGTGAAGCCGGCGGCCGGCGTGTAGACGTACGCGCCGTTCCGCTGGATCGTCACGGTGCCGTGGGCGGGCTTCCGGGCCGGGGCGGCGGTGAGGCCGGTGCCCTGGTCGTCGGCGAGCAGGCCGTGGCGGGCGTCACGGGTGACGGGCGTGCCGGACACGGTGTGCCCGGAGTCGTCCGCCGCGGCGATGCCGACCGTGATCGTGACGGTGGCGTCGACCTGCTGCTCCATCGAGTCCTGCGCACGGTACGTGACGGTGTCGGTGCCCGAGAAGCCCTTCGCCGGGGTGTAGACGAACGTGCCGTCGGCGGCGATGGAGGCCGTGCCGTGACGGGCCTGACCCACCGCGACGACCGTCAGGGCGTCACCGTGGTCGTTGCCGAGCACGCCGTGGCCGGCGACCCGGACCGTCTTGCCGGCCGTGGTCGTGGCCTTGTCGTCCTTCGCGGCGGGGGCGACGTCGATGACGACGCGGGCGAACGCCGCGGTGCCGTCGGCGTCGTTGGCCGAGTAGGTGAACCAGTCACGACCGGACCAGTTCGACGTGGGCGTGTAGACGTACGAGCCGTCCTTCTCGAGCGACAGTGTGCCGTTGAACGGCTTCGTCTCCATGGCGGCCCAGAGCCCACGACCGGAGTCACCGACCAGCACGCCTTTGTC
This sequence comes from Curtobacterium sp. MCLR17_059, assembly GCF_003234665.1. Classification (NCBI taxonomy): domain Bacteria; kingdom Bacillati; phylum Actinomycetota; class Actinomycetes; order Micrococcales; family Microbacteriaceae; genus Curtobacterium; species Curtobacterium sp. MCLR17_059. Next base: position 197,944 of record NZ_QKSU01000005.1, on the reverse strand, counting down.
GGCGGTCATGCGCATGCTGCGGTTCGTCGACATGGTGTGCCAGTGGTCGACCGCGGCGACGCCGACGACGACCGTGACCGTCGCGGTCGAGGTCCGTCCGGCGCCGTCGGTCACCGTGTACTCGAACGTGTCCGCGCCGGAGAAGCCCTTCGCCGGGGTGTAGACGAGCGAGCCGGGCTCGGTGCCCTCGGTCACGGTGCCGTGCTCGGCGCGGCCGTGCGCCGTGACGGCGAGGCCGGTGCCGCGGTCGTTGCCGGTCAGGGTCGCGCCGCTGATCGGCAGCGCGGTGTTGGCCGCGGTGCGCAGGGCGTCGGCGACCGCGGTCGGCGTGACGGTCACGGTGACGGTCGCCGTCGCGGTGCCGCCGGTCGGGTCGGTCACCGTGTAGGTGAACGTGTCCGTGCCGGAGAACCCGTCGGCGGGCGTGTACGTGACCGAGCTGGCACCGGTCGGGCCGGTTGCGCCGCCGCCGGTTCCGCCTGCCGTCGTGCTGCCGGTGATCGTGGCGGTGCCGTGGCCCGGCTTCGACACGGCGGTGACGGCGAGCTTCGAGCCCGAGTCGTTGCCGGTGACGGCGACGTCGACCGGGGTCGCTGCGCTCGTCGTCGCGGTGTCCGCGACGGCCTTCGGGGCGACGACGATCGTCACGGTGCCCGTGGTCGTCCCGCCGGAGCCGTCGGTGACCGTGTAGTCGAACTCGTCCGGGCCGGAGTAACCCGGCTCGGGCTTGTACGTGTACGAGCCGTCCTCGTCGACCGTCACGTCACCGTGCGAGGGCTTGGTGTGGTCGGTGACCGCCAGGTCGGTGCCCTTCGCACCGTCGAGCAGTCCGGTGCCGGCCGGCACGGTGGTGGTGGCGTCGGCCTCGGCCGAGGTCGACCCGCCACCGGCGACCGGGGTGACGGTGACCGTCACGGTGCCGGTGTTCGTGGTGCCCGACGGGTCCGTCACCGTGTAGGTGACGGTGTCCGTGCCGGAGAAGCCGTCCTTCGGCGTGTACGTGATCGTGCCGTCGTCGTTGCGGGTCGCGGTGCCGTTCTTGCCGTCGGTGACGGACACGACGGTCAGGCCCGTGCCGTGGTCGTTGCCCGTCAGGGCGCCGGAGGTGACCGTGGTGCTGCCGCCCGCCGCGACGGTGACGGTGTCGGGCTCCGTGCCGGGGCGGACCGTGACCGTCACGGTGCCGGTGGTGGTGCGGCCGGCGGGGTCCGTCGCCGTGTAGGTGAAGGTGTCCGTGCCCGAGAAGCCGTCCTTCGGCGTGTACGTGTACGAGCCGTTCGCGGCGAGCTCGACCGTGCCGTGTGCGGGCTGCTGGTCGACGGTCGCGGTCAGGCCGGTGCCCCGGTCGTTCGCGAGCACGCCGTCGCCCTTCGCGACGGTCAGCGTCGAGCCGGCGGTGGCGGTGGCGGTGTCGGCCGTGGCGCGGGGGCCGACGACGACCGTGACGGTACCGGTGGTGGAGCGACCTGCTCCGTCGACCACCGTGTAGGTGAAGGTGTCCGTGCCCGAGAAGCCGTCGGCCGGGGTGTAGACGACGCGGCCGGTGGCACGGTCGAGCGTGACGGTGCCGCGGGCGGCGCCGGTCTCGCCGGTGCCGGTGCCGGTCTCGCCGGTGCTGTTGCCGGTGCCGCTGCCGGCGCCGCCGGCGGCCCCGCCTGCGGTCACGTCGGTCACGGTCAGCCCCGTGCCCCGGTCGTTGCCGGTCAGGGTGGCGGCGTCGATGGTCAGCGCCTGGTCGGCCCGGGTCGACACCGTGTCGGCGGTCGCGACGGGTCGCACGGTGATCGTGACGGGCGCCGCACCGGTGGTGACTCCGCTGCCGTCGGTCACCGTGTAGGTGAACGAGTCGGTGCCGGACGCTCCGGCGGTCGGCGTGTACTCGACCGAGCCGTCCGCAGCGACGACGGCCGTGCCGTGGGACGGACCGGTGACGATCGTGGTCTCGAGGTCCGCACCACGGTCGTTGGCCTGCACGTCGATCGTCACCGGGGCGCCGGAGTCCGTCGACGCGGTGTCGGCGCCGATGGTCGGGTTGACCGTGATGGTGACGGTCGCGGTGCTCGGCGAACCGGAGCCGTCGACCGCCGTGTACGTGAACGCGTCGGGGCCGGAGTACCCCTCGGCCGGCGTGTACGTGAACGTGCCGGTGGCCTTGTCGAGCGTCAGCGCACCGTGCGAGGGGGACGTGTTCGACGCCACGGTGAGCCCGGTGCCGGAGTCGTTGCCGAGCACGCCGGTCGCCCGGGTGTCGGCCGTGGCGGTGCCGCCCGCCGCGACCTTGACGGTGTCGTCCTGCGCGGCCGGGGCGACCTGCACGGTCACCGTGACGGTGTCGGTCCCGCCGCTGCCGTCGGTCACCGTGTACGTGAAGGAGTCGGTGCCGGAGAACCCGGCTGCCGGGGTGTACGAGTACGAGCCGTCCGGACGCACCGTCGCCGAGCCGTGGGCGGGGGTGCTGTTGCCCGTGACCGTCAGGCCGGTGCCCAGGTCGTTGTCGAGCACGTTGCCGGTCGTCGATGACCCGGCCGTCGCGGTGACGCCATCGGCCGTCGCGGTCGGCAGGACGGTGAGCCGCACCGTCGCGGTGACAGTCGCGCCGGAGCCGTCCTTCGCGGTGTACGTGAACGAGTCCGGGCCGGAGTACCCCTTGTCGGCGCCGTAGGAGAACGACCCGTCGGGGCCGATCTTCACCAGACCGTGCGACGGCCGACCGTGACCGGTGAGGGTCAGGTCCGACCCGCGGTCGTTCGTCAGGACGCCCTCCGCGGCGTCCACCGTGAGCACGGTGCCCGCGTGCACGCTGTAGGCGTCGTCGGAGCCCTTCGGTGCGACGGTGACGGTCACGGTGCTGGTCGAGGTCTGCCCCGACGAGTCCTTCGCCGTGTACTGGAACGTGTCCGAGCCGGAGAACCCGCCGGCCGGGGTGTACGTGTACGAGCCGTCGGCCGCGACCGTGGCGGTGCCGTGGGCCGGCGTCGTGTTCGAGACCACGGACAGGCCGGTCCCCTGGTCGTTCGCGAGCACGCCCGAGGCAGCCGGCACCGACAGCGCCGTGCCCGTGGGGGTCGTGGCGGTGTCGCTGCTGGTGGTGACGTGCGTGGCCTGCAGCGTGTTCGTGAAGGTGACCAGGACGTCCGTGCCGTCCGCGGTGGTGGCCGCCGGGAACGTGAAGGTCCCCGTGGTGCCGGTGCCGCTGGCGACGACCGCGTCGCTGTTCAGGTTCACGGCCTTCCACGTGGTCGTGTAGTTCGACGGGTCGGTGGTGCCCACCGCCGTCTGGCGGGCCGTGTAGGTCTTGTTCGGGGTCGACAGGACCGCGCCCGCCTTCTGGGGCTGGGTGCCGGCGGCCGTGCCGTTGGTGGTGGCCGTGTTGCCCGTCGAGACGCCGCCGGTCACCGCCAGGCCGAACTGGTCGGACGGACTCCACCGCTGATCGACACTCGACTGCGCCGCCAGGGTGTTGGCGTAGTTGCAGGACGCCAGGTCGCTCGGTGCGTAGCCGTTCGCGATCGTGAACGTGCTGACCTGCGCGCCCGAACCCGGATCGATCTTGTACATGGCGGAGCCGACCGAGGCGAACAGGTAGCCGTCGGACGAGAACGCGATGCCGGGGCTGCCGCTCGTGCTCGCGTCGATCGGAAGGGTCGCGACCTTCGAGGTGGTCAGAGCCGTGGTGCCCGCGGTCGTCGGGACCGTCTCGGTGTCGACGCGACGGATCTCGTTGCCGGTGACGACGAACAGCAGCCCGCGGGTGCTGAACGCCATGTCACCGTTCTTGTTGGTGAGCAGGTTGCCGATGGTGCCGACCTGGCCGATCTTCGCGCCGGTCTTCGTGTCGTACGCACCGAGGTACGCGGGGTTCGCGCCGCTCGCGTAGTAGTAGATGCCGGTCGCCGGGTTGATCGCACCGCGGAGCAGCTGGTGGCTGCCGTTCGGGTCCGCGGCGGTCACGTCGGCGATCCGGGCATCGTTCACCGCGTCGTACCCGGTGATCGTGTTGCCGTTGTTGATCGACGCGTACGCGGCGACACCGTTGCGGGCGACCGCGAGGGCGTTGTCGCCCGGCGCCATGCTCGTGACGTTCGTGACGGCACCGGTGGTGGCGTCGATGGCGGCGAGCTGGTTCGCGGCGGTGTTGATGCCGTACAGGGTGTTCTGGTCGCAGGACAACGCGCCGGCTGCGGCGGCGGGGTCGGCCACGACGGCCTGGGTCAGACCGACGCCGGCGAGGAGCGCGGCGCCGAGCATGGCGACGGCGCGCAGGCCGGGACGGCTTCTGGGCACAGCGGTGCCCGGGTTCGTACGCTGCATGATCACTTTCGGGTCGAGACGATGCGGGCACCGAGACCGACCGGAGGATCAGGGAGAACGGTCGTTGGCGCCAGGTTGATCCTGGCAGTTCCTCGTGTTCGGGTGGGGACAATCAGGGTCCCCAATAGGGGGGACCACTCGTTCAGGGGTCACGCCGCAGCCCGGCACGTCACGGCGCGCCACGGCCCGTCGTCGCGACCCGTTCGCGCCCCGGGCGCACGGAAGAACCCCCGCCGGCAGGCCGGCGGGGGTTCGAGGATCAGCGAGCGATCAGCAGTGGATCACGCGGTCGGACGGATCACGTCCGGCAGCAGCACGTGCAGGCGCTCGGACAGACGCGCCTTCGCTTCGTCGAGGGACCGGAAGTCCCCGACGTACTCACCGAAGGTGTCGGAGACGAAGAAGTGGGTGCCCTGGCGGTCGACGGTGCCGCCGTAGTAGCCGCCGTAGTTCGCGACCCACAGACCGGTGTCGGCCTGGGCCCACGAGATGCGGACGGGGGCTGCCTGCACGGGAGCCACGACCTGGGCCTCGATCTCGGCGATGACCTCGATCGTCTGGGTGTCCAGGGTCACCTCGGCCTGCTGGCGGTGGGCGACGGTCGTGCTCATGGTGCTGCTCCTTCGTGCTGTGCTGCGTACTGGGTGGTGCCGGTGGTTCCGGGTGGTGCGGGCGTCGCGATCGACGCCGGTGGAGCTGGTGTCCGTCGTCGTCACTCGACCGGCCGGATGACCGGCGGGAGCATGACGTGCAGCTGGTCCTCGAGCTTGGTCTGTGCCTCTTCGAGGGAGGAGAACTCGCCCACGACGAGCCCGAAGGTGTCGGAGGCCACGTAGCGGTCGTCGCGCTTGTCGACGCTGCCGCCGAAGTACCCGCCGTAGCCGGCGATCCACTCGCCCTGGTCTTCCTGCACCCAGGTGACCTTGGCGCGCTTGGGGCGCGAGGAGAGCGCTGCATCGGCCTCGAGGATCGCGATGGTGTCCACGGTGTCGGTGTCGAGGGTGACCTCGGCCTGCGTCGCGTTGTTCACGGTGATGCTCATGTCGCTCTCCTTCACGATCCGGGGTACATCTGCTGACACCAGAACGCTACGAGAAGTGCCGAGGGGATCGCCAGCCAGGCCCGTGGATTCACGGGTTCCGTCAATGCCGTCCATCGGGCAACCCCGGATTTCCGGGCAGGTGCGTCGCACTTCCGGGGTACAGCGTCAGGATCGGGGTACTCGTTTTCCGGATCGCCGGAATCGGGGAACGAGATGGTGCGGACACCTGCCTGGAGGCGCGACTCGCTAGCGTCGGCACGTGACCTCCGACAAGCCCCGCGTCGACGACCGCGCCCCGGCCACCTGGCGCAGCCGTCGGTTCGCGACGGGGCTGGCGATCGCCTACGGCGTCGCCCTGGCGCTCGTCGGGTTCTGGGGCTCCCCCGTCGACGCCGCAGGGGCCCCGTGGCTCAACCGAGTCCTCGCAGCCGCGCACCGGCACGGCCTGCCGGAGCGCATCGACTACGCCACCGTGGAGTCCCTGGCGAACGTGGTCTACTTCGTGCCGCTCGGCTTGCTCGTGGTGCTGCTCGCCGGTGCCCGCTGGTGGTGGGCCGCCATCGCCGCGGGGCTCGTCATCAGCACGTGCATCGAGACCGGTCAGGCGCTGTTCCTGCCCGCCCGCACCGCGACCATCGACGACGTCGTCGCGAACGGCATGGGGGCGCTCCTGGGGGCCGTGGTGGGCGTGCTGCTGCTCAGCCGTGCGGCCCGGCGTCACTGAGGACGATCCCCGGACACGAAGAAGCCCCCGGAGCAGATGCTCCGGGGGCTTCGCTCAGTGTGTCGAGACTCAGACGGACTCGCGCTGGCGGCGGACCGAGCCGCGGACCAGCAGGAGGCCACCACCGAGGACGACTGCGCCGCCGGCGACCCAGAGGGCCAGGGCGGAGACGGTCGAACCCGTGAAGGCCAGCGTGCCGTCGGTGCCGTTGCCAGCGCCGGCTGCGGGAACCGCAGCAGCGTCAGCCGGAGCGACGGTGAAGGCCGCGAAGCCGACGACGCCCGAGGTGGCGCCGGTGGCGGTCAGGTTGTAGGTACCCGAGGCGCCCTGGGGGAACGTGACCTTGACGACGAGCGAGCCGTCCGAAGCGGCCGTGTAGGTCTTCGAGACGGTCGTGGTCGGCAGCGCGCCGAGCGTGACCGCACCGGCACCGGTGACCTGGACGTTGACGGTCTCGTTGTCCTGGAACGCGCCCTCGGTGAAGTTCACCGAAGCGGTGCCACCGGCGACGGCAGTGCCGGAGACGGAGACGTCGGAGTCAGGCGTGTAACCGGCGGCGTTGGCGACGGCCGGAGTGGCGAGCAGTGCGGCGCCAGCCAGCACCACCGCTGCGATGAGCTTCTTCATGAATGGTTCCCCTAAAGATCTGAAAATCCAGACCCTGACACCCAGAGCCCGCTGTTCGCCGGTGGTTGACCCCAGCCACAGAAATGGCGGTTGTTTTGGCGAAGTTGTCTCAATCTAGCGGAGTTTCCCAGCTTGATACCAGATCACGTGGATTTTGTTCATTGGTCGACGTGTGTTCATCCGCGCCAACTACCCGTCACACGGCCCTACCGTCGGTCCATCGAGGCTTCACATAACAGAAACCCCAGGTGAGAGGGCTCAACGGTGTGCACCAGAGCACACTGTGCGTTCGATCAAGGACCTTCGCGCCCGGACAGGTTGGCGCGTTGCCCCTCGGAGTGGGGGCACACTCGCGGTTCGCTTTGCGGAGGTTCCGTTGTCAGCCCGCGGTGAGCGGCCGCTCGCAGTCGAACGTGAGGGGCTTCGTCTCGTTCTGCCGGACGCCAGGAGTCGAGTCCGCCTGCACCGCCGCCTTCGCGTACTTCGCCTCGCCGAGGAACGCGACGCGGTAGGTCAGGCTCTCGCCGGGGGCGAGCAGGGTCTGCAGCTGGGCCACCGGGTGCCCGCCGTCGGTCGCTGTCTGCACCGGAGTGGTCTTGCCGTCCTTCGTGGCGCCGAGGAAGATCGCGTTCTCGGGCGCGTACGCAGCGAGCAGGGTCTTGATCTTGCCGGGCTCCACGCCGAAGTCACCGCCCCCGGTGACGTAGCGCGGCAGGGTCGTCGCGGCATCGGCCGGTGCCGCGTTCTTCACGGTGATCTCGACGACCGACGTCGGTCGTCCGTCCTTCCGGCACACCGAACTGCCAACGGAGACGCGCTTCTGGAGGTAGTAGTCCATCTTCGCGCCGGTGCCGTCGTTCAGGTAGACGGCGAACTGGTTCGAGTCGACGCTGGCCGTCGGCAGCTCGCCCGCGACCGGAGTCCCGCTGATGCGGCGCTGCTCCGCCTTGTCGGCGCTCCAGAGCCGCAAACGGCCCTCGTCAGAGCTCTGCGTCAGCGCCGACACGAATGCCTTCGCGTCGAACCCGCCGGAAGAGACCTTGGCGAACACCGCGCTGGCGGCGGACGCGAAGAAGGCGTCCTGCACCGCCGGGTCGGGGTACTTGGCGTAGACGTCGCTGAGCAGCAGCTGCACCGCGTTGTCGGAGGTCAGAGTGTCTCCGGTCGGCAACTGCACGGGGCCGGTCGCCTTGAGGATGAAGCTGAGCGTCACCGGGTCCATGGCGAGCACGCCGTCCACCTGCTGGCCGAACTTCTGCTTCCACATCTCCCGCGCGAGCTTTGCCGACACGTCGAAGCGTGGTGTGAGGGTGACATCCTGCATGTACTCCCCGGTGATCTCCCCGTAGAGCCCACGCGTGTCAGCCGTCAGTGGCAGGACCGGTTCGTCGTACGGCCCGAAGTCCCCGCTCGAGGCCTGGGCCGACAGACGGAGCGACCCGTCCTTCGCGTCGAGCGCCGCCACCGCACCGGGGATACCTCCCCCGGCTCGCAGTTCGGCGTTGTTCTGGAAGAGCAGCAGATACCGCCGCTGCCCGTCGTGACCGAGCATGGCCGGCGCGAGCTGCACGATGCGGTTCGCCGCCACCGCCTGCTCGGACGCTGACGACAGCGCGTTCCGCAGCTGTCCCACGGCGGTGGTGACCGGCGACAGCGTTCCACTGGTGTCGATCCGCGCCGCGTCGGCACGAGCCTGCTCGAGCGTCTTCGTGGCCTCGGCGACCGCCGGCTGCGCGTCCTCGATCGGCTGGAGATTGATCTTGCCGTTCTTCGGCGCGAACGAATCCGACCCGAGGCCGTCGATGACGCCGGCGACGGGACTGACGGCATCGCTGGCGACGTCGTCGACGATCACCGAGATGTCGCGCACGGCCCGCAGGTTGGTCCCGAAGAAGGGTACGGACTGTGCTGCGCCCCACACGGGGTCGCCGGTCAGTGATCGAGCCGACGCTGCTTCGTCCTCGAGATGCCTCGCGGTCTTCTGCGCGGCGCCGGTGTCACCACTGGTCAGCTGCGACCGGAGGGTGTCGACGTCCCCGACGGCCCGCTCCAGGTGCCCCTTTGCGAGCATGCCGCGGACACCGACCCAGGCGACGGCGAGGATCAGCAGCAGGACAAGGGCGAGGACGACCCACAGGACGATCCGGGCCCTGGACCCCCGGCGTACTGCAGTGCGTCGCGACTCGGGCTGGTCGGACATGAGGCGATCCTACGGTTCCGTACGTCCCACACCCGTCACTGACGGACGGAGTCCGCGTGTTCGCGGTACCAGTCGACGGTGCTGCGGAGCCCGTCCTCGAGGCCGATCTGTGCCGTCCAACCGGCATCCGCCAGCTTCGACACGTCGAGCAGCTTCTGCGGGGTCCCGTCCGGCTTGGTGGTGTCCCAGACCGTCTCGCCCTCGAACCCGACGATCTTGCCGATCGTCTCGGCGATCTCCTTGATCGTGACGTCCGACCCGGTGCCGACGTTGACCTGGTCAGCACCGTCGTAGTGCTCCATCAGATGGAACACCGCTGCCGCCATGTCGTCGACGTGCAGGAACTCACGACGAGGCGTCCCGGTCCCCCAGTTCTCAACGGTTGATGCACCGCTGCGAGCGGCTTCGTCGTACCGGCGGATGAGCGCCGGCAGGACGTGGGACCCGGTCGGCGAGAAGTTGTCACCCGGGCCGTAGAGGTTGGTCGGCATCGCCGAGATCCACGGGCGGCCGAACTGCCGACGGACGGCCTGCACCTGCAGGATGCCGGCGATCTTGGCGATCGCGTACGCGTCGTTCGTCGGCTCGAGGTGGCCCGTGAGCAGTGCGTCCTCGTGGATCGGCTGCTCGGCCATCTTCGGGTAGATGCAGGACGAGCCGAGGAACACGAGCCGTTCGACACCGTGCTCCACCGCGGCGTCCATCACGTTGACCTGGATCTGCAGGTTCTCGCTCAGGAAGTCGTGCGGGTAGGTGTTGTTCGCCATGATCCCGCCCACCTTGGCGGCGGCGAGCACGACGTGCTTCGGCTTCTGGTCCGCGAAGAAGGCGAAGACCGCGCCGCGGTCCTTCAGGTCGAGCTCGGAGGAGCTCCGTCCGACCACGTCGGTGAAGCCCTCCGACTCGAGCTTGCGCCAGACCGCGGAACCCACCAGGCCGCGGTGTCCCGCGACGTAGACGCGGTCAGCTCGATCGATCGGACCGGGGGTGAAGTCGGTCGTGGTCATCAGGAACTCCAGCTCTCGAGACGAACGGTGTCGATCCAGGGACGACCCTCGTGCTCGAGGGCGGAGATGTCGGCGTCGACCATGATCCTCGCCAGCTCGGCGGTGTCGACGGTCGCCTCCCAACCGAGTTTCTCCTTGGCCTTCGAGGCGTCGCCGACGAGGGCGTCCACCTCGCTCGGTCGCAGGTAACGCTCGTCGAACCGGACGTGGTCTTCCCAGTTCAGCCCGGCGTGCGAGAACGCGGTGGTGAGGAAGTCCTTGACCGTGAAGTCGCCACCGGTCGCCAGCACGAAGTCGTCCGGCTCGTCGACCTGCAGCATCCGCCACATGCCCTCGACGTACTCAGCGGCGTACCCCCAGTCGCGGACGGAGTCGAGGTTGCCGAGGTACACGTGGTCCTCGAGGCCAGCCTTGATCCGAGCGACCGCGCGGGTGATCTTCCGGGTGACGAACGTCTCACCGCGACGCGGTGACTCGTGGTTGAACAGGATGCCGTTGACCGCGAACATCCCGTAGGCCTCGCGGTAGTTCCGGGTCACCCAGTAGCTGTAGACCTTCGCGGCACCGTACGGAGAACGCGGCCAGAAGGGCGTCTCCTCGTTCTGCGGCGGCGGGGTCGCGCCGAACATCTCGGAGGAGGACGCCTGGTAGAAGCGCGTGTGGATGCCGGACACCCGGACGGCCTCGAGCATGCGCATCGTGCCGACACCGGTCACATCACCGGTGTGCTCCGGCTCGTCGAACGAGACCCGCACGTGCGACTGCGCCGCGAGGTTGTAGACCTCGTCGGGCTTCAGCTCGCTGAGGAGACTGACGAGCCGCGCACCGTCGCCGAGGTCCCCGTAGTGCAGGAAGAGCTTGGCGTCAGGGTTGTGCGGGTCCACGTACAAGTGGTCGATCCGCGAGGTGTTGAACGTGGACGCACGACGGATGAGTCCGTGCACCTCGTACCCCTTCCGGAGCAGCAGCTCGGCCAGGTACGAGCCGTCCTGTCCGGTGATGCCTGTGATCAAGGCCTTCTTGGGCAACTGGTTCCCGTCCTCACGTCGTTAGTTGGAGCGCGCGGCCGTCAGCCGCTCGGTCTTGATCTTGGTGCGAAGACCGGTGCTCGGTCCGGTCACGATCTTCCGGATGAAGAAGGCATCGGAGGACGCCACTTCCGGCCAATCCTCTTCGGTGAACACCCGGATGAGAGTCGGGTCGATCAGGTGAAGGTTGGCGTATCGCCAGTTCCCCGGGCCGACGTAGTCCTCGAAGCCGCCTGCTGGCGTCGCCGAAGCGAAGCGGGTGCACATGACCAGGGATTGGTAGAACTTTTCCTCCGGGCAGAATATCGCTGCGAAGTAGCGCTCGATTTCCGGCGTTACCAGGGCTTCCATCTCGCGGAGACACGATGCTGTCACCGCGAAGTGCGTACCGCCGTGACCAACGCGCAGCCCGCCCGGGAGAGCCGGAGGTCGCTTCACGCTGAAGGGGCCGTCGATGAGCCGGATGATCCCGTTACGGAGCTTTCGGAGAGCCTTGTTACCGGTCCGGGTCGACAGGAAACGCATGTCACGGTGGTGATGCCGGTCGACTTGACTACGGTACTTCTCTTCACTCGCCGAGATTTCGAATGCGCGGAGGAACTGCCGACCCTGGTGCTCCTCCAGGTGGGCAATCAAGTGGTCGACGGTACGGAGCGGGTAGTCAGACCCGGAGAGCAGGACGAGGTAGTCGTCGTCGTCCGCGAACTCGAGTCCGTGCCGAACGAGGGCTCGGATCGCACGGACCTGCGAGTAGCCACCCCAGTTGACCTGCACCCTGTCCCTCACCATTCGGACGTTGGCACAGTCCTCGACAGCGACTGCGAACGGGGACAGATCGACCTTCGCGTCAACGTGCACGATCACTTCGTACGGTGACAGCGCTTCGACGAGTTCCCGGAGGTGTTCCGCGTCCTGGAAGGTGTAGACGAGGAAGATCGGTTTCACAGCCGCCCCTTCGTGATCGAGAGGGATCAACCGGAACATCCGACCTCTCGGCCCCCTGATCGGCTGAATCTACCGTACGAGCGTCAGCGAAGACCGCCAGACCGAACTCCTTTGCGTCCCGTGGAGGTTCCGAGCCTCACGGCGCGCCTTCGCCGCGACGACCGAGAATCCCCCGGCGGTGGAGGATTTCCAGTGGCGGGAAGGATCGACGCGTCAAGCCCACCCATGCAGCGAGGGCAGCAAGGCCGATGAGTCCTACCGCCACGCGGACGGGGCCGACGCCGAAATCGTGGAACAGCACCACGAGTGAGCCGTAGAGAACCAGGGCGAATCCCGCTGGCTGTGCGTACCCGAACGCGAGTTGCCGGAAGCCGAGCGCTCGGACGCGTTGCGCCTGGATGATGTGGACCACGTGCCGACCGATCATCGCCGCGATGAGTGCTAGGAGGGCGAAGACGTACTGCTGATGGACCACGACCATCGCGACGCCGACAGCACTGATGACGAAGGCGACGGCCTCGGACAGCCAGATCGCTTTGAACAGCGCCGCGGACTCGAGGGCGCCGGCGAGGAGGATCATCAACGGTTGCACGGCTCCCAGCACCGCGAGCAGCGGCAGGATTTGGCCTGCGAGTTCCCACCCCGGCCCGAGCGCGAGGTGGACGACTTCCGGTCCTACTCCAGCGATGACGGCACCGATTGGCAGGGTGAGCCATGCGACCAGGGTCAGCATGTCCAGCCACACGGCTTTCGCATCCGACGTGCCGACCTCGTAGCGACGGAATTCCGGGTAGATCACCTGCATCAGCGCGTTCTGCAGCTGCGAGAACGGGACCGTTGACAGGACATCTGCCCGGTTCCATGCCCCGAGCACGCCGGCTCCGACGAACTGGCTCACGCTCCACCGCGGAGCGTTGCCGGAGATGTACTGGAAGACAGATACTGCGACGAGCTTGGTGCTGAACCGAACGTTGTCCGATCGGAGGGCGAGCCGCCCCGGAACCAGAGCGCCGCGGAGCCGGGTGGCCGCCCAGAGCAGGGTGCCCCACTGTCCGATGATTGCGGACACGGCGAGTGATTCCGGGCTTCGGAAGAGGAGCACGGCTGCGGCACCCGCGACCATTCCGACGACGTTGGAACAGAAGGTGGCGATCGCCATCTCACGAAAAGCGCCTTGGCGGCGCAGAAGGCCCGTACTCAGGCTGAGGAACGGCATCACCAGCGCGCTCACGGCGAGGAGACGAACAGCACCGGCGGCCTGCGGAGCGCCCCAGAATGCGCTCCAGAGATCGGCTGTGACCAAGGTGAAGAGGGCAGCCGCCACTCCGAGGAGCAGGGCGTAGGTCGCGAGGGGCCGTGTCGACGAACGTTCCGCATCAGGTGCACGAGCGGCCGTCTGCGACAGTCCACCGGACCCCAGGAGGTTGACGAGCGCCGCGATGGAGAGCGCAACGCTGTACGCACCGAAGACGCCCGGAGCAGCGAGCCTCGACGTCAGGGCCGCGTAGCCGAGTTGCACGACGACGGTGAGGAGTTGCAGCCCGTAGACCCATGACGCCCCCGCCATGAGGCGTCGCCCGTTCGAGGTCACGAAGGGGCACCGGCGACCAGACGGCCGAGACGAGCGATGTCAAGGCCTTCGTCAGCCTGGTACGCAAGCCAGCGGCCGGAGTCGGGCACATGGTGCCACCAGGGGGTCCGGGCGATGACAGGTGCACGCGACACGAGCGCGGCGAGGAAACCGAACGAACTCGGTGCCGCTACGACCACCCGAGCTGCCGCGATCTCGATGAAGTCCTGATCGCGCTGCCCTCCGTCACTGATCGACACTCCGACGCGCTCCAGGTCGCGCAGGTCCGCAGCATCTCCCGACGTGAAGAGCCTGATCGGCATGCTGCTGAGTGCTGGCACGCCCCTGATCTCGTTGATCAGGCCTTGGTAGTAGTCGAGACCGATCCAGCGGTCGGGATGCGACTGAGGACCGATGTCGCCGCGGCGGGCGTGGACAGCGATGTAGTCCGCCTCCGACTCGAGGCTCCGGAGTTGATCGCCGAGGTATCCTCCGAGGACTGCACGTCGGAGCGGTTCTGCAGCCGGCGTTTGGTCCCAGCGACGCTGGTCCAAGGCCAGGCGCCCGATCCACGGACGGCTCGAACGAGGTGCTGCACGGCTCGTCGATTCTTGGAGAGCGTGAAGCGACCAATCGTCGGTCTCGAACCCAGTCGCGGCGAGGCGCTGCTCGAGCACGTTCCCGGACGGTGCGGCAGCGGTCAGCTGCGCCAGGTCGAAGAGCCCCTTCGTGTCCTTCGTCACTTCCCCTCCGAGGTACGGCACCCCGAGATCGGCGGACCAGAGGTACCCCGCAATCCACGTCGACAGCTGATGGCCGAGATCGGGGTACGGATCGATGCGCACACGGAGTCCGAGCAAGTTTCGCGGAGGTGTCCAGCCCCCGGGCGCAGTTCGGCCGTCACTCTTCCTGCGGAGCTCTTTGGCGTTCTTGCCCCGCTCGATCCGAAGCGAAGCACGCAGGGGAAGCGTACTGATCGGTCCGATCCTCACAGCCGTCCTCCCGTCGTCCGGTCCCAGACTGCGCGGGCGTCCGCTGGGTCGATCCACCGGGTGCGCCAGTTCAGCATCTGGACCATGAGATCGTCCTGCCGAAAGTTCTCGTCAGCGAAGCGACGACCCGCGGCGATCGAGTCGAGGCGGTCGTTCGTGGTGGTCTCGGCCAGCACCTGCTCGATGGAACCGATGAGGGCCTCCGGCGTCCGTCCGCGCAACAGGAATCTGCTGCTGCTCGCGGGGAAGATCTCGTCGTATCCGGGGTGTTCGGTCGTCGCATGGATCGACCCTGCAGCCAACGAGATGGGCAGCCTGTTCGAGAAGTAGGACGCTTCGCCCGCGAAGTGATCCCAGTTGGCGCTGACCCAGCCTGAGGTGATGGCCTCGTCTTGCGCTTCGAAGGGCACGGGCCCCTTGGCCGTCGTTCCCTCCCAGCCTCTCCCGAAGACAGCGAGCCGGTCTCCGAAGTGCTGCTGCATCAACTCGACGAATCGAATGCGTTCCCGCCAGTCCGGCAGACCTCGGAGCCGAGGACGATTCCGATTGGCGACGATGACGACGTCGTACGGGCGGTCCTTCCGGATCGGTCGGTCGAAGTTGGCACTCCTCGTCGGTTCGTAGGCCGAGGGGATCCAGCGGACGTCGGCGCTCCCCGCCCTCCGGAAGTTCTCGCTGAACCCGCTGCTCCCCACGGTGAATACGACGTCCGCGGCCCTGCCTGCCGCCTTCGCTTCGGGAGGGATCGGATGGAGGTACCTCGAGTAGGGATCAGCCTCGTGGTAGATGAAATCACCAGGACAGGCTGCGCGCAGGGCCGCGAAGTGCTGCCGACGCAGTCCGGTGTGTCCGAGGTGCTGCATGAGCAGGATGTCCGGGCGGAAATCCGACACCCGTCGCACGAGCTCCTCCCGGTGACGCTCGGCATCTCCACCGTTCCGGATCGCGTCCAGGACGCTGAAGGTCGCGAGTGAAGCGACGCGACCGGCCCTGACCAGCGCTTCCAGCGGATCACGGAAGCCGAGCTGGCGGAAACCGCCGAACTCGTTCGGCACGTAGAAGATCCGTGGAGACGATTCAGACATCGGGTGCACCTGCCGCCTCGTCAACGGCGAGCCGGACACCCTGTCCTCGCAAGGCGTCCCAGTGCGCGCTCAGTTCTCCTTCGCGGAATCGAGGCCTGAGGACCTTCGCCGGGTTGCCGGCGACGACCGTGTTCGCCTCGACGTCCTGCGTGACGACTGAGCCAGCCGCGATGACGGAGCTGTCCCCGACCGTGACGCCGGACAAGATGATCGCTCCGAACC
Organism: Curtobacterium sp. MCLR17_059; assembly: GCF_003234665.1. Taxonomy (NCBI): domain Bacteria; kingdom Bacillati; phylum Actinomycetota; class Actinomycetes; order Micrococcales; family Microbacteriaceae; genus Curtobacterium; species Curtobacterium sp. MCLR17_059. Next base: position 182,191 of record NZ_QKSU01000005.1, on the reverse strand, counting down.
CGATCCAGACGTCACTTCCGATCGTCGTGACGGCGCTGAGGGCCGGAGTGTCACCCACCCAAGGACTCGCGGTGATGGGGACCCCCACGACAGTCATGTCGTGATCACGTCGACCGATGATGGCCGCCCGATTGGCGATGAGAACCGCGTCGCCGATGCTGCCGTCGACTTCGATACGGACGTCGGACCCGAGATGGACATCCGAGCCGATGGTCAGCGACGTCGGCGCCCAGAGACGGACGCGTGCGCCGAAGCGCAGGCCGTGCTCGCACGCCACGGTCGTCGGCAGCGCCCGGAACCACCGCCGCCGCCGGATGCCTGTCAGCACTCCTCGGATCACGGGGCAGCCCTTCTTCGTCGTCTGGTGGTGGTGGCTCGGTACACCGCCGTGTACTCGGCGACTCCCCTGGAGGCATGGAAGTCGATCGTCGGACCGCTACTCGCCACGGCTCCCGCGCGGAGACGTTCGCTCCACTTCGCCGGTTCCCGGTCTGCGAGTGCGACGACACCACTCTGCCCCACGGCCCACCGGAGCCCCGGAACGTCCGAAACGATCGCGGGCAGGCCGACGACCAACGCTTCAGCAAGCGCAACAGGCATGCCCTCGTGACGGCTGGGCATCGCGAACACGCGCCCAGCGACGAGCGCTGCTCCCGGATCCGCTGCCCCGCGAGCGACGAGGAGTCCCGCTCGCTCGAGTCGTTCGAGGAGTTCCCCTTCAACGGGCCCGGCATCTTCTTCGGAACCGACGTGGGCAACGCGGAGGTTCCCGAGGAGCGCTGCCTCGAGTGCCACTTCGTGGTTCTTGATCCTCGAGCAGTTCCCGACGATGACGATCGGGGCCGAGGGCGCCACCGCCGCTTCGGCACGCTGCCTCGCCAGATCGAAGAACCGGTCCTCCACCCAGTTGTAGATCACCTGGGGCCGACGGCCGAAGCGCGTCTCATTCTCCGCCACGTCAGGGCTCGGAGCGATGAGAGCGCTGACCAACCGGTCAGCGACGAGCGCCTGCGCGGCACGACGGACAAACCACCGACCGCGCGCGTCGAACACGTTGTGGATGGTCCTCACGACGGGCAGTCGCCGGTTCAGCCTCCGGAAAGCGAGCACCGTCTGCAAGTACCGGCCCTCGGTGTGGATGTGGACGACATCCGGTTCGACGTCAGCGAGGAGGCGTCGCAGCATCTCGCGCCCAGCGGCGGTGTGCAACGCGCGGTCGGTGGTGGTCACCGAGTAGCCAGCGTCCCGGATCGCGCTCTCGAACGGGTGATGGAGGCCCACGCCGAGGACATGACCGTCGACACCCGCCGCTTCGAACTCCTGTGCTCCGGAGACGAGCATTCGCTCCATGCCACTCGGTTTGAGTTCCCCGAGGACGTGCAGGACCCGAATCCCGGGCTTCACCTGTGCACCTCAAGCCGCCGGGAGCCATGGAGCGCGGGCTTCTGCGGGGAGATCGCCTCGGGGAAGTCTCGGTCGAGGAACGCCAGGGCGAGGGGCAGACAGGTCCACCACTGCCACGAGTACGTCCATCCATAGACGAGGAAGCACACGAGAACGGCAGTCAGGAAGACATCTCGCTTGGCCCTGAACCCGGCGAAGAACCGGGGCAGGAAGATGACCAACATCGCGCCGAGCCCGATCAGCCCCTCCCGCAGGTACACCGTGACATACCAATTGTGTGGAGCGAAGACCACCCATCGGCCGACACCCTCGAACCTGCCGAACCCGTGACCGAAGGGTGCTCCGAACAGGACGGTCAGCACGCCCTCGCCCACCGATTGCACGATGAGCCCGATCCAGCTCGTGAGTCGCGCGGAGTACGTTCCGGTGTTCGATGCTGAGCCGGCGAACTCCGCCACGATGCTGCTCGTCGACGACTGGGCTGCCGACACCAGGACGCCCCCGACGAGGAGCACCCCGAAGAGCAGCACGAGCTTCTGGCGAAGAGCACGAGGTCCGCGGACCAGGAGGACGAGTGCGACTGCAAGGGCCGTCAACCAGACAGTCCGCTGCTGACTGACGATCACGAACACCATGAACAAGCCGAACAACCAGACCCAGCGCGATTGCGCATTGCGCTGCCAGAGCCGGAGAGCAAGAACCGCACAGAGCGTGAGGAGCAGGGCTTGCCCCGAGACCAGAGGCCGGCCAGTCTGGCTGAGTTCTCCGCTGACGAGAACGAAGTCGGCGGTCCCGCCCAACCCGTACCGCGCGACGTGGTACAGGCCCACGACGCACAGTCCGACGCCCTGCACGATGACGAGGAACTTCTCCGCGTAGACGACCTCGGATTGCGGCCAGGGACGCGTCACCGCCCAGAACAAGATGCCGAGGACGTACAAGAAGCCACGTGCTTCGTTCACGGCGACGCCGAGGCCGAAGGTCGCGATCCCCTGAACGAGCGAGATGGCGAGCAGTGCGACGAGCACCGCACCAGCGATGACAGCAACAGGTGGGAAACGCCGGACCACCGCCCGAGCGTCCAGGAGTCCCGCGACGATCAGGCTCACCGCTAGCCCGTCGCCAAGGGTGATGGTCGTACCTCCGAAAGTGCCGATCGTTCCGAAGTTCGGGTACTCCCATGCCGTCACGGCGTACAAGGACGCGACCCAGTAGACGACGCGCGGCTGCATCCGCACCAGACCGATCGCGAGGACCATGAAGATGATCGCCACGACGAGGAAGAGCAAGGTCGTCATCGGCTTGCTCCTTCGCCGCGCGCAGTCCGACGGAGGGCCCGAATCCACCAGAGCGCGTAGGACGCTGTGTAGAAGAACCACCACGAGCGTGCACTGTGCCGGCGCAAGTAACGCCGCAGCGAGCGCGGATTGCCCGCCCCTTTCTGACTGGTGAAGGACCGCCAGGCGGTGATGAGGGATCGGTGCGAGACGGTCGGGTTCCGGCTGCAGTAACCGACGGTGCCCCCGGTCACCCAGATCGGCACACCTGCCGAGGTCGCCCGCATCCCGTAATCGACATCCGCGTACGCGTGACTGAATCCTCCGTCGATCGATCCGACCGCCCGAGCGACATGGACGGGTAGGAGCACGATGTTGCCGTTGAACGCGTCGACTCGCTTCGCTTCCTCGACGAGTCCTGACGGCTCGACGAGAGCGAACGAGAGCGGGTGGACACCCGCGCGCCGGAGACCTCCGTAGGTCAGCTCGCCCGAAACAGCGTCGACGGTACTCCCGATGAGGATGCCATCCGGGAGGCGTGATGCTGCTTCGAACAGTGCCCGGAGCCCCGAGCGCTCGAGCTGGACATCGTCGTTGAACCAGAGCAACCAGTCGTCGTCCCGGACGTCGTCCCGTGCCAGCACCGCTGCCTCTGCAGTGGCCATGGACAGCGCCCAGAAAGCCGAGCCGTCACCTTGCAGCACCGTCAGTCGATCCACGGCGGCGGTGGCTTGCGCGATGGTGTCGTCTGACGAACCGTCGTCGAACAACGTCACGTCGTACTCGACACCCGCACCGGAAGCCGCCTCGTGGAGCGACCGCAACGCGTTTCCGGTGGTCTCAGCGCGGTTGTGGCTGGCCACGATCACGTGCAACTTACTCATCGTCGTCCTTGATCGCTTCCTTCAGCCCGCCGTGGAAATACTGCGCCATGTTCTCGATGGAGTACTTCTGAGATGCCCGGCGGCAGCTGTCTTGCATTGTCGCAAGTGCCTGTCGATCGCGAAGGAGCGTCACGATAGACCGGGCGGCGTCCTCGACACCATCAGACACGACGCAGGTCCGGCCTGGCTCGAGGTACCCGAACTCCGGTCCGTGCAGGGAAGAGGCGAGCGTGACGATCGGCCGGCCTGCTGCGAGGCTGTCGATTGCTGTCAAGCCGACTCGACCTGGAAGCAGGAGCAACTCGCTTTCGAAGAGCATCGACGCTTTCGCGCGTCCTGACACGGGGCCACGATAGTCGAGCCACGGAAAACGGTCAGCAGCGGACTGGACCGCACCTCGAAGCCGTCCGTCGCCCCCGACCGCCAGGCGGAAGGCAGGATCCGCACGGTGTGCGGCCTCTCCGATCGCGATCAGCTCGGATATCTTCTTGCTGGCGTCGAGCCCGCCGATGAAGCAGACCTGGTGCGCCGACGTCGTTGTCTGAACGGATCGAAGGTCCTCCTGTAGCTGCCCCACGTCGATGCTGTTGTACAAGATCGTGGTACGCCGTGGATCCCTACCGATCTCGGCTGCCCACTCGGCACCGGAAGGCGTGTACGCAAAGAACCAGGCGGCCTTTCGCGTGATCAGGCGGCTGTACAGGCGTTCGAAGCGGGACGGCACCTTCACGACGTCAGCACCGTGACCCCACAGCGCTGTCTTCCGCGCGGTGCGGGGCCAGAGGAGCAACACTGGGACGTCGAGATTCCGTCGGGCCTGCTCCACGACGATGAGGTCTGCTCGCCAGACGTCGCGAGGCAGAGCGCGGATGGTCAGTCGCTTCCCGAGCAAGTTCAGCTCCCGCTGCCGGATCTTCCGCAACCACGGGCGGGTGCGAATGCCGTCTCGTCGTTGTGCGAGAGTGCCCGCTGGTTCTCCTGCGAAGACAGTGAGCTCATCGCCCTCCGCCGACAGCGCCGCCGCCAACCTGTCGAAGAGTGGCGCACGGTATTCCGGGACGTACTCCTGCACGATCGCGAATCGTCGGCCCGCCACGTCACACACCTCGCTCGAGGAGCGCGACCCATGCGGCGCTGTACTGGGCGAGTCCGAAGCGCTCACGCGAGGTTGCGAGGGCTCCGGCTGCGAGGCGTTCGCGATCACGCTGTGACGACAGGATCTCCCGACAACGTTCGGACGCCGCCTCCCAGTCACCCAAGCCGACGAGGAATCCGTTCTTGCCGTCTTCGATGACATCGCGGAGGCCTCCGACGTCGTAGGCGACGACCGGAACACCCAACCGCATCGCTTCCAACACGGTCAACGGTTGTGCCTCGTAGCGGTAGGTGCTGGGGAAGACGAGCACGGCTGCTGTCGAGAGAACATCGTCGCGGTCCTCATCGAACCGAGCACCCGTGAAGTTCACTCGATGGCGAACGTGCGGGTCGAGGAGCGCTCGGAGACCGTCGAGGTACTCGTCCGACGAAGCACGCCCGATCACGACCGCACGCGATCCCGGCGTGCTGTCCAGGCATCGGTTCGCGATGCGCATGAAGTCCTCCGCACCCTTGCCGGGGATGAGGTTCGACAGAAAGACGATCGACGATGCTTCGGCCACAGGTGTGGCTTTCCGCTGCCGCTCCGGCACGGCGTTGGGGATCGTGCGGATCGAGTCGTTGAACCGCCGTACGTCAGCGACCATCGACTCCCCGAGGACGACCACGGACGCAGCACCGCCGAGGAGGAGCGCGACCCCGCGGCGTTGTCCTGCGCCTCGGTCAGCGAGTTCCTGGTACCCCGACGTGTGCACGTACGCGATGTAGGGACGGCGCAGCACCTGGAGCGTTGCGCTCATCATCACATCCACCCAGAACGATGGCGGCCGGTTGGTGGTGAAGAACACCACCGCCGCTCCTCGGTTGCGTCGGAGTGCGTTCCCGAGTCGTAACAGAAGCGAGAAAGCGCTGAGGATCTTCTTGAGGCTCGTACCGCCGATCTCGTCGACTGACTTGCTGAAGCGACGATCCACGAGGACCGCCCGCAGGCCGGAGCGGTGAAGTACCTCCAGGAACGTCCGCGTCATGATGGTCGATCCGTGCACCGGTGGAGGAAGCTGGCTGATCACCACGACGTCCGCGCTTGCCTCAGCCACGTCGTCTCCGAAGGGCGAGGAGCAGGAACTTCACGTTGCCCAGCAAGTACCGTCGCCAGAGGCGTCGTGGCTCACGGAAGAGCCGGTACAACCATTCCAGGCCCGTCCGGCGCCACAGTCTCGGAGCTTCGACCACGTCTCCGGACACGAAGTTGAAGGCGGCTCCAACCGCCAACACGACTGCGGGGTGCCGCTCGGCGAGTCGCTGGACCTCGTAGTCCTGCTTGGGAGTCCCGATACCTACCCACAGCATGTTCGCCCCCGACTCCCGGATCAACGAGTCGATCAGTTCTCGATCGCTCGTTCCGAAGTCAGTGAACGGCGGGCTGAACGACCCCACCACCACTGCGTCGGGGTAGTCCCGCGCGATCGCGCTTTCGAGACGGGCCAGCGAAGCATCACTTCCGCCGAGAAGGAAGTGCCGGATGCCGTGCGACGGGTCCGACGAAAGCAGCTCACGGAACGCATCTGGACCACGCAGATGTGCCACCTGGCCACTCGTCCGACGGGCAATCCAAGCGAGGGGCGTCCCATCGGCGATGTTCAGCCCGTCCGACTGGAACAAGCGCAAGTAGCGCTCGTCAGCGGTCAACGAGACGGTGTAGGCGTTGACGAAATGGACCGGCACGCCTGCGTCGTCCAGGTGATCGGCGATGAGTCTGAGCTCGTCGAGGATCTTCGAGCCGGGTATCGCGACCAGTGGTACGCCCGCGGCACGCACCGTGGGAAGAGCCAGCAGGGTGTCGCGGGGAGTGGCTTCGTCCCCGCCGTCGGGCCGGACGTCGTTGTGATCAACCATCTAGTACGCACCCCGGCTGTTGGCGATTGCCTTGAAGGTCTTCCAGAGGATCAGGAGGTCGGCCACGATCGACCAGTTCTCCACGTAGTACAGATCGAGCCGCACGGAATCCTCCCACGACAGGTCGGATCGACCGCTCACCTGCCACAGGCCGGTCATGCCCGGCTTCACCAGGAACCGACGGTGGACGTGCGTGTCGTAGCGGGCGACCTCGCGTGCGAGCGGCGGCCGAGGTCCGACGAGGGACATGCTGCCGGCCAGGACGTTGAACAGCTGCGGCACCTCGTCCAGGCTGTAGCGGCGCATGAACCCGCCGACCCGGGTCACCCGGGGGTCGTTCCGCATCTTGAACAGGACGTCGTTGCCCTCGGCCCGGTCGAGTGCGCTGAGCTCCTGCAGACGTTCCTCGGCGTCGACGACCATCGATCGGAACTTGATCATCCGGAAGGTGCTGCCGTTCAGGCCGACGCGCTCCTGCCGGAAGAAGACCGGACCTGTCGAGGTGGTCTTCACCAGCACGGCGAGCACGAGCAGCAGCGGCGACAGGACGACGACGAGCAGCGCCGCGCCGACGAGGTCGAAGGCCCGCTTCGTGTAGAGCTTGCGGCCGGAGTACGTCGGTGTCTCGACGTGGATGAGTGGCAGGCCCTGCACCGGTCGGGTGTGGATGCGGGGGCCACCGATGTCGGTCAGGCTCGGCGCCACCACCAGGTGCTGCCGGCCCGGCTCGAGCGACCAGCTGAGTTGCCGGACGCGCTCCGGCGGCAGGTCGTCGGAGCTGGTGATCACGACGGTGTCGGCACCGGTCTCGCGCAGCGCGGAGCCGACGTCGTCGAAGCCGCCGTGACTCTGGATGGTCGACCCAGCCAGCAGACCGCGGTGGTTCGTCGACACGACCGCCCCGACCACGCGGTAGCCGGCTTCGGGGGAACGCGCGAGTTCGCGGCCGATGTGCAGCACACTGGCCGGAGACCCGACGAGCAGCACGGTCGCCGAGTACGCGCCCTGCTGACGCTGGGCCACGAGCCACTGTCGCCAGATCCACCGCGACAGCAGGAGGACGAGGATCCCGATCGGGAACGCGATGAGCACGTAGCCGCGGGCCAGGTCGACGTGCAGCAGGAACGCCGCGATCGCGAGCAGACCGAACACGCGGACGCTGGAGTCCGCGACCAGGCGGTACTCGGTGCTGCCGACGCCGATTACCCGCGCACCGCGGGTGTCGTACAGGGCGAGTGCGCTCATCCACACGACGATCACGACGATGGAGATCGCGGAGTAGCTGAGCCTCAGGTCGGCGGTGTTGGTCGCCAGGTTCGACTCGAGCCCGAGCCAGGCGATCTGCACACCGAAGACCACCCAGATCAGGGCCAGCAGGTCGGTGAAGAGCACACGGCGCGAGTACGTGCGGCTCCACTCGTCGGTGGCTCCGATCGCGCGTGGTGCGCTGAGCGCATCCGCCGTCACGAGGACGACCCGGTCACCACGTCGCGCCACCGTCCGAAGAGACCCGCACGGTCTTGCCGTCCCACAGCCACACGTCCTGGCCGGCACGGTCGATGGTGACCGTGTTGTCGGTGTCCGCGCCGTCGGCACAGCCGATCGGCGTGGTCGACGACGAGGGCGTCACGTCCGAAGCGGACATGGTCTCGATCTGCACGCCGTCGCACGCTGCTGCACCGACGCGGGCGAGCGTGTAGTTGCCACCGTCGACGCCGATCGAACGGACGCCGCCCATCGGCACGTCGACCCAGGCGGCATCGCCGGTGCGCCACTCGAGCTGGCCGTCGCAGATGACGACTGCGGTCTTCTCACCCTGGAACGCGTCGATCGGGTCGCCGCACGGTGCCTGCTCCGTCCCGCTCGCGAGCACGACACCGTCGGTGCTGATGCCGGCGCCGGCGGCGCCGGGCGCCCCGGCTTCCCACGTCACGCCGGCGTCGGTGCTGGTCCGCGCCGTCGTGGTGCAGTCGTCGCCGACACCCACCAGGACCGAGAGCTCCGCACTGGAGGCCCGGATCGCCATGAGCGATCCGACATCCGTCCCGAGTCCCACCGGGGCCCACGTCGCCCCGCCGTCCACGGAGTGTTCCAGCACCGGCCGCGGGCCGCCGCACGACCCACCGGACGCGCGCCACGCCTCCTGGCCGTCGACCGCTGCCAACAGGCGGCGACCCTGCTGCTTGGTGGAGGCGGCGTCTGCGTCGGCAGACGCACTCGGTCGCGGTGTCTCGCGCCGGTCGGGCGTTCCCGAGAAGGTGGGGATGGGGCCGGCGGGTCCGTTCTCCTCGGGTGCCGTCCGGCCCAGGGCGAGCGCGACGAGCACGACGTCGACGACGATCAGCGCCACCACCACGACGGCCACCAGGATGAACGTGGTCCGGGGCAGTGCGCGGCCGAGGCTTCGGGTCCCCCGGCGATTCGTCATCTGATCGGCCCCGTTCAGCGCCCGGCGCGGCGGAGCACGCCCAGCTTCTTGCCGGAACGCTTCGGCGGGTGCGTCGACGTGGTCACGGTGTTCTCGTCCTCGTCGTGGCCGTAGCTGTAGCCGTAGCCGTAACGGCCGTGGCCGTAGGCGCCCGGGCCCTTCAGCGGCATCTTCGTCAGGACGAAGCCGGAGACCGGGGCCCCGACGTTCTCGAGGGTGGCGACGGCCGCGGCGAGCTGGCCCTTCAGCGTCTGTCCCGAGGCGACCGCGACGATCGCGCCGGAGGCCTTCTTGGCCAGGATCGCCGCGTCGGTGACGGGCAGCAGCGGCGGTGCGTCGAACAGGACGTAGTCGAACTGCTGCTCGAGCAGGTCGATCAGGTCCTGCATCGCGCGCGAGCCGAGCAGCTCGGACGGGTTCGGCGGGATCTGACCCGCGGGCAGGACGACGAGCTTGCCGCGACCCCAGGGGTGGGCCACGTCCTCCAGGTCGGCGCGGCCGATCAGCACGTCGGTCAGGCCGGCGTTGCTCTCCACGTCCATGTACTCGGCGACGCGGGGGCGGCGCAGGTCGGCGTCGATCAGGATGACGCGGAACCCGGCGCTGTCCAGGGCGATCGCGAGGTTCGCGACGGTGGTGCTCTTGCCCTCGGACTGCATCGACGACGTCATGACGAAGGTGCGGGCACCGGTGCCGATGTCGAGGAACTGCAGGTTGGTGCGGAGCGTGCGGAACGACTCGGCACGGGGGCTGCGCGGGTCCACCTGCACGATGAGCGGACGTTCGGCGGCCTTGGCGTCGAAGGCGATCCCGCCGACGACCGGCTTGTCGCTGATCTTCTCGACGTCGATCTCGGTGCGGATGCGGTTGTCGAGGGTCTGACGCAGCACGGCGATGCCGATGCCCAGGGCGAGCCCGACGAGCAGACCGAGCGCCACGTTGACGGGCACGTTCGGGCTGACCGGGACGCTCGGCACGTCGGCCTGCTTCACGCGGGTGAGCTTGACCGTGCTCTTGCCGCTCGCGTCGGTGGCCTCGATGTCCTGCACGACGTTGGTCAGGCTCTGCGAGGTCGCGTTCGCGATGTCGGCGGCCTGCACCGGGTCGGTGCCCTCCACCGAGATGGAGATGAGGGTCGTGCTCGTCGGCGCCGTCGCCGACACCATCGTCGCGAGCTGGTCCGCGTTCATGTCGAGCTTGAGCGACGAGATGACCGGCAGCAGCACGATCGGCGTCGACACCAGGTTCGAGTACGTCAGCACCCGCTGCTGGGTGAACGTGTTGCCCTGCGCCAGGTCACTGGCGCTGCCGGACGTCTCCGTGGAGACGAAGACCTGCGCCGATGCCGAGTAGACCGGCTTCTTCAGCAGGGAGAACCCTGCGGCTGCGGCCACTCCCACCAGGGCGAGTACGACGATCAGCACCCATCCCTTGCGGAGCACCGTGATGTAGTCGCGGAGTTCCACGCCTTTGCCTTCCCCGATCATGGCCGTCCCCGTGGTCCCGACACAGGCACGCCGGGGTACTCCCAGCGCACGGCATACAAATAGTGCCACAGGAACGAGTACTGCTCGGGGGAAGTCGCCATCCGCCGCGCGGTGTCCTCTACGGTGGCCCCATGCGCTCCGAGCCGGCCACGACCACCACCGAGCCCAGCGTGCGGCGACAGCGGGACCTCATCGTCATCCTCGTCGCACTCGGCGTCGCGGTGATCCTGACCCGGATCGTCGGACAGGTCACCCGGACTGGGGGCATCCCCTCGCCGGTCCTGCAGGTGCTCGGCGCGGACGCCGCCGTGTGGGTGCCGCTCGTCGTCGCGGCCGCCGTGGTGCTCCGTCGGACCCCGCGATCGGCGATGGTGTCGCGGCTCCGGCTCGACCTGGGGATCGTGGTCTTCGCGATCGGCATCGTGATCGTGTGCCGCGCAGTGGACGTCGTCATGTCGCTCGCGTTCACCGGGTCGACCGGGCTGGTCCCCGCACCGTCCCTCGGCACGCCGGACGTCGGGCTGCTGCTCGTGTCCGCGATCGGCATCGTCATCGTGAGCCCGGTGCTCGAAGAAGTGGTGTTCCGCGGGCTGTTCCAGCGCCGGCTCGCTGCCGAGCTCACGCCCCGCACCCGGTTCCTCGCGGTGCTGGTCACGGCGTTCCTGTTCGCGCTGCTCCACCTGCTGCTCGGTGCGGGCGGCACGTCGCTCGGCGGGTTCCAGGTGTTCGTGACCACGTTCTTGCTCGGCCTGCTCACCGGCACGCTCGTCGCGATGACCGACCGCATCGGCGGTGCGATCCTGGCGCACGTGTTGTTCAACGCGGTCGCGGTCGTCGCCACCTGGCCGCGCTGAGCTGCCAGGGCCGCGTCCCCAGATCGGGTCAGGGGCGGTCGCTCAGCCGCGCGGACCACTAGCCTGCACTGAGCATGACTCGCCCAACCAGCATCGTCGACAACCCTCTCGTCCGTCAGGCTCCGATCAGCGGCCTGTTGGCGCTGTCGGCGTTCCTGAGCGTCGTGATGCCGACGCTGCCGATCACCCAGCACCACCTGTTCGTCGCGAGTGTGGTGGGCGTCGTGGTCGCGACGCTGATGAGCGCGATCCCCGCACTCGTGCGCCGCGCGGCCTGGGTGGTGCCGGTCCTGCTCACCGTCGACTTCCTGACGATCGCGCTGCTGCGCACCGGGACGGGCTCCGGCTCCTCGCTGTTCACGGCGATCGTGGTGCTCCCCGTGGTCTGGTGGGCGTCGCTCGAGGGCCGTCGCACCGTGCTCTTCGCGATCGCGGGCATCGTGGTCGTGATCCTCGCCCCCTACGTCCTGACCCCGTCCGACGCGCCCGGCGCGGGTGAACTCGTCCGTCTGGGCATCCTCGTCGTCGTGTTCGGCACCGTCGCCGTCGTCGTGCACGAGCTCTCCCGCCGGGCCCGACGGAGTCTGCGGTCCGCCGAGGCACGTGAGGGCAAGGTCCGCGCCGAGATCGACCGGGCAGCCGCGGTGCAGCGGTCCCTGCTCCCGACGACGACCGGCCGCATCACCGAGGACGTCGTCGTCGCGGGTGCCTGCCTGCCGGCCCGGAGCGTCGGCGGGGACTTCTTCGATTGGTACCCGACGCCGACCGGCGTGGCAGTGAGCCTCGGTGACGTCATGGGCAAGGGCGTCGGTGCGGGGCTGATCGCGGCCGCGGTGCGCGCGACACTGCGCAGCGCCCGGACCGTCGAGGACCCCGGCGAGGCGCTGAAGCGGGCCTCCGACGGGCTGACCGCCGAAGGCGTCGGACCCGACCTCGCCTTCACCACGCTGTTCCACGCCCGGATCTCCGACGACGGCACCCTCCAGTGGTCCGATGCCGGTCACGGACTGAGTTTCGTCCTGCGGGCCGACGGACACGTCGACCGGCTGCGCTCCGGCGACATGCCGCTCGGGCTCGGCATCCGGGAGGAGTGGGCGACGACCGACGGCACCCTCGAACCGGGCGACCTGCTCGTCTCGTTCAGCGACGGTGTGCTCGACCTGTACGACGACCTGGACGACACGATCGAGTCCGTCGCCGCGATCGCCCGCGCCGGCCGCGACCCGCACGCGGTCGTCCTCGCGCTGTCGGCCCGCGCCGACGAGGTGCCGCACGACGACGACGTCACGGTGATCGCGATCCGCCGGCAGCCGGTCGAGGTGGACACCGAGCGACCGCTCGCGATGCACGCGGACTGACGGCGCGGAACGAGCGACCGGCGACAGTGGGGAATGCACGGTCGTCTCGCGGCGATTGGTACGCGCCGCCGCTCGAACCCGAATCGTGCGGCGACGCGTGCAGACGGTGAGCGTCTGCCCTCGGACGCCCTAGCGTCCTCGGTCTGTGGGGGGCGGCCCGACGAGCCGCCCGGAGGGTCAACCGACCCGGGCGAGGTCCCAGACGGGCGGCACGTACGCGCGGGACCAGCCCTCGCGCAGGCGCGTCACGGCGCGGTCGAAGGCCTCGAGCAGGTCCATCTCCGGTCGCACCATGGACTGCAGCTGCAGCCCCTCGTAGGTCGCGAGCAGCTGCTCCGAGCCGCGGGCCGGTTCCATCGTGCTCGGCTCACGCCCGAGCAGGACGTCGCGCTCCAGGGCGTGCTGCACGAAGGCGTGGAAGCGTCGCCAGCGGGCGTGCAGCATCGGCGCGAGCGGGTGCTCGGGCGATGCCGCGATGTTCAGCGTCGCCGTCAGGAACCGCATGAGCGACGGGTCGGCCACGTTCGCCGTGACGATCGCGCGCAGGAACCGGATGGTGCCGTGCTGCTCGGCCAGGGGCATGAGCGGCACGGTGCGCTCCTCGTTCCACCGGTCGATGGTCGCCAGCAGCAGGCCGTCCCAGCTCGGGAACGTGCGGCCGACGACGTCGGTGTCCACCCCGGCCGCAGCCGCGACGACCTCGGGGGTCACTTCGTGCAGCGGACGGGAACGCAGCGCCGTGATCATCCCGTGGATGACCTCACCCCGCAGGGCGGGGTCGTCGGGGGTGGTCACCGGCGGCGTTTCGATGTGCATGCATACACTGCACCAGCCCGACGCGACCGCGCACAGTCCCCCGAACGGGAACGTGCGTTCCCCGGACAGGGTCCGGCGTCGTGTAGCACAGGGAACGACCTGTCTGTCCGCGCAGCGCGAGCCGCCAGCGCCCCCAGACCTGGGGGACGATGACGTGTCACGGAGCTTCTAGGGTGGGGAAGTTCGCACCCGAAACGAAAGCTCACGTTGTCTCACCACCAGCGCTCCTCCCGCCTCCCCTTCATCGCCGCAGCCGCATCCGTCGCCGTCTTCGCCGGCACCCTGCTCGCCACCGTCCCGAACACCGCGACCGCCGTGGAGGGAACCGGGACGATCGCCCCCGCGCCGACGGATGTTCCGGCACCGTCTCCGACCATGGAGCCGACGAGCCAGCCGAGCGAGCCCACGCCCGTTCCGACCAGCGCCCCGACGCCGAGCACCGCCCCGACGGCCACGCCGAAACCGGTGCCGACCCCGACGCCCGCGCCGACACCGAGCAAGCTGACGTTCACCTACGCCGGCGACTCGCTCACGGCCATGGACGCCTCGTGGATGCGGCAGATGAAGGACCCGACGATGGCCAACGTCGGGGGCACCTCGATCGGAGGAGCCACCTCGACGCGGATCCTCGAACGGAGCTCGGCGCACGATGCGGACGTCCTCGTCGTGATGGCCGGCACGAACGACCTGCGCTACGGCTACAGCACGAAGTCGATCCTGAACAACATCGACAAGATCACGAAGAAGGTCGGCGCGCGCCACGTCGTCATCGCCGCGATCGCCCCGTCCAACATCACGAACTACAGCAAGAAGCACATCGACCGCCGCAAGCAGGGCGAGATCCTGAACCGCGACCTGCAGAACCACGCGCTCACCCGCGGCTGGATGTTCGTCGACCCGTGGGCAGCCGACCGCCGGCTCGACGGCGGCTGGCCGTCCTCGCGCACCTACGACGGCGTCCACCCGACGGTCGCGATGTCCAAGAAGGTGTCGGTCCGGATGCAGCAGGCGATCCACATCGCCGCCGAGGGCGCCAAGGGCGCTGCGGGCTAGCCCCCGGTCTCGTCGTGAGCCATACTCGCCCCATGCAGTGGGGACGGATCGCACCGGTCGTGGCACTCGTCGTGGTGCTCGGCGGCACCCTGGCGGGCTGCGCCCCCGGAGTCGGCGGCGGGACCAGCGCCCCCACGAACCCGAGCAACGACGACAACGTGCAGAGCACCGGGTGCACCGACTACGTCCAGCTGAAGACCCCGGCCGAACGCCGCGACGCCGCTGAACTCGTCGTCGACGCTGACGTCACCAAGACCGACCGCACCGTGGAACCCCAGGGCATCTACGAGGTGTACGAGGCGACGATCACGGACGTCACGAAGGGTGACGCCGTCGCCTCCGGCGACACGATCCAGGTCATCAGCACGTCGGACCAGTGCGAGACGAGCGGCGAACCGGTCGAGTACTTCTCGGGCGACCCCCTCGCCGACGAGGGCGCCTTCCGCCTGTACCTCTCCCACGGCGGAGACGACGACGTCTGGAAGCTCGTCGTCCCCGGCGCCGCTGAGCCGCAGCCCGCCGGCTGACGCCGCAGCCCGCGGGCTGACACCGGGCCCGCTACGGCTGCTCCGGCACCGTCACGATCCGGTTCTGGTAGGCCCACACCACGGCCTGCAGCCGCGACCGCACCCCGAGCTTCGGCAGCATCCGCGCCAGGTGCGACTTGACGGTCGAGACCTCGAGCACCAGGGCTGCGGCGATCTCCTCGTTCGACATCCCTTGCGCCAGCAGCAGGAGCACCTCGCGCTCGCGGGCGGTCAGCACACCGTCGGCCCGGTCGCCGGAGACCGGCTGCAGGCTCCGCCGCGACACGAACTCCCGCAGCACCCGCCGGGTCAGGGCCTGGTCGAGCGTGCCGTTGCCGGCGGCGACCTGCCGCACGGCGTCGACGATGGTGTCCGGCTCGGCGTCCTTGAGCAGGAACCCGGAAGCCCCCGCCTCGAGCGCCCCGAACACGTAGTCGTCCAGGTCGAACGTCGTCAGCATGAGCGCGGGGATCGCCGGATCGGCGTCCGGTGCGCAGAAGATCCGGGCGAGTTCGATGCCGTTCATCACCGGCATCCGGATGTCCAGGCAGGCGACGTCGGGTCGCGTCTCGCGCGCCAGCGCGAGCGCCTCGCCGCCGTCGGCGGCCACGCCGACCACCTCGATGTCCGGCTCCGCACCGAGGAGCGCGGACACCCCGGCGCGGACCAGGGGCTGGTCGTCCGCGACCAGCACGCGGATCACGCGACCACCGCGGGGCCGTCGGCGGCCTGCGTGGGCGCGGCAGGTGCCTCCCGGCCGAGCGCCAGCTCCACCAGCCATCCGCCGGTCGCGGTCGGGCCGGTCTGGAGGCGCGCCCCGACCAGGTCTGCCCGCTCGCGCATCCCCCGCAGGCCGTTGCCGCCCGAGGGAGACGTCCCCGCTGCCGGCACGGTGGCCGGTGCGTTCTCCACCCGGATCACCACCCGGGTCACGTCGCGGTCGTCGATGGTGACGGTGCACGGGGCGGACGGGGCGTGCAGGGCGGCGTTGGCCAGTGCCTCCTGGACGGTGCGGTAGGCGGCGAGCTGCGCGAGCGGGCCGACGCCGTCGGCCAGCGGGCGGTCCCCCGGCAGCACGTCGAGCCGGACGTCGCTGCGGAACCGGGCGCGTTCGGCCAGGTCGACGATGCCGGCCACCGTCTCGACGGCGCGCTCGGCAGGGGCGTCGTCGCGGAGCAGGCCGACCAGGCGGCGGAGGTCCTCGAGCACGGCGGTGCTCTGCTCGCGGACCTGGCGGGCACCCTCGTGGGCACGCTCCGGGTCCGCGTCGATCTGCCGGTCGATGACGGCGGCCATCAGGGCGATGCCGGACAGGTGGTGGGCGGCGATGTCGTGGAGCTCACGGGCCATCGTGGCACGTTCGCGGGACACCGCGGCGTCGACCAGGGCGTCCTGCTCCCGGTTCACGGCGCTGGCCTCGGCGGTGCGGGCGACGCGGACCTCGCGGCGGGACTGCACGAGCAGGGTGACCAGCAGGGGCAGGCCGACCGCGCCGATCGCCTGCAGCACGCCCTGCCCGAGCGAGCCGGACACGGCGGCCGTCGTGTCACCGGTGACCGCCAGCACCACATTGCCGGCTGCCACCAGGGCAGCGGCGACCACGAGTGTCGACCAGAGGCGGGCCAGCGGGACACGGAGCACGGCGAGGACGACGGCGACGACCACGGGCAGTGCGGTGAGGCCGAACAGGTCGGAGGACTGCGGGGCGAGCGCCGCGACCACCACCGGCAGGGCGGCGACCACGATCAGGACGGTGCGCGGCGCCCGACGGGCGGCGAGCAGGGCGGCCGACTGGGCCAGCAGGCCGAGGGCCAAGACGGTCCAGGCGGCCGAGAACACTGCAGGGACCCCCAGTGCCAGGGCGGGGCCGTCCGGTTCGAGGCTGTCCAGGGGCGGCAGGCCGAGCAGCAGCCCGAGGGCGACGGCGGCCGTGCCGAGGGCGACGAAGACGTCGACGCGGCGGGCGCGCAGCGCGTCGTGCTCAGCGGGTGCCATCGTTGGATCCTACGAGGCGGGCGCGGGTGGGGACCGGTGCGTCGAGGGGCAGGGCGCGTCGGGCGGGGTCGTAGCCCAGGCGGCCACGGGTCACAGCGAGCAGCACCACGGCGGCGATCGTCGACATGATCGTCAGGCCGATCATCAGCGTGCCGGCGGTCATGCTCGGGTACATCTCGGGGAACAGCGTCGAGATCGTGTTGTTCACGCCGACGTGCAGCAGCAGGGCCAGGGGCAGGCTCTCGCGGGTCTTGTTGAAGACCTGGATCATCACGACGTTGAAGGTGATGGTGAACAGGGCGAACACGACGGGCTCGCTCCAGTGCGCGTTCGGCCAGCCGCCCCAGTCGCTGAAGTACAGCGGCATGTGCCAGAGCGCCCAGATCGGGCCGAGGATCGCGGCGGCGCCGAGGCCCCCGAAGCGGTGCTGCAGACGGGGCAGGGCGAAGTCGCGCCAGCCGGGCTCCTCGCTCAGGCCGGTCGAGAACAGCTGGATGATCAGTCCGGGGACGAGCATGGCGAAGGCCAGGGCCGAGGGGGCCCGCACGTCACCACCGGCGAACGGCAGCGCGGACACGACGATCAGGGCCGGCACGACGACGAGCGCCAGCGCGTACCAGTACCAGGCGACCCGCCAGCGGAACAGCCGTCCCACCCAGCGGCGGAGCCCCGAGCGACCGTCGGCGACCGCGGTGACGATGAACGCGCTGCCCAGCGGGCCGAGGAGCGCACCGGGCAGGACGCCCGTGAACTGTCCGCTGCCCAGGACCTCGGGGAAGTGGATGTCCCACACGCCCATGCCGTGCGGGGACAGGATGTACGGCACCCACGCGAGCCAGCTCAGGCCGAGTGCCATGGTGAAGAAGGACACGAGCGGGTGCCGGGCGATGAGGCCGCGGACACCCCCTCGGTCGCGGGCTGCGGTGCCGGCGGTGGGCCGGACTTCGGTGGTGTTCGTCATGTACACGACGCTAGGAAACGGGGCGCTCGGGGACGACCGGCTTCGGGATGCACCTGCCGGAGTTCCATCGAAGGATGCAAGTGCCGGTCGGTCAGTTCGGCACTCATGAACACGCCGTCGTCATCGCTCGACGACGGCGTCTTCCGAACCGGCTCGGCCCGCAGGACGCCGGCGTCTCGCGGGTCCGGTCAGGCAGCGCGCTGTGCGGCCACGTGGGCCAGGACGACGGGGTCCTCGCAGCCGCGGGCGAACCCCAGGATGCGCCGGTCGATGTCCCGCTGCAGCACCAGCACGCCGATGCGCTCGGCGATCGGCGCGAGCCACTTCGGCCGGCAGGTGAAGTTGTAGCGCCAGACCGCGAGTGTGTGCCCGGGGTGCCCCTCAGCCGCCTGGAAGCGCCATCCTCCGCCCATCCGCTCGAAGAACCACGAGCCCTTCGTCATCTTCATCCCCACGTTCGACGGCGGGTGGTACGAGACGTACTCGCTCTCCATCGCCAACCCGAACCGTTGCACCGTGTACGTCCGGACGCCCTTCGCCGGCACGGTCGCACCGTCCATCAGGTGCTGGCGGCGGATGAAGGGGTCCCACCGCTTCCGGATCGCTCCCTGTGTCTGCGAGACGGCGAACGCCACGTCGGGCTCGACCGGGATGACGCAGCGGGACTCGACGACGGGCATGAGTCATCCTCGCACGTGGCGGTCGCGCGGGCCTCCCCCACGCGGCGGACGTCAGGCCCGGTGCCGACCGGCACCGGGCCTGACGTCCCGCGATCCCGCGGGCCTGCGGTCAGCGCACGCGCCGTCGACGCCGCAGCGCCACCATCGCGGTACCCGCACCGAGCAGGAGCACCGCCGCGATGAGGCCCGGCAGGAGCGAGGCACCGGTGAACGCGAGGTCTCCGCTGCCCGTCCCGATGCCGCTCGTACCGCTCGTACCGGCCGGGCTCGTGCCGTCCGGCGTCAGGGCACCGGGAGCCGCTTCGTTGCCCGGGCCTCCGGCTGCGCTGCCGCCGCCCTGCCCGCCATTCCCGCCGTTCGCGGGCGGATCGACCTTTGCCGTGGTGACCACCGCTGCCGACACGTCGGCTGCCAACCCGGCGGGGTCGCTCAGGTGCAGCGCGGTGACGGTCCGGTCCCGCCCGCGGGTCCGCTGCTCGTTGAGCACGACCTTCCCCAGCCCGCCGGGCAGGGCGATCCGGGTGTTCGCCCGGATCGTGCCCGCCGGGATGGTGGTGCCCGCGATCCGCCCACCCGCGGTCGTCACGGTGGCACCGCCGTGGGTCACCCGGACACGGACGTCACGGAGCTCGCCGGCGATGCTCGTGCCCGGGTAGAGGACGACCCGTTCGAGTCGGACCTCGCCGCGGTCACTCGCCGACCGCACCGTGACCCCGTCGACACGCAGCTGTCCGGTGGCGC
The DNA here is from genome assembly GCF_003234665.1 of Curtobacterium sp. MCLR17_059. Lineage (NCBI taxonomy): Bacteria > Bacillati > Actinomycetota > Actinomycetes > Micrococcales > Microbacteriaceae > Curtobacterium > Curtobacterium sp. MCLR17_059. Next base: position 162,735 of record NZ_QKSU01000005.1, on the reverse strand, counting down.
CGTCCCCGACCTGGTCCGCCCGCTCGGTCACGGTGGTGCCGTCGGCGGCGGGCGCAGCGACGGGTTGCGCCGGGACGTCGCTCGGTCCGGATGCCCGGAGCCCGAAGGCATGCCAGCGTGCGATGGCCGGGTCGTGCGGCTCCGGTGTCGGCGTGGTGCCGCCCCCGCCCGGGGTCGGGTCCGGGGCGGGCTGCGCCGCCGCCAACGTCACCTGGCCGAGCAGCACGTCGGGGTGCGTCCCGGTCAGGTCCTCGTAGCGGAGCGCCGTGAGCGTGACGGTCCCGTCCGGTTTCTCGGTCCGTTCGCCGAGGTGGACGCGGACCCGTTCGGTCCCGTCCGGGGCGAGCCCCGTGTACAGGTCGGTGGCGGTGTTGATCCACACCCCGTTCACGAACACGGCGTTCGACTCGTCGTCGAAGGAGACCGTCATCGTGCCGGCCGCCGTCACCTCGGCGTGCAATCCGTTCACGCGGAGTGCCGGCCAGCGGTAGGCGGCGACGGGGTCGGTGGCCTCGTCCGGGATCTGCTCGAAGTGCCCGACCGAGATGGTCGCGGTGTCGCCGTCGTCCCCGATCGCCGCCGTGACGTCGGTTGCACGGGCGGGGTAGTCGGCGATCGCGTCGATGCGGGCGGCGGAACGGTGTTCCCCGGCACTGGTGACCCGCGGCTGCGGGGCGACCAGCGCCGTACCGCCCGTCCCCCGGACGCCCACCCCGAAGGCGGCGGTGACCCGAGCGTCCGTCGGGCTGCTCGCCCTCGCCGGGATCGTGACGGCGCCGAGCCGCACGTCTGGGTGCGCCCCCGTCAGGTCGCGGTAGTGCAGCGCGGTCAGGGTCGTGCTACCGTCCGCGTGCACCGTGCGCTCCCCGAAGGCCACGCTGACCCGCTCCTTGCCGTCAGCGTCGACGCCGGTGTACAGGTCGGTGGCGGTGTTGATCCACACCCCGTTGACGAACACCGCGTTCGACTCGTTCGCGAAGTCCACGGTCATCGTCCCCTCTGGCGTGAGGTGGGCGTCGAGGCCGTACACGCGCAGCGCTGGCCAGCGGTACTCCGCGACCGGGTCCGAGGCCCGGTCGGGGATCTGCTCGAACGAGTCGAGGTGCACGTCCGAAGTACCGTCCGCCGCAGTCGAGACGGTGACCCCACGTGCGGTCGACGGGGAACCGTCGGCAGCGTCGACCCGGTCGGCGGTGCGCTTCGCGACGCCGGTCACCGTGGGCTGCCCGTCGATGAGCACGGTTCCGTCCGGGGCAGTCACCTGCACACCGCTGACGCTCCGGGTGGCCAGGGCGTCGCCGTGGGCCGGGGTCGGCTGCGGCGCGGGATCAGGCGTCGGAGCCGGGGTCGGGGTGGGCGTCGGCGTCGGCGTCGGCGTCGGGGTGGGTGCCGGCCAGCGGTCACCCGCCGCGCAGGAGACCGATCCGGCACGGACGCGCCAGATCTCGGAGGCACCGGCTTCGGCGTCGATGCGGAGCGCGACCGTCGTCGTGGTGCCGTCGGCGGCCGTCGTGGTGCTGCCGACGACGACCTTGGTGGCGCCGTAACGGGACTCCGGCAGGTCGCGGCTCCACCCGGGCGTCGCGGTGGCCTCGGTGGTGACGTCGTCGCCGTCGATGGTCAGGCGGTCGAACGACACCGCGGGGGTACCGCCGGGAGTGCACGCGGCGCGGAGTCCGGTGAACACGACGGGGGGACGATCGCGCAGGGTGAACTCCCCGCTCGCGATCGTCGAGGTCGCCCCGTCCGGGCCGGCCTCCGAGCGCAGACCGCTCGTGCGGGTGGTGTTGAGCTTCAGGACGTCCTGCGTCGTGTCGACCCGGGCCACCGTCGGGTCGCCCGAGTCCCAGCGCACGGCCGGGGTCGGTGCGGTGAGCGTGCCACCGTCGATGTCGGTCAGTTCGACGCCCGACGCGGCGGCGAGGGTGGCGCCGTCGGCCGCGGTGTCCGCGCTGGCCGGCAGCGCGAGCATGGGCACCACGAGGCCGATGCCGAGCAGCGCCGAGGCCGCGAGCGCGATGACGGAAGTGGTGCGTGGACGATCGGTCATCGGCGGGCCTCCTCGGCGAACGCGGTGAAGAAGGCGCGGCCGGCGGGGACGCCGACCCCGGTCACGTCGTCCCAGCCGGGTGCGGACCGGAGTCCCTGCCGACCGGTGTCCCAGAGGAACAGGGTCTCGGGCCACAGCGCTCCGGCATCGGGCCCGCGCGGCGACCAGGTGGCAGCGGAAGCGGGGCGGACGTCGCGGACGGCGTCGGTCCCGAGCATCTCGTAGAGCATCGGCGTGACGAGCCCGATCCGGACCCCCGTGGCGGCCTTGGCCATGGCGACCATCGAGGCGACCATCGGGGTCGCCAGACTCGTGCCGCCGTGCGTGACGTAGCCGGTCACGCCCTTGTGTGGCCCGTACACGACGAAGCCGGTGTTGGGGTCGCCGATCGACGCGACGTCGGGGACGAGTCGCCCGGTCCCCGGTTCGTCGAGCAGCTGGCGCTGCCACGTCGGTCGGTCGTAGACGTCGGACTGGCCGCCGCCGGCGCCGTACGCGAAGCCCGGCGGGATGAGGGCACCGTTGCGCGCGAAGCGGGTCTCGGTCTCCCAACCAGCCTCGACCGCGACGGAACCGTCATGTGCGAGCCCGGTGCTGGTCGCTCCGACCGCGGTCACGTACGGGCTGGACGCCGGCGACGACACGTCGGGGCCGGAGTCGTGGTCACCGACGGCGCTGTTGTCGCCGTCGTTGCCGGAGGACGCGAACACCGAGATGCCCCGGGCCCCCGCCTCGACGAGCACCCGGTTCAGCAGCGTCCGGTCGTCCGCGGTGTCCAGGTCCTCGGTGGACCCGAACGACAGGCTGATGACGTCCGCACTGCCGTGTTCGACGACGTCGAGGATCCGCGAGAACAACGAGGTGGTGCTGCAGTCGTCGGCACCCCAGTACTCGATGTCGGCGTCGGGGGCCATCGCGTGCACCGCCTGCACGTCGAGGTGCTGCTCCTCTGTCCAGCTCTGCGGCCCGCCGCAGCGGGAGGTGTCCGGCGACGCCGGAGCGTGGTGCTGGTACTGCCCCGAGCGGAACGGCTGGGCGCCCGCCGCCCGGAAGTAGGTGTCCGTGTTCGCTTCGACGTCGGGGTCGTCGTAGGCGGCGACGATCGCGATGGTCGCGCCGCGTCCGGTGTACCCGGCCGGCACGTCGTGGACCTCGCGCAACTGGGCCGGCTGGTACCCGCACAGCGCGTTCGATCGGTGCGTGACCGGCACCGATGCGGGCCAGTCCGTCGTGAGGCGCTCGCCCCACCATGCTGCGCACTGTCCGTCGTCGGCCAGGACCGGCGGTCGCGGGACGGTCTCACCCGGTGCCGGGGTGGGTGCCACCGCTGCTGCAGTGGTCGTCTCGGTCGGTCGGACGGCGTCGGAGTCAACGGCTCCGGACACGCCGACGACGGCGGTCAGCCCGCGTGGCACGGCGAGGGCGCGGACCGGTGCCACGGCGCTCTGTCCGGCGACGTCCCACCGCGCGAAGGAGGTGTGGAAGGCGTCCGCGATGCGCGCGGCCGTCCCGCGAACGGGCAGGGACACGATCGAGCGCTCGACGGGGCCGACGTGGAGCCCGGCACCGCGCAACCAGGTCGCCACGGCCGGGGCGCGGTCGAGGTGCACGGGGTCGAGGAGGACGGTGAGGGACAACTCGTCGACGGTCACCGGGTCGCCGCGCTCCGCGTGTGCGGTCCAGGCGGGGACGGAGTCCGCGAGCGGTCGGTCGGGCGAGGGCGGTGCGGGGCGCACGAGGAGCGCGCCTGGGATGATCACGGCGAGCGCGAGCGCACCGATGAGGAAGCGTGGACGCATGGGTTCCTGGTCTGCTGAGAGGCGGGGACGCAGCGCTGCGCGCTGCCACAGCGACCTTACATGCAACTGAGAATCGTTATCACTCGCAGGACACGAGCAGTCCAGACAAACAGGAGGCCCGGTGTCAGCTGACACCGGGCCTCCTGTCCGTCAGGGGGTCAGACCACGGCGCGCAATGCGTCCGCGATGCCCGTCAGGGCCACGTCGACCTCGTCGGCCACGCGCTGGTGCGTCGCCGTCGAGCGACGGTAGGGGTCGTCCACGTCGTCGTCGGCCGGGTCGGCGGGCGGCGAGACCGTGCCGCGCAGCCGGGCGACGCGCTCCACGAGCTCCTGCGGGGTCGTCACGTCGGCCAGGTCACCGGGCTCGAGGCCGGCGAGCACCCGCGCGAACTGCTTGATCGTGAACGTCCGCTTGGAAGCCCGGGGCGCCAGGGAGACGGCGGCTGCACGGTGCGATCGTTCGGCGGTCAGCACCAGGTCGGCGCGCTCGACGATCTCGGCCGTCAGGTACCGCGACCGGTGGGCCGACGGGTCGCCCCCGAGCCGGACGGACTGCTCCGCCGCGGCGGCGTCCATCGCGGCACCGTCGTCGGCGATGGTGCCGGCCGACTCGACCACGAACGCGGGGGCGTCCGGGCCGAGTCGTGCCGTCAGGACCTGCGCGCCGAGCGGCGACCGGCAGATGTTGCCGCTGCAGACGAACAGGATCCGCATCGTCACGCTGCGTCGGTGCGTTCGCCGGCGCGCTGGTCGGCACGCTCGTCGTCGCCGAGCAGGTCGTGCCGCACGACGATGGCGTCACGGCCGGGGCCGACACCGATCGCGGAGATCCGTGCGCCGGACATCGCCTCGATCGCCAGGACGTAGTCCTGCGCGTTCTTCGGCAGGTCGTCGAAGGTGCGGGCTCCGGTGATGTCCTCGGTCCAGCCGGGGAACTCCTGGTACACCGGCTTCGCGTGGTGGAAGTCGGACTGGTTGACCGGGACCTCGTCGACGCGGACGCCGTCGACCTCGTACGCGACGCACACCGGGATCGTCTCGAGCCCGGTCAGGACGTCGAGCTTGGTGAGCACGAAGTCGGTCACACCGTTGATGCGTGCCGTGTAGCGGGCGATCGGGGCGTCGTACCAGCCACAGCGGCGCGGGCGGCCGGTGGTGGTGCCGAACTCGAAGCCGTTGGCGCGCAGGAACTCGCCCGACTCGTCGAACAGCTCGGTCGGGAACGGACCGGCGCCGACGCGGGTCGTGTACGCCTTGACGATGCCGATGATCCGCTCGAGCTTGCCCGGGCCGATGCCGGAACCGGTCGCGGCGCCACCGGCGGTCGCGGACGACGAGGTGACGAACGGGTAGGTGCCGTGGTCGACGTCGAGCATCGTGGCCTGGCCGGCTTCGAACAGGACGGTCTCGCCACGCTCCAGGGCACGGTGGATCTCGAGGGCGGTGTCGGCGACCATCGGGCGCAGGCGCTCGGCGAAGGACAGCAGCGACTCGACGACTTCTTCCGGGTCGATCGCGCGGCGGTTGAAGACCTTGACCAGCAGGTGGTTCTTTTGGTCGAGCGCTGCCTCGACCTTCTGGCGCAGGATGTTCTCGTCGAAGATGTCCTGGATCCGGATCCCGACGCGGTTGATCTTGTCGGCGTAGGTCGGGCCGATACCGCGACCGGTGGTGCCGATCTGGCGCTTGCCCAGGAACCGCTCGGTCACCTTGTCGACGGTGCGGTGGTAGTGCGTGATGACGTGCGCGTTGGCCGACACGAGCAGCTTCGAGACGTCGACGCCGCGGGCGCGCAGGGCGTCGAGCTCCTGGAACAGCACCTCGAGGTCGACGACGACGCCGTTGCCGATGATCGGGGTCACGCCGGGCGTCAGGATGCCGGAGGGCAGCAGGTGCAGGGCGTACTTCTCGCCGCCGACGACGACGGTGTGGCCGGCGTTGTTGCCGCCGTTGAACTTCACGACGTAGTCGATGCGGGAGCCGAGGAGGTCGGTGGCCTTCCCCTTGCCCTCGTCGCCCCACTGGGCTCCGATGATGACTGCTGCGGGCATCTGGTTCTCCTCACGTTGGCGGAGGACCGCACACGGCCGTCCGGGCCGGTGGTCCACCCGAGTCTATCGGCTGGTCACCTGCGCGTCACCCGCTGTGACGTCCTGTGGACGGCGGGTCGCTTGTCCACATGGAGCGCACCTGGATGTCCGTCCGGATCTGTCGGAGCACGGTCGGACGCGTCCAGATCGGCAAGGCCGAGGACGCGGCCGACGGCAAGATCGGCAAGTGACGTCCGAGACGTCACCGGCGGACAGACGGGCGCGTTCCGCTCAGCGGCGACGCGAAGCGTTGCGCGGGGCGCGCCGACCGAGCCTGCGAGGGAGGGGTGCCAGCTGGCACCGCGCCTCCCGTCTGTCTGCCGGTGCGTCCCGAGCCACCCGGCCGACCCCGGATCAGCTCCGGAAGAAGTCCTGGTACGACGGGTCACCGACGGGCTGGGAGTGCCCCGGCTCGGCCAGGCGCTGCTCGATCATGGCCTGGATGACGTCCGGCGGAGTGAGTCCACGACGGCGCCACTCGACCGGGTTGGACCGGAGCTGGTTCAGCGTGTTCTGCATGGGACAAACAGTGGCACCACTTCACTAGTTTGTCTAACTACCTGTCCCGAACACGCGTTCGCGGGGTGGGGTGCCCCGTGCTTGGTGAGCAGAAGAGGTCGGATCCCCCCTCGGGACCCGACCTCTTCTGCTCACCATGTGGCGCGTGAACCGCGCGCACCCTGTCCTAGCGGCGCGTGACCTTCGCGGTCGCCCCGGACTTGGCCGTGCCGTCCTTGTACCCCGAGGCGTGGGCCGTCACCTGCACGCTGACGCGGTGCCCGACGTCGGACGAGCCGAGCTTGTACTTGGTACCCGTTGCCGACTTGACGACCTTGCCGTCACGCAGCCACTGGTACTTGTAGGTCGCCTTCGTCGTGCTCCACGTACCGTGCTTCGCGGTGAGGGTCGAGCCGACCTTCGCCGTCCCGCTCAGCGTGACCTTGCTCCCCTTCGCCAGCGCGAGCTTCGGCGGGACCACGTTGATCGTCGACGTGTCGGCCTGCTTGCCCGCCGCGTTGTCGAGGTGGAGCAGCAGCACCGTCGCCTTGGTGACACCCGAGGCACGGGTGACCGTGAGCGAGTCTGCGTCGGCGAACAGCACGCCGGAGGTGCCGTCCTGCGAGAACGACAGCTTCGGCTTCGACGGGTCGAACGTGGCCGTCTTCGTCTCGTCCACGACCGAGGAACCGCTGGTGGCAGCACCCGGGGCGTAGGCCGACTCCGTCAGCACCGTGTAGTCGAACTTCTTCGACGAACCGATGGCCTTCGCAGCGACGGTCAGCACCTTCACGGAGCTGTCGAAGGTGTTCACGTCCTGTCCGGGCGCACCGCCGTTGAGCGGCTGGACGTCGACGACGGGGTCGACGTCCGGGTCGTCCAGGGCGGCCTTCGCCAAGTCGACCGTCGTGGCGAACGTGGCGTCCACGGCAGCCGACTTCGCGTTGTACACCAGGAAGTCGGGCTCGCCGTCACGGTCCGTGTCGATGAGGACCTCGACGTTGGTCACGGCGCCCGGGTTCGCGTCCGGACCGGCGGTCTGCACGCCGAACGCCAGGGTTCCCGACGACTTGTCGTACGACGCACCGTAGGAACGGACGTCGGCCGCCTGCAGCGAGCGCGTCGCCGAACCCTCGGGGAACGCCTCGGCCGGGTCGGTGCCGCCGAGCACGAACGGAGCGACGGCGGCGTGGTAGCCGGTCGTCAGTCCGCCCTGGTCGAGCGTGCGGCCCTTGAGCGTCAGCTCGGCCGACTTGCCCGGTCCCGTGAACGAGACCGTGGTCCGTGCCCGCACCGCGCTGACGGGCTTCGGGGCCACGTAGGCCCCGAGGCGCATCGGGTTGAGCGAGCTGTCGGTCGGCGCGAACGCCACGATGCCGGAAGCGGCGGCCACGAACTCGCGCTGGTAGCCCTGCTGGACGGCCTCCTGGGTCGGGTCGATGACCCGGCGGAGCTTCGTCGCGTCGGCGACCGAGAACGTCAGCGTGACCGACGCGGTGCCGTTGGCGGGCACCGTGACCTGCTTCGAGCTGAGCGCGAAGGTCACACCCGGCTGCGACACCTGCGGCTGGTACGACACGTTGTACGTGTGCGCCGTGCTGTCGGTGTTGTCGATCTGCAGGGTGCGGGTCTCGCTCGTCCCGCTCGCGACCTCGACGACGCCGAACGACGCGGTGACGAGCTGGTCGTTCTCGGCGCTGCGGACCGTGGTGCCGGCGGTGACCGCCTGCAGTGCGTCCACGCGACCGGTGCCCTGGCGGAGCAGGGTGGCCGAACGGTTGCCGTCCTTCACGTCGTGCGTCGCCGTGTTCATCAGGGCCGCCTTGACCTGCGGGGCGGACCAGGTCGGGTGCGACTGGAACGTCAGCGCCGCGATGCCCGCGACGTCCGGCGTGGCCATGGAGGTACCGCTCATCGACATGCGGCCGTCACCGGTGCCGTTGGCCGCGGAGATCACGTTGACCCCGGGGCCGGCGATGTCCGGCTTGACGATGTCGTCGAACGATCCGTGCACACCACGGCTGGTGAACGACGCGAGCGTGTTCACGGCGTCCGCCTCGATGGCGACCTCGAAGCCCTTGAGCTCGTCCGCGAAGCGCACGTGCAGGGTCCCCGCCTTGGCGGTGGCCTGGAGGCTCGCCACGCTCTTCGCGGTCAGCTCGGCACCCGGGATGGTCGCGTTGCCACCGATGCCGGATTCGAACGTGTCGAGCGTGCCCGCCAGCAGGACGCCGACGCCGCCAGCGGCCTCGACGTTGCCGAAGCGCACGAGGGAACCGCACTCGAGCGCGGCGTCCGTCCACTTCAGCCAGACGACCTTGCCCTTGATCTTCGCGGCGTCGGCGGCGCTGAACGCGGCACAGCCGTCGATGTTCGCGGTCGGGACGACGACGTCGCCCTCGACCGGCAGGGTGCCCTTGAAGTTGGACGAGTACTGCGAGCGGTAGGTCTTCGCGACGTCGGCCGGTGCGGTGACCTGCACGCCGTCGTAGAGCGACTGGCCGGTGGCGCTCGCGGCGACGGTGAGCGCGCCCTCGGCGTTGCCCGGCGAACCACCGATGTCGGTGAAGTCGTCGGCGTTGCCCGAGGCGATCACGGGGAGCACGCCGCGAGCGGTCAGTGCGTCGATCTTGGCGTTGTCGGGGTCGTCCGGTGCGCCGTAGTCGGAGCCGAGCGACAGGTTCAGGACGTTGATGTCCTTGCCCTCGGTGAGCGCCTGGCCCACCCAGTCGAGCGCGGCACCGGTGACGTCGGTCGAGCCACCGTTGTCACCGAAGACCTTCAGGGCGTACAGGCCGGCCTCGGGCGCGGTGCCCGGACCGATCCACATGTCCTGCACCTGCTGCGTGGTGAGCTTGGTGTAGTCGCCGTCGAACTGCTGCTTGTCGGCGGTCAGGCCGTAGCCGGCGATCGAGCCGGACACGTGCGTGCCGTGGTCGCCGCCCTTGCCGTCGATCGGGTTGTCGTCGGGAGCCGGCACCGGGTCGTAGGCGTCCGGGTCCGTCGGGTCGGCGTTGTAGGTCGCACCGGCGAAGTCGTACCCGCCGAGGAACTTCGACGCGTCGTACAGGCTGGGGTCCGGGGCGCCGCCGCTCGCGTTCGCCAGGGCCTGCTGGTACGCCTCGGTGGTGCCGGGGCCGCCGAAGTCGGCCTGCGTGTAGTCGAGACCGGTGTCGAGGACGGCGACGTTGACGTCCTTGCCGGTGTGGCCGGTCTGCTGCCAGGCGTTGAGCGAGCGCGTGTAGACGTCGCTCGCGGCGTTCTTCGGCGCGACGCCGTCGGCACCGGGCTGGACCAGGCTGGGGTCGACACCCGAGGGAGCGGCGTCGGCGTTCTCGTTGACCGTCGGCTCGACGATCTTCTTCGGCGTGAGCGGGATGATGCTCTCGACGTCGGAGCGCTCCGCGATCTTCCGGAACGCGTCGACGTCGGCGACGACCGCGACGCCCGGGACGGTGTACTCGGTCGAGTAGAGCTCGGTCGCGTCGGCGTCGGCGCGCTTGACGGCCGACCGCACCGCGGCGACGGTCGACTGGATCGCCTCGACGCGGTTCTTGGCCGCGGAGGACTGGGTCCGTGACTTCGTCAGGTCCCCACCCTTCGCCTTGGCGTCCACTTCGAGGGCACCCTGGCCGGTCGTGCGCACGAACGCGGCGACGGTCTTCGTCGGCTTGGCGTCACGGAGCGGGGCGGAGAGCTTGAGGTCGGCCACCGAGATCCCGGCCGGAGCTGCGGAGGCCGCGCCCCCGACTGCGAGACCGCCACACGCGAGGGCCGCGACGGCGATGCCGGCGGTCAGGACGCGGGTGAAGCGATGGGGGGTTGGGTTCGGGTCGGTGTTCGGTGTTGCACGGTTCAAAGAGGGCACTCCTGGCTCAGTCCGTGGTTCGCATGAGATTCCTGTGAAGCTATGCGTTCGTTCTCAGGGAAGACAGTCCGCACTTTGGGGGACCCCCCTCGTCCGGGGGGCCGAACCTGTTAAGTTGCACACCCGTGTGCACGTTATTACGATGGGGTGCGTGACCACCACCGAGCAGCCCTCCCGCGCGCCCCGCCGCGACGCCACGGAGAACCGGGCAGCCCTCCTCGACGCGGCGAAGACCTGTCTGCAGCAGGACCCGGACGCCTCGATCGAGACGATCGCCGCGGCTGCGGGACTCTCGCGCCGTGCGGTGTACGGACACTTCCCCTCCCGCGACGACCTGGTGCGCGAGGTCGTGACGGCCGGCGCGGCCCGGATCGCCGCAGCCATGCCCACCGCATCGGACCTGCAGGAGCTCCCGCCGGCCGCACGCCTCGCCGCCATCGCGGTGACGCTCTGGACCGAGGTGTCGCACGTCCGCTCGATGGCCCGGGTCGCCGTGCGCAGCCCGTTCGCCGAACCCGTCGCCGAGGTGTTCGCGCCGCTGCGCTCGCAGGTGCGCCAGGCGTGCGCGCTCGGGATCGCCGACGGTGCCATGCGGGACGACGTCGACCCCGAGACGCTCGGCCGTCTGGTCGAGGGTGCGTGCATCGCCGTCCTCGACGAGGCCACCCGTTCCGGCACGAGCGACGAGGACGGACGGCGCATGGTCGTGGTGTCGGCGCTGGGCATGGCCGGCATCGACTGGCGCACGGCACTGCTCTCCGAACCCGCTGCTCCCGCTCCCACTCCTGCCCCGAAGGACCACGCATGACGCTCGAACTCGACCACGTCGGCATCGGCGAGGAGCCCGGCGCACCCCTGCCCGTCGTCTCCGCCGTCGCCGCCCCTGGACGCCCCGGGGTCCTCGCCGTCGAGACCGAGCAGGCACCCGTGCTCGCGTCACTCGTCGCCGGTGGCCGCATGCAGCCCGACACCGGCCGCCTGCTGCTCGACGGGCACGAGGACCCGGCAGCCGTCCGCCGCTCGTTCGCGCTCGTGGACACCCCCGGGGTCGCCGAGCCCTTCCCCGTCATGACCCTCAAGCAGATCGTGCGCGAGGAGCTCGCGTTCGCCGGGCAGCGCCCGAACCGCGAGCACGTCGACACCGTGCTCGACGAGCTCGGTCTGCGGGACTACGTCGACACCGCCGTGCAGCGGGTGCCGACCGTCGTGCGCGTCCGGCTGCTGGTCGAACTCGCCCTGCTCCGCGACGGTGTGACCGGCATCGTGATCACCTCGCCCGAGCGGCACGGCGGCGCCGTCGAGGACTGGTTCCAGGTGGTCCGCGACGTCGCACGACGGGGCGTGCCCGTGGTCCTCGTGACCTCGAAGGCCGCTGCCACCACCGTCGAGCACCTGCTCGACACGATCGACACGCACGACGGCGTCGACACGCACGACGGCGTCGAAACGCACGACGACGTCGCGACGCTCGCGACGCCCCAGACCGAGGACCCCGAGGACGTGGCCCGAACCGACGGAACCGAGCCGGGCCTCCCGGCCGCTCCTTCCGTCACCGAAGCATCCGCAACCGTCCCGACGGAGGCACAGAAGTGACCACCACCTCGCTCGTCCGCGCAGAACTCGCGCGGCTCACCGCGACCCCGCTCGCACGCCTGGCGTTCATCGCGCTGATGATCGTGCCGCTGCTCTACGGCGGCGCCTACCTGTGGGCGAACCGCGACCCGTACGCGAAGCTCGACCAGATCCCCGCCGCGATCGTGAACCTCGACGCCGGCGCCACGCTGGACGGCGACCACGTCGACTACGGCAAGGACGTCACGAAGGAGGCCATCGACGGCGCCGACTTCAAGTGGACGAAGACCAGCGCCGCCGACGCCCGCTCCGGCGTCCGGAACGGCACCTACGACTTCGTCGTCACCATCCCGCACGACTTCTCCGAGCACCTGGTGTCCGCGCAGTCCGACGACCCCACGCAGGCGAAGCTCGTCATGACGACGGCCGACACCAACTCGTACCTGGCCTCGACCATCGCCGAACAGGCGGGCAAGACCATGCGCACCGCCGTCGCCGAGCGTGTCGGCAAGCAGGCGGCGAAGACCCTGCTCGTCGGGCTCGCCGACGTCCGCGACAGCCTCGGCGACGCCGTCGACGGTGCCGATGAGCTCGCTTCCGGGACCAAGAAGGCGGACCGTGGTGCGCACACGCTCGCGGACGGCACCGGCAAGCTGTCGTCCGGTGCGGCGGATCTCGCGTCCGGCACGGCCGACCTGCCGTCGCAGACCCAGCAGCTGAACAGCGGAGCGCAGCAGGTGGCGTCGGGGGCGTCGACCCTGGCGTCCGGGCTGGCCAGCGCGCAGCAGCAGACGGCGGCGCTGCCGTCGCAGACGCAGCAGTTGGACAGTGGGGCGCAGCAGCTGCAGTCCGGGCTGCACCAGCTCCGTGACCAGACGGCTTCGCTTCCCTCCGACTCTGCGCGCCTGTCCACTGGTGCGTCGCAGGTCGCCGCCGGGAACGCCACGCTGGCCGACGAGGCCGCACCGTTCATCGCGGGCGTCCAGCAGCTCTCTGCGCAATCGCCGGAACTCGTCGCGTCGCTGAAGCCCGTCGTCCAAGCCTCCACGGTGCTCTCCGAGGAACAGAAGACCCGGCTGCTCGCCGGGCTCGACGACCTGCAGGCCGGCAGCACCAAGCTCGGTACCGGTGCCGGCGACCTGTCCGGCGACCTGCAGAAGCTCAAGACCGGCAGCGCGCAGGTGTCCGCGGGCGCCTCACAGCTCGCCGAGCAGGCCCCGGCGCTCACGAGCGGCATCCAGCAGCTCTCCGACGGCTCGGACACGCTCGCCGCCGGCACCGGCAAGCTCGCCGCGAAGGCTCCGGAGCTGTCGTCCGGGATCGCGGACGCGGCCACGGGCGCCTCGACGCTCTCGTCGGGGGCTTCGAAGGTGGCCGACGGCACGTCGAAGCTGGCCTCGGCCGCTCCGACCCTGTCGTCGGGTGCGTCCCAGCTCGCGACCGGTGCGAAGACCGCCGACCAGGGCGCTTCGTCGCTCGCATCGGGGTTGGACAAGCTCACGACCGGCTCGTCGAAGCTCGCGTCGTCGCTCGACGAGGGCCGCACGAAGATCCCGGCGTCGAACGCCTCGGAGCGTGCGTCGCAGGCCTCGGTCATCTCCGACCCGGTCAAGGTCGGGGACGACAACGTCGCCGCCGCGTCGAACTACGGTGCCGGCCTCGCGCCGTTCTTCATCTCGCTCGCGGCCTGGATCGGCATGTACGCGCTGTTCCTCATCCTCAAGCCGATCTCGAAGCGTGCGATCACGGCGGTACGGAAGCCCCTCGCCGTGGTGTTCGGCGGCTGGCTGACCCCGGCACTCCTCGGCCTGGTGCAGATGGTGGCGCTGTTCTTCATCGTGCGCTTCGCCCTCGACCTGAACGTGGTGCACGTCGGCGGCACGATCGGGATCATGGTGCTGGCCTCGGCGACCTTCGCGGCGATCATCATGGCGCTCAACGTGCTGCTCGGATCGGTGGGGCAGTTCCTCGGCCTGGTGCTCATGCTCGTGCAGCTCGTCACCGCCGGCGGGACGTTCCCGTGGCAGACGCTGCCGGGGCCGTTGGCGGCGCTGCACTTCGCGCTGCCGATGACGTACTCGGTCGACGCGATCCGGCAGACGATGTACGGCGGGAACCTCGGCGCCGCGTGGTCGGACGCGGGCGTGCTGCTCTGCTGGCTGCTCGGGGCGCTCCTGGTGTCGTTCGTGGTCACGGCGAGGCAGACCCGCTCCCGCACGCTGCGCGACCTGCGCCCGAGCCTGATCGGGTAGCGCGGCGGCGCGGGCGCGGGCGCTCGCGCGCGGGACGCTCGCGCGCAGGGCCGCCCGCGACATCGAGTGAGCAGAAGACGACGGGTGTGCAATAGCGACCCGTCGTCTTCTGCTCACTCGACGCGACCTCCGCGTGCAAGGAGCGTCTGCAGGTGCGCCACTGCGGCTGACCGGTGCAGCGTCAGGTCGGACTTGGTCCACCGGACGACTGCCCAGCCGAGTCGTTCCATCTCGCGGTAGCGGCGGAGGTCACGGCCCCACTGCTCGGCGTCGGTCCGGTGGTGGTCACCCTCGTACTCGATGACGATGCGGTGCTCCGGGTAGGCCAGGTCGACGCGGCCGACGAACCGACCGGCTTCGTCCAGCACGTCGACCTGCAGTTCGGGCTCGGGCAGCCCCGCGCGGACGATCGCCAGCCGCGCTCGGGTCTCCTGTGGCGACCCGGCCCCCACCCGCACGAGCTCGAGTGCCACGCGCAGCTTCCGCACGCCACGACGATTCCCCGCCCCGGCGAGCGCGGCGGCGAGGTCCTCCAGCGCGGTCGCGCACGCCCGCGACGTGACGATGGCGTCACCCAGGACGACGAGCTCATCGAGTCCGAGCAGGCCCCCGCACTCCACCCACAGCGCCGCGGGGCTGCTGGACGGAACACCCCAGCGCTGCTGGGTGCTCACCCGGTCAGCAGCCACACGGTGCCCGACCACGCCGACGCGCCGGGGCTGCGCCTGCGGGTGCACGCTGGTGATGTGCACCGGTGCGTCAGGGCCGCACGGCACCGGCAGACCCCACAACACCCCCGCAGAGGTGTGGCTGACGAACTGTCCGGGCAACAGGACCGGCCGCAGTGCCTGGATGCGGCGGATCGGATCGGGTGGTCGGTCCCGGGGCCATCGGATCGATCGCGTCGGGCACGTCAGGTCCTTCCGCTGGAGTCGTTGTCGGGGAACTCCGGCTCGATCAGCCGCGCCGATGTCGAAGGCCCGGCCTCGCAGCGCCGGAGGGAGTGGTCGTGGTCGCATGCCGACACGCTCGCGCCCCGCGCCGACGCCCCGCTCACCGAACCGGAGTTCCGTGCAGAACCGGCACCGTGCCTCCGCTGTGGAGGACTCGCGAACCCAAGGGAATGAGCAGAAGACGACGAGTGGCTGTTCGAGACCCGTCGTCTTCTGCTCACTCGACGCCCCACCCCACCCGCCGGCCCATGTCACGTCAACCGCTACGATCGACGCACGAGCCAACGGAGGTCGAAGCGCATCATGGGAGACGGCAAGCCCGCGACCATCTACGACGTCGCCGCACGCGCCGGGGTCTCGAAGTCCCTCGTCTCCCTCGTGCTGCAGCGCTCCCCCCGGGTCAGCGAGCAGCGCCGGGCCGCCGTGCTCAAGGCGATCCAGGAGCTCGACTACCGCCCCTCCACCGCAGCGGTCTCCCTCGCCGGCACGCGCAGCCGCACCATCGGCGTGGTCCTCGACGACTTCCGCAACCAGTGGTTCGTGGACCTGCTGACCGGTCTGCGCGAGAGCCTGCAGGACCAGGGGCACCGGCTCGTGGTCGCCGACCGGTTCCTCAACACGGGGCTCGATGCCTCTCCGGTCGAGGGCTTCCTCTCCATGCGCGTCGAGGGCATCGTGATCGCCGGCGAGCCCACCACCGACCTCGCGATCCCCGCCTCGATGCCGCTCGTGATCGCCGGCGGCCGGGTCGCGATCCCCCGTGCCGACACCGTGGCGAACGACGACCACGCCGGTGGCGGCATCGCGGCGCAGCACCTGCTCGACCTCGGCCACACCCGCCTCGGGTTCGTCGGTGCGAGCTCGGCTGCTTCGGCCGAACGCCAGGCCGGGTTCGAGCAGGCCGCAGCAGCACGCGCCTCTGTCGTCACGACGGTGCTGCCGGGTGAACCCACCGAAGAGGCCGGTTCCCGCGCCCTCGGCATGCTCCTCGACGAGCACCCGGACGTCAGGGCCGTCTTCGCAGCGAACGACGTGATGGCCCTCGGCGCGCTGTCCGAACTCGCCGAACGCGGGTTGCGCGTCCCCGAGGACGTCTCCGTCATCGGCTACGACGACACCCCGGTGGCCGCGATGCGGTACGTCGGCCTGACGAGCATCGACGACCGCAGTGTCGAGATCGGTCGCGGCGCCGGCGAGCGCCTGCTGGCCCGCATCGCCGATCCGCGGATCGCCGCCACGGAACTCCTCGTCGAACCCCGCCTGGTCGCGCGCCGCACCACCGCCGCTCGCTGACGCGGCAGCACGGACCCTGGCCTGGAGGCCCGCCCCGCCTCCGCCCCGCCCGCTTCGTGAGCAGGAATGGTCGGGTCCAGGGCCCGTACCCGACCATTCCTGCTCAGGAAGTCGCGCCCGGCAACTCCGCGTGCTGGACGACCCAGCTGTGCATGACGATCGCGGCCGCCGCCGAGGCGTTGATGCTCCGCGTCGACCCGAACTGCGTGATCTCGAGGTGTGCGTCGGCACCGGCGACCGCCTGCTCGGTCAGCCCGGGGCCCTCCTGCCCGAACAGGAACACGCAGCGCTCCGGGATCGTCGCGGTCTCGATGCGCTCGGCACCCGTGGTGTTGTCGATCGCGACGACAGGACGCTGTTCCTCGGCCATCGCGGCGAGGAAGGCCTCGACGTCTGGGTGGTAGCGGACGTGCTGGTACCGGTCGGTGACCATCGCTCCGCGCTTGTTCCACCGGCGTCGTCCGATGATGTGCACGGTGCCGGCGAGGAAGGCGTTGGCGCTCCGCACGATCGACCCGATGTTCAGGTCGTGCTGCCAGTTCTCGATCGCCACGTCGAACGCGTGCCGTCGGGTGTCGAGCTCGGCGACGATCGCGTCCATCGACCAGTACCGGTAGCGGTCGAGCACGTTCCGGGAGTCCCCCGCGGCCAGCAGCTCCGGGTCGAGCCTCGGGTCGTCGGGCCAGGGTTCCGGGTGCGGCCCCACCCCGTTGGTCGTCAGCTCGTGCGACGGTTCGGGCGCAGTGGTCACCCGACCAGCGTACGGCGCACACAGCACCGGCCCGACGACGGCCGCGCCCGGCGGCGCCGCGGGCTCAGGCGGCGCCGGACCCGTGGGCGATGCGCGACTCGATGCCGGCGATCAGGATGTCGAGGCCGAGCGCGAACCGGTCGTCGTAGGAGTGCTCGCCGAGGATCTCGCCCACCAGCCGGTGCCGCTCGGGGCGGCCGGCCTCGGAGTCCCCGCGCCCGACCTGCACCCCGGCGTGCCCGACCACGAAGTCGTAGACGACGAAGAAGGTGTACATCGCCTCGGCCGGCGGCAGCCCGGCGTCCTGCAGGGCACCGACGACCTTCGCCACGACGGCGTCGGACTCGGTCGAGGCGAGCGGGGCGCGCTGGCTGTGCGACTCGAGCACGAGCGGGTGGGTGCGCATCAGGTCACGGAACGTCGTGGCGAAGGTGCGGACGACGGCGTGCCACTCGTCCGGCCAGACGAAGGTGGCGGTGAACTCGTCGACGGTGCGGCGGACGAGTTCGGCGTGCAGGTCGTCCAGCCCGCCGATGGTCCGGTGCACGGTCATCGGGGCGACCCCGAGCCGCACGCCCAGGGCTCGGAAGGACAGCCGGTCGAGGCCGTCCTCGTTCGCGATGGTCGTGGCGGCGTCGATCACCTGCTCGCGGGAGAGCACGTTCGGGCGGCCTCGGCGTCGTCGCGGCGTCACCTCGAGCTCCGTCTCCGACACCGGGGTGGGTCGGGGCGCGGCGGACGGGGTTCCGGGTTCGACGAGCACGAGGGGCCTCCTTGATTCGGTACGTGTCCCGAAAAGCGTAGGGCAAAAGCCGACCGCGGTTCGGTGTCTCGACCTTCTCGGGTCTCGGAGCAGCGCGCAAGAGCCGCCCCGGGCCTCCCGGCCCTTTCCGAGCCGGCCACGAGCCGGGCCTGAACCCCTGCGCAGTAGGGTGAGGGCCATGGCGACCCGAGACGACGTCGAGTGCTGGCTGACCGACATGGACGGCGTGCTCGTCCACGAGAACCAGGCACTCCCGGGCGCGCCGGAACTCATCCAGCAGTGGCTCGACGACGGCACCGAGTTCCTCGTGCTGACGAACAACTCGATCTTCACGCCGCGCGACCTCAGTGCCCGGCTGCGGGGCTCGGGCCTGCACGTGCCCGAGGAGCGGATCTGGACGAGTGCGCTCGCCACGGCCGACTTCTGCAAGTCGCAGATGCCCGGCGGTTCGGCGTTCGTGATCGGTGAGGCCGGCATGACGACCGCCCTGCACGAGGCAGGGTTCATCATGACCGAGACCGCCCCCGACTACGTCGTCGTCGGCGAGACCCGCAACTACTCGTTCGAGGCGATCACGAAGGCCGTCCGGCTCATCCGCGCCGGCGCCCGCTTCATCGTGACGAACCCCGACGCCACCGGCCCGAGCGCCGAGGGGGTCCTGCCGGCCACCGGCGCCATCGCGGCGATGATCGAGAAGGCCACCGGCAAGCAGCCCTACGTGGTGGGCAAGCCGAACCCGATGATGTTCCGCTCTGCGATGAACCGGATCGGCGCGCACTCCGAGAACACCGGCATGATCGGCGACCGCATGGACACCGACGTGCAGGCCGGCATCGAGGCGGGGCTGCACACCGTGCTCGTGATGACGGGCATCAGCGACCAGGCCGAGATCGACCGGTACCCGTTCCGCCCGAGCGAGGTCATCTCCGGCGTGCACGAGCTCGTGCGCACCGAACCGTTCGAGGTCGAGCTCTAGCTCGAGCTCTAGCTCGAGCGGCCCACGCCGCCCGGGTGCGCCCGTTCGCCGCAGATCGCTCGATGACGATCCGGTGAACAGAACCGGCCTGCGGTGAACGACGGGAAAACTGCCCCTGGGGCGACTCTATGGTTGCCCTGGTCGAGCCGAAAGTGGCTCTGATCAGGGTTTTCTGTGAGTTGCTACAGGATGGGGTCATCGGTGCCGATGTCGGTTCGTGCCACGACGGCAGTGGTCGTCGGCGCGCTCGGGGCGCTCGTGGGGACCGCGATCGTCGCCCCGCACCTGGTCCCCTCGCCGGCGCCGTGGACGTCGGCGGTCACCGTGCAGGCCGGCACCGACGCGTGCGGGACGGGGTGGCCCGCGAGCCCGGACCGCGCCCTCGCCGGCCCCCAGACGTTCCGGATCCACAACACCTCCGTCGCCGGGATCGAGGTGCAGCTGGTCGACCCCACGAACGGCGCGGTCTACCTCGACGCGGAGGGCCTGGGGTCGGGTGCGACGCACGACTACGGCGTCCGACTCCCGAGCGGCCAGTACCGGTTCCGCTGCCTGCCCGCCGACGCGAACCCGAGCACCGGACCCGTCGTCCACCTGCGCGGCGCCACCCACGTCAGCGACGAGACCCCGGGGATCGTCCCGGTCACCCGCGACGACCTGATCCCCGCCGCGAAGTCGTACGGCGCCTGGATCCAGAGCCGCCTGCCGGCGCTGCTCGACGACGTGCGTGCGCTGGACGCCGACGTCCGTGCAGGTGACGTCCGCGCTGCACGGCGGGACTGGCTGACCGGGCACCGCGAGTACGAGCAGCTCGGAGCCGCCTACGGTGCGTTCGGCGACGACGACACCGCGATCAACGGGCTCCCGGCAGCCGGACGGACCGCACTCGACGACCCGCACCTGACCGGGTTCCACCGCGTCGAGGCGCTGCTGTGGTCGGGTGCGCCCAGCCGTCGCGCCGTCGCGCCCGCCGACGCCCTGGTCGCCGCCGTCGCACACCTGCGCCGGACGTTCCCCACCCAACGGGTCGACCCGCTCGACATCGGCCTGCGCTCGCACGAGATCCTCGAGAACGCACTCCGCTACGAGGCGACCGGGGCCACCGACGCCGGCAGCCACACCGCACTGGCGACGATCGACGCGAACACCAGCGGGACGGAACACGCGCTCGAGCCGCTCCGGTCGATCCTGCGGACCCGCTACCCGGGGCTCCGGGCCACCGATCGCGCGCTGGCGACCCTCCGCGCCGACGTGGAATCACACCGACGGCCCGACGGCAGCTGGGACACCCTCGACGGTCTCGACCGCACCGCCCGCGAGCACCTCGACGCCGACCTCGACGCTGCGCTCGAACGACTCGCCCCCGTCGCCGCCATCTGCGACCCGAGGAGGACCTCGTGACCGAACGACCGCAGCGCCAGGGCCGGCAGAGCCTCCAGAGCCGGCAACTCCCACGCGGGATGGACGCGGCGACGTACCGACGGATGACCGAGGCGCACGCCCGCCTCGGACTGTCCGCCGACGGCAGCGCGTGTCCCGCCGGTGCCCCGGGCGACCAGCAGCCGCCGACCGGCCCCACCCGCGGCGTCGGCCGCCGCGCGTTCCTGACCAGCGCGGTCGGGGCAGGTGCCGGAGCCGCCGCGGCGGCGGCGAGCCTGACCGCCGGGGGTGGGACGGGCCTCCAGGCAGCCGCCGCGACCACAGGCGGTGCCGACGCCTCGCCCGGTTCCTCGTACGCGTTCCACGGTGCGCACCAGGCCGGGATCACCACGCCCGCGCAGCGACAGTCGGCGTTCCTGGCGTTCGACGTGACCACGGCCGACCGCGGGGAGCTCGCCGACCTGCTCCGGACGATCACCGAGCGGGCACGGTTCCTCACCCGCGGCGGCGCGCCTGCCGACGTCGGGATCACCGCGCCGCCGGCCGACTCCGGCGTGCTCGGACCGGAGGTCGCGGCCGACGGGCTCACCGTGACCGCGAGCGTCGGTGCCTCGCTCTTCGACCACCGGTACGGCCTGTCGGGGCAGCGCCCGGCGCGGTTGCGGACGATGGAGGACTTCCCGAACGACGACCTCGACCGGTCGATCTCGGACGGCGACCTGCTGCTGCAGGTGTGCGCGCACAACACCGACACCGTCCTGCACGCCGTCCGCGACATCGCCCGGGCAACCCGCGGCGGCATGCAGGTGCGCTGGCGGCAGGACGGCTTCGCGTCCCCGCCGCGCCCCTCCGGCACCCCGCGCAACCTGCTCGGGTTCAAGGACGGCACCGGCAACCCGTCCACCGCGGACCGCAGCGTCATGGACGACCTGGTCTGGACCCGCGGCGGACAGGACGGCGAACCCGACTGGGTCACCGGGGGCAGCTACCACGTCGTGCGGACCATCCGGATGTTCGTCGAGTTCTGGGACCGCGTCTCGCTGCACGAGCAGGAGAACATGATCGGCCGGCACCGCGACTCCGGTGCCCCGCTCACCCGCAGCGGTGAGTTCGACGACCCCCGGTACCAGGACGACCCGACCGGCGACGTCATCCAGATGGACGCGCACATCCGGTTGGCGAACCCGCGCACCGCCGAGGCCCGTGCGCAGCAGATGCTCCGTCGTCCGTACAACTACGACAACGGCACCGACACGAACGGCGACCTCGACATGGGCCTGTTGTTCGCGTGTTTCCAGGCCGACCTGGAACGGCAGTTCGTCGCCGTGCAGAAGCGCCTGGTCGACGAACCGCTCGTCGACTACGTGTCGCCGGTCGGTGGCGGCTACTACTTCGCCCTGCCCGGGGTCCGCCACGCGGACGACTGGCTGGGCCGCCGGCTGCTCACACGGACCTAACCGGGCCGTCGCTCGAACGCGCCCGCCCGCCGCAGGGCCCCACCGCTCCCCCACCACCCCACCGTCCCGACCAGTGAGAGGTTCCACGTGTTCCGACCTTCCGAACGACGCGTCCAACAGGGCGCGCTCGCCATCATGGCCCTGGCGGCCGTCGCCGGGACGGCCCTCGCCATCCCGCAGTCGGCGTCCGCCGCGGACAACTCCCTGAAGACCACCACCCCGATCAAGCACGTCGTCGTCATGTACGACGAGAACGTGTCGTTCGACCACTACTTCGGCACCTACCCGAAGGCCGCGAACACCGACGGCACCCGCTTCACCGCGGCGCGGAGCACCCCGAAGGTGAACACGCTCGCGTCCTCCGGCACCCTGACGAAGAACCCGAACGCCTACGCCCCGTCACGGCTGACGCCCGCCCAGGCGCTCACGTGCGACCAGAACCACAACTACCTGCCCGAGCAGAAGGCCGTCGACGGGGGTGCCATGGACAAGTTCGTCGAGAGCACCTCGGTGGACACCTGCACCGGCCTGTACGGGTCGCCGGGTCTGACGATGGACTACTACGACGGCAACACCACCACCGGGCTGTGGAA
Organism: Curtobacterium sp. MCLR17_059; assembly: GCF_003234665.1. Classification (NCBI taxonomy): domain Bacteria; kingdom Bacillati; phylum Actinomycetota; class Actinomycetes; order Micrococcales; family Microbacteriaceae; genus Curtobacterium; species Curtobacterium sp. MCLR17_059. Next base: position 140,438 of record NZ_QKSU01000005.1, on the reverse strand, counting down.
CTACGCCCAGAACTACGCGATGAGCGACAACGCCTGGGACACCGGCTTCGGCCCCTCGACCCCCGGGGCACTCAACCTGATCAGCGGGAACACCCACGGCGGCACGGGCGTCGACTCGGTCACCGGTGCCACGGTGCCGACCTCGACCGCCGTCGTCGCGAAGGACGCCGCCGGCCAGGGCACCGTCACCGCCGACCCTGACCCCGCCTTCGACGACTGCTCCGACAAGGACCACACGTCGACGTCGAACCTGGTCAAGATGTCGGGCAAGAACATCGGCGACCTGCTCAACGCGAAGGGCGTCACCTGGGGCTGGTTCCAGGGCGGCTTCACCCCGACGACGGCCTACGCGGGCAGCGGCACCCTCGCCAAGTGCGACGCCACCACGACGAACGTGGGCGGGTCGGTCAGCAACGACTACTCGCCGCACCACAACCCGTTCGCGTACTACGCGTCGACCTCGAACCCGCACCACCTCGCACCGACGAGCGACCGCATGATCGGCTCCACCGACCGTGCGAACCACCAGTACGACTTGTCGGCGTTCGACACCGCGCTCGCCGAGCACCGGATGCCCGCCGTGTCCTTCCTCAAGGCGCCCGAGGCCCAGGACGGCCACGCCGCGTACTCCGACCCGCTTGACGAGCAGAAGTTCCTGACGTCGAAGATCAACGAGATCGAGCGGTCGCCGGAGTGGTCGAGCACGGCCATCGTCATCAACTACGACGACTCCGACGGCTGGTACGACCACCTCGCGCCCACGATCCTGAACGGGTCGACGGACTCCTCGAACGACACCACGGTCTGCACCACGGCCGCGACCAAGGTCGGTGTCGCCGGCGGGTACCTCGACCGCTGTGGTCCCTCGCAGCGGCTGCCGTACCTGGTGATCTCGCCGTTCGCCAAGCAGAACCACGTCGACCACACCGCCATCGAGCAGACGTCGACCACGAAGTTCATCGAGGACAACTGGTCGACGGGCCGGATCGGCGACCAGTCGTTCGACGCTCGGGCCGGGTCCATCCGGAGCATGTTCGACTTCACGCACCCGCAGCACCGCGAGGTGCTCCTGAACACGAAGAGCGGTGCGGTCTCGCGGATCGTGTCCACGGCCGTCACGCCGAAGCCGAAGCCGACCCCGAAGCCCACGACGAAGCCGCACACGGGGACCGGCGGCAGCGGCACGGGCGCGAGCACCGGTTCCGGTGGAGCGGCAGGAACAGCAGGAACGGCAGGCACGGGCGCCGGCACGGGCAGCGGGGCCGCGACTGCCTCGAGCGCCGCAGCAGGAGCCGGGGCCGCGGGGCAGACCGTCGCTGCCGATCCGTCCGCGAACGATCCGTCCGCGACGCGCCTGGCCTTCACCGGCGTGCAGCTCACCGGGGTCACGATCGCCGCGATCGTGTTCCTGATGGCCGGCATCGCGCTGGTCGTCGTGCGCCGTCGACAGCTCCGGCGTCGGGCCGACTGACACGGAGCGTCGGGTCGACTGACACGACACGCCGAGCCGACCGACACGTCGCGTCGCGTCGACCGACGCGACCGAACGGTGCCCCGGAGCGTGCTGCGCTCCGGGGCACCGTCGCGTCCGCGCGGGGTCGCCACGCGCCGGTCGGCTCAGCGTCCGCCAGTGCAGCGGCCGTCGCGTCCGGTCCCTCAGACCACGTCGGCCCGGAGGCGCGGCTCGCCTCCCGGCACCACGACCACCCCCATGGGCGGTACCGTCCGCCACCGCTTCGCGAGCCGACGGGGTCGGTCGTCGTACCAGGCGATGATCCCGCCGGCCACGATGCCGAACGCGAGCACCCCGAACGAGAACAGCCCGATCAGACCGAGCAGGGTCAGCTTGCCGAAGTCGCCCGTGTCCGCGGTCGCCGAGAACCCGATGGACCCGAAATCCCAGAAGGCGTGCAGCAGCACTGGGGCGAGCAGCGACCCGGTCAGCCGACGCGCAACGTACAGCGTCGACCCGAACGACGCCGCGAACACGACCTGGATGAGCGTCGGCCCGATCCCGGCTCCGGCGAGCGCGTTGAGCAGGTGCAGCAGCCCGAACAGCGCGCACGACAGGGCCCAGACCCCCATCTCCGGCAGGCGCCGCCGCAGCCCGACGAGCAGGGTCCCGCGGGCCATGAGCTCCTCGAAGACCCCGACGAACAGCACCCCGACGGCGAGCAGCAGGAAGTAGTGCGCCGGCAGCGCCGTCCAGTCGATCAGGGGCAGCCGGACGACGCACACCACGAGCACGAGGATCGGCGCGAGCATCGTCCACCGCAGCCGCGTCCGGACCGGGTCGACCGTGGCGATCCGCCACCAGCCGAGCGCCGTGACGAACAGGGCGAGTGCCACGACGGCGATGCCCTCGGGGATGACCAGGGCGTGCACGACGCTGTCGACGGTCTGCCCGAGGGTCGCGTAGTCGTCACTCGGCCGAGACCGCCAGGCGCTGATCGCCGCGAACACCACGATCGGCGCGAGCCCGAGCAGCAGCGACGGGGGCACCGGCCAGCGACGGCGGCGGGCTCGGACGGGGGCGGTGGTGGTCATCTGCTGGTTGTACCAGGCGGGTCGTACGATTGGCGGTATGCGCCTGCCATCCCTGTCCACCATGGCAGAGGACTACGTCAAGCTCATCTGGAAGGCCAGCGAGCGCGGCGGGCCCGGCTTGGCGACGCGGGACATCGCGGCGTCGCTGAAGGTGTCGGCGTCGACGGTGTCGGGCAACCTCAAGAAGCTCGACCGCGACGGCCTGATCGAGCACACCCCGTACTACGGCGTCGTGCTCACCCCACTCGGGCAGCAGGTCGCGGTGGCGATGGTCCGGCGACACCGGCTGATCGAGACGTTCCTGGTGGAGCGGCTCGGCTACTCGTGGGACGAGGTCCACACCGAGGCCGAGGCCCTGGAGCACGCCGTGTCCGAGCAGTTCCTCGACCGGGTCGACGCCGACCTCGGCCACCCGACGCACGACCCCCACGGCGACCCGATCCCCGGAGCGGACGGCATCGTGCCGGACTCCCCCGGCACCCTGCTCGGCGCGATCGAGCCGGGAGCGTGCGGCACCGTCGACCGGGTCTCGGACGACGACCCCTCACTGCTGCGGTACTTCGACGAGCTCGGGGTGGGGCTGGGCACGCACCTGCGGGTCGAGCGGGTGCGGGACTACGCCGGCGTCATCGCGGTGTCGCGGCGGGCGACCGACGGCTCGGAGTCCCTCGTCGACCTGCCGGCCGCCGCCGCGTCCTCCATCTGGCTCGCACCCGACGGCGACTGACCGCGCGGCGTGCGCGGGCGGGAAGGTCGGCTGGTCACGACACCCCGCTCACGTCCGCCGAGCGGTCACCTTCTGTCGCCCGGCAGCCCCGCAACCGACGGTTCGCGACCACTCGGCACCCAACGCACGGGGCGTCGTGACCGCACTGCGGCCCGCGAACGCGCGTGGCGACGGACGGGAGGCCCGGTGCGCGGCCGCCACGCGCCTCCCGTCCGATGGCCCCACCGGTCACAACACCCCGCTCACGTCCGCCGAGCGGTCACCACCTGTCGCCCGGCAGCCCCGCAACCGACGGTCCGCGACCACTCGGCACCCCGCCCACGGGGTGTCGTGACCGCGCGACGCGCCCGCCCCACCACCGCGACGCCGACGGTTCTCGACCACTCGGCGCGCCCGACCGGGCACGTCCGCCGGCCCTAGCCCTTCACGGAGCGCGTCCGGCCGAGGGCGACCTCGCGCCGAGCCCGTTCGAGCGCGTACTCGGAGGCGACGCCGTCGTCGTGCAGCAGGCGTTCGGTCTCGCGCACGTGCTCCCGGACGGCCTCGGTCCCCCGGTCGGCGGCCGCGGCGAGGACCGGTCCGACGGTGTCCTCGCCGAGTCCCACCAGGGCACGCGACAGGCTGAGCCGACGTTCGCGGTCGCCGATGCCGAGCTGCACGGCGAGGGTCCGCGCGAGCGACGCCCGCTCGTCGTCCGGCACCAGTGCGACGGCCGTGCGCCAGGCGGCGCGGAGCACCTCGTCGTCGTGGTCCTCGAGCAGCGGGCGTACCGCGGGCCACGCGTCCGGGTCGCCGATCTTCGACAGGGTGTGGAGCGCCTGGCTGCGGGCCTGGGGCTCGGGGCGCTCGAGCTCGGGCAGGACGCGGGCGACGACCTCGTCGGCGGGGTGCCGGGTGAGCGCCCACGTCAGCATGTCGCGGACGAAGAAGTCCGGCTCGACGGCGCACTGCGCGACGAGCACCTCGAGGTCCGCGGGGTCCGGGGTGGTCCCCGCGGCCATCACGGCCTGCAGCCGGGCGGAGGATCGCGGATCGGCGAGGGCATCGGTGAGCGTGGTCATCCGTCCATCGAAGCCCCTCGCGCCGGGGCCGTGTCAAGCATCGGGGCATAGCGTCGGGAGACGTGCGGTTCGCTCCCACCGCACCTCCGACCACGAAAGGACCTCCGCATGCCCCGCATCGGTACCAGTGACCTGCACGTGTTCCCCCTCGCCCTCGGCGGCAACGTCTTCGGGTGGACGGCGGACGAGTCGACCTCCCACCAGGTCCTCGACGCCTACACCGCGGCCGGTGGCGACTTCATCGACACCGCGGACGTCTACTCGGCCTGGGCGCCGGGCAACTCGGGCGGCGAGTCCGAGCGGGTCATCGGTTCGTGGCTGCGCGCCTCGGGCAAGCGGGACGACGTCGTCATCGCCACGAAGGGCTCGCAGCACCCGGAGTTCCAGGGCCTCGCCGCGGACACCGTCGCCGCCGCTGCCCGCGCGAGCCTCGAGCGCCTCGGCACCGACCGGATCGACCTGTACTACGCGCACTTCGACGACCAGTCGACCCCGCTCGAGGAGACCGTCCGCGCCTTCGACCAGCTCGTGCAGGACGGCCTGGTCCGCTACACCGCGATCTCGAACTACTCGAAGGACCGCGCCGCGGAGTGGATCCGCATCGCGACGGAGAACGGCCTCGCCCAGCCCGTCGCCATCCAGCCGCACTACAACCTGGTCACCCGCCAGCCGTACGAGGCCGAGATCGCACCGCTCGCGCACGAGCACGGACTCGGCGTCGTGCCGTACTTCTCGCTCGCCGCGGGGTTCCTGACCGGCAAGTACCGCTCGAAGGACGACTTCGCGGGCAAGGACCGCGAGGGCCAGGTGTCCGGCTACTTCACCGACGAGGGGCTCGCCGTCGTGGACGCGCTGTCCTCGATCGCCGATGCCCACGGTTCCGAGATCGCCACCGTCGCACTCGCCTGGCTGCAGGCGCAGCCCGACGTCGTCGCGCCGATCGCGAGCGCCCGGAACACCGAGCAGCTGCCGGCGCTGCTGGCCTCGGCAGAGCTCGAGCTCACCGCCGACGAGCTGCAGACCCTGTCCGACGTGTCGGCGAAGGTGCCCGCGAGCGCCTGACGCCGGCGCATCTCAGCCGATGCGCGTACATGTTCCGACATCCCACTCGTCGTTCGACGGGTGGGATGTCGTTCGTTGCGCACGCAGTCGCTGCGTGTGCATGTTCCGACAGACCACCAGTCGATCACGGGGTGGATCGTCGCAGAACGCGTGCGACCCGCGCCGACCGCCCCTACGCCCCCGGCGCCAACGACCCGGTCAGCGGCTGCCCCGACGACCGCGTCACGAAGCACGCGATGAACCGGTCACCCTGGTCCCACGTCGCCTGGTCCGGCGCGTAGGAACCCTGCACCTGCACGTCCCCCACAGCTGCGGCGGCCGAGGCGTTCAGCGCCGTGTCGGACTGGCACTGGTCGGCCGCCTGGGTCGCCAGGGCCTCGGCACCGGGGTAGGTGTCGCCCTCGACCGCGAGCCGTGCGGTCAGCTGCCCGATGTGCGGCGTCGCGCAGTCCACCACCGTGAAGGTCTGCGACCACGCGTTCGTGAACGGCGACAGGCACTCCCCGCCGGCCAGGTCGGTCCACGGGTGCTCGCCGGGCAGGGCCGGGGTCGTGGCGAACTGCAGCGTGGCGGCCGGTGCTGCGGCGTCACCCGGCTGCGAGGCCGACGCCGACGGCGCAGCGCTCGGTGTCGCCGGCGCCGACGAGGCAGCCACCGGCGACTTCGTCGGCACGGCCTGGTCGGCGATGTTGTTGCCGAGGATCCACTTCGACAGCAGGAACACCAGCACGATGAGCACGAGGATCAGCGCGATCGACCCGTAGATCAGCAGCTGCTTGCCGCGCTTGCCCTCGTTCCGCAGCCGCGCGAAGCCCTCGTTGATGAAGTTGTCGCGATCGCCGGGCTGCCGGTCCGGACTGCCGGCCGGCCGGCCGGCAGCAGCGGGCGCGGGGACAGCAGCAGGAGCGGCAGCAGCCGCTGGCACGGCAGCCGCCGGCATCATCCGCGTCCCGGTGTCCTCCGGGTCGTAGCCGGTCCCGCCGAGCTGCCCGACGGCCTCGGTGCCGAACAGGTCCTTGATGGCACTCGTGTCACTGGTCTCGCGGCCGTCCCACTCGGACTGGTCCAGGTCGTCCGGCGCCGCAGCGGGAAGGGACTCCGGCTGCGGACCGGTGTCGTTCCCACGCAGGCCGAGCACGGCGTCGAGGTCCTGCCCCACCGACGGCGGCAGGTGCGCCGGGTACTCCTGGGCACCCGCAGCGGGCTCCACGAGCGGCGGCGCGGCGGTCGGCGGCACGGTCGCGTCGGGCTCGGACCACCAGGGCGTCCCGGCCGCCGGCATCGCGGTGGTCGGGGCATCGGCCTGGAGGCCCTCGGTCGCGTCCGGCACGTCGCCTCCGGCGGGCTCACGGGGCACGTCCACGGCCTCGGTCGCCTCCGACGGCGCACCAGTGGCAGCGGCACCAGCACCAGCACCAGCACCAGCAGCCGGGACCGCCGGGGGAACCACCGGCTGCACGGGGACCGCCGGCGGCACCGGGTAGGTCCGCGGTGCCTGCGGCAGCCCGGAGGCCGGGGTGTCGACCTCGCCGGCGACGACCTCGTCCTCGTCGTCCAACTCGTCGGCGAGCGACCAGGACCCGGCGGACAGCGCGGTGGTGTCGAACGAGTCGGTGGTCAGCGTCGCCGGGACCTCGCCGGGCTCGTCGTCACCGAGCGCCCAGTCGAACGGCCGGTCGTGCGCGCCCGTCTGCGTGGGGACCGGCCCGGTGCTGGTGATGCGCAGCAGATCGGTGAAGGTCGGCGGTTCCTCGGTCGGCGGCAGCACGTTCTCGACGCCGAGGGGCTGCGGGGCAGCGGGAGCAGCGGGAGCAGCGGGCGCCACGGACTCCGGGTGGTTCCCGGTCGCACGGCCGAGCCAGTCGACGTCTGCGCGGCCCTCGCCGAACGGGTCGACGCGGCGACGCTCGTCCTCGATGGCCTTCGACGCGGCAGCTCGTTCGTCGCGGTGGGTCTGCGCCGTCGGCAACACGATCGACGACGGGTGCGGCGCGGTGGAGTCCGGCGCGACGTCGGCGGCGGCCGGGATCCGGTCGTGCAGTGTGGAGCGCTCGTGCTCGACGACGGCGTCGGGGTTCTCGGAGGGTGCGAGCAGCTCGGGCGGCATCGAGATGGCCTGGGTCGCGCCGTCGTCGAGCGCCGGCGCCGAAGCGGCCGGCGCAGACGCGGCAGGAGCAGGAACAGCAGGAGCAGGAGCAGGAGCAGGAGCAGGAGCAGGAGCAGCAGCAGCCTCGGCGCCCTCCGCCTCCCCCTCGGCCACGAACGGCTCCGGCAGCGGCGCGCCCGTCTCGCGGGCGGTGCGCTCGGCCTCGCGACGCTCCCGCCGCGACGGCCAGTCCTCCTCGCCGCGCGGAGCCCCGAAGATGTCCGCAGCGCTACGGAGACCGTGGAACGGAGCGTCCGATCCGGACGCACGCCGAGCCTCCAGGCCGTCGTCCCCGTCTGCCGGGCCGGCGGTGCCGTCGGGTTCGCGTGCGTCGTCCGGACGCTCCTCGGTCACGCGGTCAGCCCCAGATCAGCCAACCCGATGGCCGCGAAGTACGGGTAGCCAGCCGCCTCGATCGTCTCCTTGGCACCGGTGTCCCGGTCGACGACGACCGCGACGGCGGCGATGATCGCGCCCTCGCGCTCGAGCGCCTCGGCCGCCTTGAGCGGCGAGCCGCCGGTGGTGGAGGTGTCCTCGAGCACGACGACGCGCTTGCCCTTGAGGTCCGGTCCCTCGACCTGCTTGCCGCGGCCGTGGTCCTTCGGCTCCTTGCGGACGACGAAGGCGTCGTAGGTCAGGCCCTGGGCTGCGGCCTGGTGCAGGACGGCGCTGGCGATCGGGTCGGCGCCCATGGTCAGGCCACCGACGGCGGAGACGTCCGGCACCTGCTGCACGAGCTCGGTCATGACCTGGCCGATCAGCGGCGCGACGCGGTGGTCCAGGCTGACCTTCCGCAGGTCGATGTAGTACGTCGCCTTCTTCCCGCTGGTCAGGGTGAAGTCGCCGTGGAACACCGCTTCGGAGGAGATGTACTGGATCAACTGTTCGCGCGCGTCGGTCACAGCGCACAAGGGTAGTCGGTCGGGCCCGCAACGCGCTCCCCCAGCCTGTGGGTCCGTGCGTACCGGCACCGAGGCGGCCTCGGTACGCTCCGGGGCATGTCCCGAGCACCGCGTCTCCCCGCCGTGGAGCCGGCTCCGTCCGGCGGCCGCCGGACCGGTGGGGTGGCCGTCACGATCGGACGGGAGGCCCTGGGCGGGCTGGTCGCGCTGGCCCTGGCCGTCATCGCCCTCCGCCACGTCGTCGCGACCGAGCGGGTGGCGTTGCTCTGGTACGACGGGGACTCGGTGCTGCTGCCGCTCGTCGAGCGCTCGCTGCAGGCCGTCCAGCCCTTCGAGTGGGCGATGTCGCCCGCACTGTTCTTCTTCCCCGAGCTGCCCGTGTACCTGTTCTGCTCGCTGGTGACCGGGACCCCGCAGCAGGCCCTGGCGCTGAACGGGGTGCTCGTGCTGCTCGCGGTCTACGCGCTGGTGCGGGCAGCCGCGAACGAACTGATGCCGTCCGCCGGGCGACCCGCGCGGATCGCGGTGTCGGCGGGGGCGCTCGGCCTCGTCACGCTGCTGGTGCTCACCGAGTCGTCGGCGACCGCGACCTCGCTCGAGCTGGCGTCCCTGCTGCTCACGACGACCTACTACTACGGCGCCGTGCTGGCGGTGCTCGGCACCGCGGTGCTCGTGCTGCGGGCGGTGCGCCTCGGCCGGGCGTCGGTGCCCCTGCTCGTGGTGCTCGGACTCGTCGCCGCGTGCACGACCGCGTCGAACCCGCTGTACGTGCCCTGGTCCGCCGCTCCCGTCGTCGTCACCCTCGGGCTCCTGGTGCTGGCAGGGCGGGTGCCGTGGCGCCCCGCTGCGCTGCTCGCCGGTGCCGTCACGGTCGGATCGGTCGTCGGGTACCTGGTGCGGATCCCGTTGCGACCGTTCGTCTCCCTCGACCCGGCGACGTACGTGCAGCCGTCACGGGCCGGGGAGACCCTGCGGTTCTTCGCGGCGCTGACCGACGACCGGGCGGGCACGGCACCGGGCGACCTCGGGCTCCTGCTGCTGTTCGCCGGGGTGCTCGTCACCGTCGGCGGCACGGTCTGGGCCTGGCGGGTCCGCACCGCACGCACCGTGCTGGTCGCGACGCTGCTGCCGCTGGTGACCGTCGTCGCCGTGTCCGTCGGGGTCGTCGTCGCCGGGTCCGAGACCCCGCGCTACCTGCAGCCGATCGTGACGGCACCGCTGCTCGCGCTCGTCGCCGTGGCCGAGCTCACCCGCACCGCGGTCCGTCGCACCCGCGTGCACCGCCCGCACCGCGGGGTCCGGGCGGGGGTGGCGGTCGCGATGGCCGCCGTCCTCGCGACCGGGATCGCCGTGGCCCCCGGCACCGCCCACGCCGTGTCGACCGCGCGGTACCCGGCGGCCGCGTGCCTGGACCGCTGGGCCGACGGACGCCAGGTCACCGGCGTCGGGCAGTTCTGGACGGTCCGACCCCTCGCCACCTACGCGTCGACGAACGTCGGGCTGCTGCAGGTCCGCGACACCTTCGAGACGTACCCGTGGCTCGTCGACCTCGGCGCCTACCGCGACGCCGACCCGAGCTTCGTGGTGGTCGGGTCGCACGACCTCTGGACCACCGCGGTCGAGGACTCCCTCGGCCCCCCGGCGACGATCACCCACTGCACCGGGTTCGACGTCTACGACTACGCCGGCACCGCCGGGCAGGCGATCCTGCGGCGCGACGTCGTCGGGAGCGCCGACGTCATCCGTCGCGACCGCGGCTTCTGATCCACTGCTGAAGTTGTCCACAGCGGCGCGTTGCCGTCCGATGCTCGCTGTACGGATGTATAGGCTCGTGCTCGATGTCTCGTCCCACCAGCCCCCGCGCCCACCGTGTCCCCGTGCGCCTGCGCCTCGCCGTCACCGGCCTGGCACTCGCGGGCCTCGTCGGCACGGTCATCGCCGACGCTCCGGCCGCCCAGGCGGTGACCTACCCCACGTGGGACGAGGTGAAGTCCGCCCGCGGCAAGGAATCCGCCAAGCAGGGGCAGATCACCGAGATCCGGGGCATCATCAGCGAACTCGACGCCAAGGTCGAGGCTGCCGAGGCGAAGGCGCAGAAGCTCGGCGACGTGTTCTACAAGGCACAGCGCAAGGCCCAGACCGCGGCCGAGAAGGAACAGCAGCTCCGCGCCGACGCGAAGGACCACGCGAAGGTCGCCGACCAGAGCGCCGCGCAGGCCGGGCAGTTCGCCGCGCAGATGTCCCGCTCCGGTGGCGCCGACGTCACCACCTCGGTGATCACCCAGGGCGAAGACGCCAGTGATCTGCTGTACAACCTCGGTGCACTGAGCAAGCTCTCCGAGCAGGCCGAGCGTGTGCAGGCCGCCGCGAGCGCCGACGCCGCCGTCGCCAGCTCGCTCGAGGCACAGGCCGACCGCGCCGCCGAAGCGCTGGGCGACCTCGCTGCCGAAGCCGAAGACCGCATGCAGGAAGCCCAGGCGGCGTCCGACGCCGTGCAGGCCGCCTACGACGAGCAGCAGTCGAACAAGGCCCGACTCGACGCCCAGCTCGCGACCCTGACCTCCGGCCGCGTCCGGACCGAAGCCGAGTTCGCCAAGGGTGAGCGCGTCCGCAAGGCGGCGGAGGAGAAGGCCGCACGCGAAGCCGCAGAGCGCGCAGCCGCCGCGCAGCGAGCAGCCGCCGCACAGGCCGCCGCGAACTCCGGCGGGGGCGCTCCGTCAGGCGGCGGCGCGACCGGCAGCAGCGGCTCGGGCGGCGGCGGTTCCGTCGGCGCGGGCTCCGGGACCGGCTGGGTCCGCCCGGCCAGCGGCTACGTGATCAGCCCCTACGGGTACCGCGTCCACCCGATCACCGGCGTCGTCACCATGCACGAGGGCACCGACCTGGCGAGCGGCTGCTACACGCCCATCGTCGCGGCCTCGGCCGGCACCGTCGACTACGTCGGCTGGTACGGCGGCTACGGCAACTACGTCCGCATCAACCACGGCGGCGGCGTGCAGACCGCGTACGGCCACATCGTCGACGGCGGCTTCCGGGTCGCCACCGGCCAGCAGGTCTCCGCGGGGCAGCTCATCGCGCTCGTCGGCTCCACCGGGGCGTCGACCGGCTGCCACAGCCACGTCGAGGTGCACATCAACGGCGCCACCACCGACCCGGTGCCCTTCATGGGCGCTCGCGGGGTCGCCTTCTAGCCGATCGGTTCCGGCTCCGGCTCGTCGATCCCGTCGTCGCCGGCGTTCCACAGCGCCCGGTACCAGGCGGTGCGCTCCGGGTCGTCCGGCAGCCCGTACGCCCGGTGGAACAGCGGCTCCCACCCGGGTCCGTAGTTCCAGCCGAGGGCCATCGTCGCCACCGCGATGTCGGCCCAGCGGTCCGCGACCCCCATCGCGTCCAGGTCGACGTGCCCGCTCCACCGCCGATCCGCACCGATGAGCGTGTTCGGCGTGCACGGGTCGCCGTGACAGACGACGATCCGGTCACTCGTCGGCTCCGGACCGAGACCGCCCGGGCCGCGCTCGGCGTCGGCGGCAGCGTCGGCGCTCGTCCCACGCGCGCGATCGAGCCGGTCCGCCGTGGACCACGTGAACGGGCAGTCGTCGACGGGCAGGGTGTCGTGCAGCGCGCGCAGGCCCTCGCCCACCGCGACCACCGCGGTCCGGGGTTCGTCGTGCCAGCGCGGGTCGACGGCGCTCCACCCGTGCACGGCACGGGTGTGCAGCCAGACGCCGTCGTCGTCAGCGCCGTGGTCGAGCACTTCGGGCACCCGGGCGTACCGGGACGCCCACGTCAGCCGCGCGGCCTCGCCGCTGATCCACGATCCGTAGGCCTGCGGCAGCACCTTCACGAACTCCTCGGCGTGCGCGTCCGGCCCGATGCGGAACGTCGTCCCGCCGATCTGGTTGTGCCAGACGAGGGCGACCTCACGCCCTCGCGCGACTTCGGTGACGATGCGCGGCACCGGGACGGTCTCGCCCGGCCGGGGCAGCCCACCGATCGAGCGCACCACGGTGACGCTCAGTGCACGCGGTCCGGGCGGGACGACCCCGACCCACCACGGGCGATCTCGAGCAGCACCGGCAGGCGTTCGCCGAGCAGGGCGTCCAGGTCCGCGACGACGGCCTCGACCCGTTCGGTGATCTCGCGCGGCGCGGCACCCCGGCGCGGACGGACCCGCACCCGGATCGCCCGGCCACCACGGACCCGGTAGACGTCGACGGCGAGCGAGCCGACCTGGGGCATGTCGCCGATGGCCGAGGAGAGCGCGTGCTGCACGGCCGTGGACTCGATGCGCACGGAGCCGGCGACGCCGTCGGCCGAACCGTCGCTGTCCACGACGGTGCTCTCGCGGCCACCGCCGAGCGTCGTCAGCACGACGAGTGCGAGCACGCCGAGCACGACGCCACCGCCGAGCACGCAGGTCCACGCGAACACCGAGTCGTCACGCGACGCCCCGGTGCCGAGTCCGGCGAGGGCATCGCCGACCGTGCGCCACCACGATGCGACGAGGGGCAGGCCCTGCGCGGTCTGCACCAGGATCGCGGCGACCCCGGCGACGAGCAGGACGAGCCCGAGCACGACGAGCGCCGTCCGGCCGAGCCCGCGGTTCGTGGCGTTCATCCGTCCACCCGCCCGGTCGGCTGCACCCGGACCCGCGCGGCCAGCGTCGGCTGCGCGTCGATCGCGGCGAACTCCCGCTCCACGGCCTCGGTCGCGGCGACCGCGGGGACGTCCACCCCGGCTGCGGGACGGAGCACGACGTCGACCGTGCGGCGACCGACGGTGCCCACGGCGGCGTCGGCGCCCAGACGGGTCGCGGAACGGGCGGCTCGGGCCGCGGCGGAGGCCAGGACCTCGTCGTCGACGACGACTGCGAGCCGGTCGGACGACATCACGTGCCGCGGACGGCGCTGGGGCAGGATCCCCTGCAGCAGGAGCACGAGGCCGATCAGGGCCACGACGGCGCCGATGCCGATCACGATGGTGGTGTCGAGGCCGTCCGGCGCGGCGAGCGCGGCGTCGATCACGGCACGGGGGTCGACACCGAGCACGTTCTGGTCGAGCAGGACGAGTGCGCCGGCGAAGACCGCGGCGGCGGCGAGCACCATGGCGATGAGCATCGCGACGACGACTGCGCCGGAGCGGGAGACGTGGGTCTCGCGGCGCAGCAGGCGGCGGTGGGTGGCGAGGTGGTCGTCGTGCGACGGGCCGGCGGGGACGACCGGATCGGGGTTGCCGCCGGCGGGGTCGACGGCTGTCGCGGCGGTCACCGGACCCTCCGCGGGGTGTCCACGACCGACGAGGCGAAGGTCACGGTCACGCGGGCGACCTGTCGGCCTGTGATGGTCCGGAAGCGCTCGGCGATCGTGCCGCGAGCCCGGTGCGCCGCGGCGACGACGGGTTCGTCGGGGAGTGCGTGCGAGCCCAGCACCGGCAGGGCGAGCGGGGCGGTGATCTCGACCGCCAGCGCGCCGCGGCCGTCGTCCGCGACCCGGGCACGGACCTCCCGGAAGGCAACGCGCAGCGCTTCGGCGGCGACCGCCTGGGCGGTGTGCACCAACGCGGACGTACCGATGCGGTCGGAGCCGCGGAGCCGGACGCCGCTGTCGCCGGCCGTGGCGACGGCGGCGTCGCTCACGACGAGCTCCGGCGTCCGCGCAGCACGTCGAGCAGGCGCCGGAAGTCGACGTCACCCGTGACGATGCGGGCGACCAGTGCACCGACCGCCATGCAGACGGCGACGACGACGAACGCCCAGAACCCGAGCGTCACGGCGACGATCGCGAGCAGGGCGCCGGTGCCCATCCCGACGACGGTGGCGTTCACCGGACCCGACCGTCCCGGGTGTCGAGCTCGTCCGCGACGCCGTTGAGCGCCGGGATGTTCACGTCGTTGATGGCGATGTTGACCTCGGTGACCTCGAGGCCGACGAGTTCGGTGACGGCGTTCGTGACGGCGGCACGGACCGCGGAGGCGACCTCCATCATCGGCGTCGGGTAGTCCACGACGATGGTCAGGTCGACGGCCACCTGGGTCTCACCGACCTCGACGCGGACGCCCTGGCCGAGCGCGCTCGAGCCGATGGCGTCGCGGATGGCGCCGAACGCCCGCGAGGCGTTGCCGCCGAGCGCGAAGACGCCGGGGACGTCGCGGGCGGCGATGCCCGCGACCTTCGCGACGACCGTGTCGTCGATGATGGTCCTGCCCTTGGCGGTGACCTGCGTCGTGGTGGTGCCGGCGGGCTGGGTGCTCCCGGCCCCGGTCCCGAGCGTGGCCCCGGTCGTGGTCCCGTCGACGCGGTTGGTCGTCGATGCCATTGCTGCCTCCGTGCGGTCGATTGCTGGCCTCCAGCGAACACCATCGTGCCGTACGCCGCACAGGCGGCGCACGTCCCGCCCGACCATGCCGCTGGTCTCGCCGACCTCGTCGTCAGTCGGCACCGGTAGGTTCTTGTTCCATGCGCGTGGCGACCTGGAACGTGAACTCCGTCCGCACCCGAGTGGGTCGGATCGTCGACTGGCTGGTGCGTGAGGACGTCGACGTCCTCGGCATGCAGGAGATCAAGTGCAAGCCGGAGCAGTTCCCGGTCGAGCAGTTCGAGGCCGCGGGGTACCACGTCGAGGCGCACGGCCTGAACCAGTGGAACGGCGTCGCGTTCGCCAGCCGGCTGCCGATGGAGGACGTCACCCGCGACTTCCCCGGCCAGCCCGGCTTCCTGAAGGGCCACGAGGGGCCGGACCTGCCGGTCGAGGCCCGCGCGATCGGCGTCACGGTCGACGGCGTGCGGCTCTGGAGCCTCTACGTGCCGAACGGCCGCGAGCTCGGCGATCCGCACTACACGTACAAGCTCGACTGGCTCGCCCAGCTGGCCGACCGCACCTCGGAGTGGATCGAGGCGTCGCCGGAGACCCCGCTCGCGCTGATGGGCGACTGGAACGTCGCACCGCTCGACCAGGACGTCTGGGACATGCGGGTCTTCGAGGGGTCCACCCACGTCAGCGAACCCGAGCGGGCAGCGTTCCGCGAGTTCGAGGCGCGGGGCCTGCAGGACGTCGTGCGCCCGATCGTGCCCGACGGCTACACCTACTGGGACTACAAGCAGCTGCGGTTCCCGCGCAACGAGGGCATGCGCATCGACTTCGTCCTCGGTTCGCAGGCCTTCGCGGACGTCGTCACCGACGCCTCGATCCACCGGAACGAGCGCAAGGGCGACGCCCCGAGCGACCACGTCCCCGTGGTGGTCGACCTCGACCTGGACACGTCGCTCGACGACGACCGCCCGATGATCTTCTGATCGGAGTCGGCTCACCGGCCCGGCCCGGCCCGGCCCGGGATCGGCGTCCGTCCGGCTCTGTTACGCCCGGCGTCCGCCGTGATTGAGCCGTCCGTCACGCCGACGTAGGTTTCCTGCACCGAACCCCTTCGAGAGCAGGTGAAGCCATGTCCCGCACGACGATCCTTCCCATCCAGCGCCTCATGGCGACCGCGGCCCCCGGTGCGTGGCGCGACGGCATCGTCGTCGAGACCCGCGCAGCCGACGCCGTGGTGCTGTTCCTCGACGGGAGCATCACGCAGCTGCGGGTGGCGGACGCCGACGGCGTCCTGTCGGTCGGCGAGCCGGTCGCCCACCACCCGGTTGCAGAGATCCTCAGCGCCGGCGGTCGACAGACCACCGCACGCGTCGCGTAGCGCGCACGCGTCGGGGAGCGCGCACGGAGCGGGTCAGGCCGCCATCGAGTCGAGCATCGCCTGGCACTTCGACACCATCTCGTCGCAGGCCATGGCGCAGTAGCGGCACGACTCGTCCATGTCCTGGTGCTGGCGGCACTCGGCGGCACACGCGGTGCCCATCGCGACGACGGCCATGAGCATCGCCTGCATCGCGGCGGTGTCCATCCCCATCGGACGCATCATCATCCGCATGCCGGTGTCGGCGAGCATCGCCGTGTTCGAGCACATCGCGGCGCAGGTGGCCATCTCGCCGCCCATCCGCATGTCGGCCGCGGAGCACATCGTCGCCGCCATCGACGCGGCGTTCATCGCCATCATCGTGTCCTGCATCATGTCCATGTCCATCTCCATGGGCATGTCCGTCATCGACATGTTCTTCATCATCGCCATCGTGTCCATCGCCGGTCTCCTCGTCGTGGTCATCGGTCACGAGGCGGTCCGCCCCGCGTGCCCGCCAGGGTACGCGCGTGCCGTCCGCGCTTCGTGAGCAGGAATGGTCGGGTCCGCGACCGCCACCCGACCGTTCCTGCTCACCATCCGCGGTGGTCGCCACCACAGCCGGACGGGAGGCCCGGTGCACCCCCGCCACGGGCCTCCCGTCCGCCCCGCGGCGCGTCCACGGCGCGGAAGACGCCGGCGTGTCCGCAGGACGCCCGCAAGAGCGCGAGACGCCGCCGAATGCGGCGGCGTCTCGGCGACATCGAGGCGTCTCGACAACACGACGGCGTCTTCCGGGCGGCCACACGCCGGCGTCGCGCGTCCAGGGCGCGCTACGGGTGCAGCAGGGCGGCGATCGCGACGAGCACGGGCACCGAACCGAGCGTCGAGATGAGCACGACGTCGCGCGCGACCGGGACCGCGGCCCCGTACCGCTGCGCGTAGTTGAAGACGTTCTGCGCCGCCGGCAGGGCGCCGAGGGTGGTGAGCACGAAGACCTCCTGGTCGCCGAGCCCGAACACGAACCGGGCGAACACGAACGCCACGGCCGGCATCACCACGAGCTTGATCGACGACGCCACGATGACGTCGGTCCGGATCGCCGGGTCCCGCAGCGGGGTCGCACCGTGCAGGCTCATCCCGAACGACAGCAGCACGACGGGCACCGCGGCCGCGCCGACGAGCGAGAACGGCTCGAGCACCGGGTCGGGCAGCGTGATCCCGGTCGCCGAGCACACCAGCCCGACGAGCGAGGCGATGATGATCGGGTTCCGGAACGGCCCCGCGAGCCGCCGCCCCCATCCGCCGCCACCCGCGGTCGCCGCGTCGAGGATCGTCAACGCGATCGGGGCCATCACGACGAGCTGCAGCAGGATCACGGGCACGACCGCGGTCGCCTGGCCGAGGACGTACACGGCCACCGGCAGCCCGATGTTGTTCGCGTTCACGTAGCTCGACGCCAGGGCGCCGACGGTGGTCGTGGTGACGGGGCGGCGCAGCACGAAGCGGAACACGGCGGCGGCACCGAGGGCGACCACGGCGGCACTCAGCAGCGAGACCCAGAGCATCGAGGACAGCAGCGACGCGATGTCGGCGGTCGCGATGGTGTGGAACAGCAGGCACGGCATCAGCACGAAGAACGCGAGCCGACTCATCACGAACTGCGCGTGCGGGCCCAGCAGGCCGATGCGTCCGACGACGTACCCACCGGCGATGATCGCGCCGATGATCGCGAAGCCGGTCAACACGCCACCCATCCCGTCCATCCTGGCACCTGCCGGCGGGGATGTGACGTCACTCAGGTCGGAAATGCGTACGCATCGAATACCGTTGAGCGCATCATGACCTCGACGAACGCCGACACCCTCACCCGGTCCACCGACTCCAGCCAGCCGCTCGTGCCGCTGCTCGAGGAGCGCTGGAGCCCCCGCTCCTACGACGAGACCGCGACGATCTCGGACGACCAGCTCGACGCCGTCCTCGAGGCCGCTCGCTGGGCACCCTCGGCCATGAACTTCCAGCCCCGCCGCTTCATCGCCGGCCGCCGCGGCACCGAGACGTTCCGGAAGATCAACGAGAACCTGCTCGGCTTCAACGCCGCCTGGGCCTTCCGCGCCAGCGCCCTCGTCGTCGGCGTGCTCGAGACCGTGACCGCCGACGGCGAGGAGCGCCCCTTCGCGCAGTACGACCTCGGCCAGTCGCTCGCCGCCCTCACCGTGCAGGCGCACGCCGAGGGCCTGCACGTGCACCAGATGGCGGGCATCGACGCCGCCGGGCTCCGTGCCGCGTTCGACCTGCCCGAGCGCTTCCTGCCGTACACCGTCACGGCCGTCGGCACCGTCGCGCACCCGTCGCAGCTCGACGACAAGGCCGCCGAGCGCGAGGTCGCCCCGCGCACCCGCATCCCCCTCGACGAGGTCGTCCTCGTCAAGGAGTGAGCTCCGGCGGCACCGCCGCCCGCGATCGCCACGACGGCCGCGTCCCTGCGGGGGCGCGGCCGTCGGCGTACCATGACGTGACATGGATCAGCACCAGGACGACGCCCCGCCGGAGATGAACTTCTACACCCGGAAGTGGGTGCGACCGGAAGACCTCAACGCCAACGGCACCCTGTTCGGCGGCAGCCTGCTCCGCTGGATCGACGAGGAAGCCGCGGTCTACGCGATCATCCAGCTCGGCAACGGCAAGGTCGTCACGAAGTACATGTCGGAGATCAACTTCCTGTCCTCGGCGAAGGAGGGCGACATCGTCGAGATCGGCCTCGTCGCCACCCGGTTCGGCCGCACGTCGCTGACCATGCGGGCCGAGGCGCGCAACCTCTTCACGCACCGCAGCATCCTGACGATCGACGAGGTCGTGTTCGTGAACCTCGACGAGGACGGCAACCCGGCCCCGCACGGCTACACGGACATCACCTACGCGCGCGACCGGGTCCCCGCCACGCACCGCGCGTGACCCCGCAGACTTCGCGCAGCACCGGGGTGCCCGGATGGTCGCACCCTGCGGGTGGTCGGCGGGCTCTGGCAGGATCGGGGGCATGACCACGCCCCGCCTCGTCGCCTTCGACCTGGACGACACGCTCGCCCCGTCGAAGTCCTCCCTCGACCCCCGCATGCTCGAGACCTTCGCGTCCCTGCTCGAGGTCGTGCCGGTCGCGGTCATCTCCGGCGGCAACTTCACCCAGTTCGAGCAGCAGCTGGTCACCCCGCTCCGGCAGCGCGACGGCCTGACGCTCGACGCCCTGCACCTCCTGCCCACCTGCGGCACCCGGTACTACCGCTGGGAGGACCAGGACTGGGCGCTGCAGTACGCCGAGGACCTCACCGACGAGCAGAAGGACCGCGCCCTCGCCGCGGTCGAGGCCCGTGCGAAGGAAGCCGGGTACTGGGAGTCGGAGACCTGGGGCGCCATCCTCGAGGACCGCGGGTCGCAGATCACGTTCTCCGCCCTCGGCCAGTCCGCCCCGGTGGACGTCAAGAAGCAGTGGGACCCGACCGGCGAGAAGAAGGACCACCTGCGCCGCCTGGTGCAGCAGGACCTGCCCGACCTCGAGGTCCGCTCGGGCGGCTCCACCAGCATCGACATCACCCGCAAGGGCATCGACAAGGCCTACGGCATGCAGCGTCTGGCCGAGATCACCGGCATCGCGCTCGACGACATGCTCTTCGTGGGCGACCGGCTCGACCCCGAGGGCAACGACTACCCGGTGAAGGCGCTCGGCGTCCCCTGCCACGCGGTGCAGGGCTGGGAGGACACGGACGCGTTCCTGACGGAGCTCATCCCCACCCTGCGCTGACCGCGCGGCGGACGGGAGGCCCGTGGCGGGCCCGCACCGCGCCTCCTGTCCGTCCCCGGTCGCGTCCAGAGCCGCGAACGCGACCGACGCGGCCGGGCGCTCAGCCCAGGCTGCGGACGGCCTCGACGAAGGCGCGGATCTTGGCGGGGTCCTTGACGCCGCGCTCGGACTCGACCCCGCTCGACACGTCGACGCCGTCGGGGTCGAGCGCCTCGACCGCGGCGACCACGTTGGCCGGGGTCAGCCCGCCGGCGAGGATCCAGGCCTCGTCCACGCCCTCGATGGTGGCCGGGTCGATCAGGCGACCGCTGCCGGGCACGGCGGCGTCGAGCAGCAGCAGGTCGTGGTCGAACGCGGCGCGCTGCTCGGGCGTCTCGCGCAGGTAGTCCTCGGCCGCGATGGCCCGGATGGTGAAGAAGCCGGCGTCGCGCGCGCGGGCGAAGTCGGACGCCGACTCGCCACCGTGCAGCTGCAGCGTCGTGAGCCCGACCTCGGAGGCGATGCCGACGATCTCGTCGATCTTCTGGTCACGGAAGACCCCGACGGCGTCGATGCCGTCCGGCACCCGCTCGACGAGTTCCTTCGCCAGGTCGGCGGTGACGGTCCGGGGGCTGCCCGCCGCGAAGACGAACCCGACGGCGTCGGCACCCGCGTCGACGGCGGCGTCCACGGTGTCGGGCGTCGACAGGCCACAGATCTTGATCCAGCGCTGGTCGGTCATGCTGTCCATCCTGCCAGGGCGCTCCGGTGCCCGGAGCACGGAGCCGCCGAGCGGGTCAGTGCAGGGCGCCCGCGACGTAGGCGGCCACGCAGGCCGCGGTGACGCCGAAGGCCGCGAAGGACCCGACCAGGACGTTCCGCCGACGCCAGCGCCGCACCGCCGAGAACGTGCCGCGCCTGGCGTGCCGGTGCGCGGCACGGTGCATGCGGTGGTCGCGCTGGTGCTTCACGCGTTCCGGACCGAGCGGCACCGGGCCGGTGATCTGGGTGGAGCCGCCGCGCAGCGCGTTGGCGATGGCGACCGCCGTGGGTCGGCGCTCCGGGTCGCGGGCGGTCATCCGGCTGAGCAGCTCGCGCCACTCGTCGGCGACGTCGTCCGGGACCTCCGGGTCGCGGCGGAGCCGGGCGAGTGCGGCCTCGATGAGGGTGCCCGAGTACTCCTGCTTGCCGGTCAGCGCCTCGAGCAGGACGAGTCCGAGCGAGTACACGTCGGTGGCGAAGCTGATCGGTTCGCCGGCGACCTGCTCCGGGCTGAGGTAGGCGGCGGTGCCGATGACCGTGCCGTCGTTCGTCAGGCGGGAACCGTCGACGAAGTGGGCGACGCCGAAGTCGGTGAGCTTGACCGTGCGGGCGAACCCGGACGAGCCCTCGTCGCTGATCAGGATGTTGGCGGGCTTGACGTCGCGGTGCACGATGCCGCGCGAGTGCACGTAGGCCAGGGCGTCGGCGAGCTGCGCACCGAGGTCGGCCACCTCGTAGTTGTGCAGGGCTCCCTCGGACAGACGGCGGAGCAGCGTCGTGTCGGCGATGAGCTCCATCACGATGAACCGGTGCGGGCCGTCCTCGAACTCGTGGGTGCCGGCGTCGTACAGCGGGATGAGGCCCGGGTGGGAGAGCATGCTGAGCAGCCGGATCTCGCGCTCCTGGCGGACACGGTCGGCGGTGGTCATCTTGTCCGGGGTCGCGAAGAGCTTCACGGCCACGGCCCGGTACGTGTGCTCGTCACGGGCTTCGTAGACGGATCCCATGCCGCCGGTGCCGATGAGCTTCACGAGCCGGTACCGCGCAGAGAGGACGGTGTCCGCCCGCGCGCTGTCCAGCAGGGTCATGGTGTCCGTCGTCCCGTCCGGAGCCCGTGGTTCCGCGGCGCCTGCCGGCGTGTGGGCTCAGGGGAAACGGTACGCGTCCGACTCTCGATCCGCATGGCCGTTACGACATCGTGATCGCCGTACTTCCCTGAGTTCCCGGGGATCGACGGGGTACAGTCCGACCTCCACCAGGACGAGGAATCGCGCAAGGAGGACAGCATGGCGTTGTCGAAGGGTGACGAGGTGCACTGGAACACCTCGCAGGGCAGGACGACCGGCACGCTCGTGCGGAAGCGGACGAGCGACTTCGAGTTCGACGGGCAGCACTTCAGGCCGACCGACGACGACCCGTACTGGATCGTCGAGTCGGAGAAGAGCGGCAAGCAGGCCGCCCACAAGGAGTCGGCGCTGACGAAGGCCTGAGGCTCAGTCGCGGGCGGGCTCGGCGCGACGACGACCCCGGGCACCGCCCACTGCAGGGCTGCCGGCGGCGGCGTCGTGGTCGTCGTCGGGGCCGCCCGTGCGCCGCTCGGCGCGGACACGGCGGACCCGGCGCACGACGAAGGTCACCACGACCGCGGCGATCGCGACGTAGAGCACGCGGTCGATCCACTCGGTGTACGCCTCGACCTGGTCGTACTGCGACCCGAACGCGGCACCGAGCAGCACGAGCGCGCTGTTCCAGATGCCGCTCGCGATGATCGTGAACACCGAGAACGTGCCGAGGTGCATGCGGTCGGCGCCGGCCGGCAGCGAGATGAGGCTGCGGACGATCGGGACGAACCGGCCGAAGAACACCGCGCTCTTGCCGTGCCGGTGGAACCAGCCGGCCGCCTTGCGGAAGTCGTCCTCGTCGACGAGGGGCAGCTTGCCGAACCACCGCGTGGTGCGTTCGAACCCGATCTTCGCGCCGAGCCAGTACAGCACCAGGGCCCCGAGGTACGAGCCGATCGTCGCCAGCACCAGGACCAGGACCAGGTTCATCTGGCCGGCACCCGCGAGGAACCCGGCCAGCGGCAGGATGACCTCGGACGGGATGGGCGGGAACACCGTCTCGACGAAGAGCATCAGCCCGACGCCCCACTCCCCCAGCGCGTCGATCAGCTGCAGCACCAGGCCGGAGAGGCCGCCGAGGTCCGACGGGGCGGGGGAGTCGCCACTGGCGACGGTCATGGCACGGGCGGTCACGGCAGTCGTCATGCCCCCAGCATCCCTGAACGCCCTGTCAGGACCCGGCACGCTCCCTGGGTGTCAGCCGAGTCCCATGTGGGCGGACCGGACGTGTGCGAGCGACCGCGCGAGTGCACCCCGGGCGACGGCGTCGCGACCGACGGTCGACGGGGCGAACACCACCGGGTGCCGGAGCTGTGGCGTGACGATCTCGTCGAGCGCGGCGCAGAACACCTCGGCAGCCGGCAGGACCTCGCCACCGACGACGACGACCTCGGGGTCGATCGTCGTCACGAGCTGCACGACGCCGGGTGCCACGTCGGCGGCGAACGCACGGACGGTCTCGACGGCCGACACCGAGCCCTGGGCCGCCGCCGCGAAGACGGACTCGAGGTCCGTGCCGGACGGGATCCGGGCCTCCAGGCGGGCGGGTGCGGCGGGCCAGCCCGTCGAGGCGATGCCGCCCATCTCCCCGGCCGCACCGCGCGCACCGCGCGCCAACGAGCCGTCGACCACCAGCGCGGCACCGATCTGCCGACCCATCACCAGGTACAGGGCGTCCCGGACGCCGTGGAACCGCCCCCACCGCGCCTCGGCCGTGGCCGCCAGCTTGGCGTCGTTGTCGAAGAAGGTGGCGACCCCGGGGAAGAGGTCCTGGATCCGGCCGGGCACCCGCCGCTCGACCCACTCCGGCACCGCGACCGTGTAGTCGATCGCGCCGTCTCGGTCGACGACCGCCGGCACACCGAACGTGGCACCGAGCACCGGCGCACCACCGGCGGAGCCGCCGACCGTGCCACCGACGGGCGCCGTCAGCCGACGGACGACGTCCTGCACGCTCGACCAGGCCTGTTCGGCGTCGGCGAGGTCGGTGTAGCGCTCCTCGACGCGGGCGAGCGTGACGCCGCGCAGGTCCGCGCGCACGCCGACGATCCCGTGCAGGCCGAGGTCCACGCCGAGCACGGAGCCGGCCGACGCGTCGGCCGCGAAGCGCTTGGCCCGACGACCGGCCTTGTTCGGGGTGGCGATCGCCTCGGCCTCGGTCACCCAGCCCTCGTCGACCAGATCGGCGAGCGCCGCCTCGACCGTGGGGCGGGAGAGCCCGACCGTGCGCCCGAGCTCGGTGACCGTGCGGGAGACGTCGTCACGCAGGAGCTCGTCGAGGATCGCCCGCGAGTTCATCTGCCGCAGGACCCCCGGGGTCGTCCCGACGGCGCCCGGGATCGTTGACACGGTCTGCTGCACGGTCATAGCCTCCACATTACGAAAGATCATTGAGGAATGGTGGCTCCGACATGCTCGTCCCACGACCGCACCGCACCGCTCCCGGTGTCGGGGCCTTCGCGATCACCCCGTCGACCCGGATCGCCGCCGACCCGGCGAGCGAGTCCGTCCGACTGTACCTGCAGCAGACCCTGCGGGGATCGACCGGGCTGCCGGTGCGGGACGCCCTCGACGACACGGCACCGGGGGCCGGCACGATCGCGCTGCGCGTCGCCGACGACCCGTCCCTGCCCTCGGGCCCGACGACGCCGGAGGGCGACCGGGCGGAGTCGTTCCGCCTCACGGTGACGCCGGACGGCATCGACGTCGTCGGCGGTTCGCCCGCCGGGGTCTTCTACGGTGTGCAGGCCCTGCTGCAGCTGCTGCCCCCGGACGTGTACCGCCGCGGCCGGGTCGCGACCGGTCCGTGGTCCGTCCCCGCCGTGGTCGTCGAGGACGCCCCCGCCTTCGCCTGGCGTGGCGTGATGCTCGACGTCGCCCGGCACTTCCGGACGAAGCACGAGGTCATGCGGGTGGTCGACCAGCTCGCCGCGCACCGGATCAACCGCCTGCACTTCCACCTCACCGAGGACCAGGGGTGGCGCATCGAGATCCGGAAGTACCCGCGCCTCACCGAGGTCGGTTCCTGGCGTCGGGAGTCCCAGGTCGGCGCGCACATCCCCGGGCCGGACGGCACACTCGTCGTCGCCGGGTTCGACGGCCGCCCGCACGGCGGGTACTACACGCAGGACGACGTCCGCGAGATCGTGGCGTACGCGGCCGACCGGTTCGTCACCGTCGTCCCCGAGATCGAGACCCCCGGGCACGTCCGCGCGGCACTGGCGGCCTACCCGTCGCTCGGCGTCACGGGCGAACCGGTCGAGGTGTGGACGGAGTGGGGCATCGCCGACGACGTCCTGAACGCCGAGGACGCCACGATCGACTTCTTCAAGGACGTCCTGGACGAGGTCATCGCGCTCTTCCCCTCCGGCTACATCGGCATCGGCGGCGACGAGTGCCCGAAGGTGCAGTGGGAGACCGACCCCCGCACCCAGGAGCGCATCCGCGAGCTCGGGCTGCAGGACGAGGAACAGCTGCAGGCCTGGATCATCGGACAGCTCGCCGCACACGTCGAGTCGCACGGCCGGCGGGCGTTCGGGTGGGACGAGATCCTCGAGGGCGGCACGCTCGACCCCTCGGCGACCGTGGTCTCCTGGCGCGGGCTGACCGGCGCACGGACCGCCGCCCGCCGCGGGCACGACGTCATCTCGTCGCCGGACGACCAGGTGTACCTCGACTACCGCCAGAGCGACCTGTCGACCGAGCCGATCCCGGTGTCGATCGTGCTCACCGTCGACGACGTCTTCGCCTTCGACCCGGTGCCGTCGGGGCTCACCGACGACGAGCGCGCCCACGTCATCGGCGGCCAGGGCAACATGTGGACGGAGCACGTCGACTCCGCCCGTCGGCTCGACTACCAGCTCTTCCCCCGCGTCGCCGCCCTTGCCGAGGCACTGTGGTCGGCCGACGTCACCGGGCCGCGCGACCTCGCCGAGTTCCGCGGACGCCTGGCCGAGCACACCGCCCGGCTCGAGGCCATGGGCATCGAGTACCGGCACGAGGCCGGGCCGTTCCCGTGGGAGCAGCGGCCGGGCGTGCCGGGGCGCCCGCACTCGCGCGATGAGCGTGCGGCGTACATCGACGCGGTCACGGCGAACATCGCCGACTGACCTGTTGACATTTCACATGTGAGAGGTTCACACTGGGGAGGACTTCACGGAGGAGACCCCCATGCCACAGCGCAGCATCCCCGGCCTCGACGGGCTCGACATCGACGCACTGATCGGGGATCGACAGCCCGAGGCCGAGCTCGAGATCACCGTCGACTTCGTCCGGGGCCGGTCGGTGCTGATCACGGGCGCCGGCGGCTCGATCGGCAGTGAACTCTGCCGACAGCTCGTCCGGTTCGAGCCGGCGGAGATCATCATGCTCGACCGCGACGAGACCGCCCTGCAGCAGGTGCAGGTCTCCGTGGACGGTCACGGGCTCCTCGACACGAAGAACGTCGTCCTCGCCGACATCCGCGACGCCGACGCCATCCGCGACATCATGCTGACCCGCCGGCCCGACGTCGTCTTCCACGCCGCGGCGCTGAAGCACCTGCCGATGCTCGAGCAGTACCCGGACGAAGGCTGGAAGACGAACGTCCTCGGCACCCTGAACGTCCTCCGCGCCGCTGCTGCCGCGGGCGTGGGGACACTCGTGAACATCTCGACCGACAAGGCCGCGAACCCGACGAGCGTGCTCGGGTCGACCAAGCGCATCGCCGAGCGGTTGACCGCCTGGACCGCCGCCGACACGGGCCACGACTACGTGTCGGTCCGGTTCGGCAACGTCCTCGGCAGCCGCGGTTCGATGCTCCCGCTCTTCGCGGAGCTGATCCGTGCCGGACGGCCCCTCACCGTCACCCACCCCGACGCCACCCGCTACTTCATGTCCATCCCCGAGGCGTGCCACCTCGTGATCCAGTCGGCTGCGATCGCCCACCCCGGCGAGGTCCTCGTGCTCGACATGGGTGCACCGGTCCGGATCCTCGACATCGCACGGCGCATGCTCCAGGCGACGGGGAGCCCGTCCGACATCGTGTTCACGGGCCTGCGGGCGGGCGAAAAGCTCCACGAGGACCTCATCGGACGCGGCGAGACCGAACGCCGCCCCGTGCACCCGAAGATCACCCACACCTCGGTCGCGCCGATCGCGCCGTGCGACGTCGACGAGTGCGTCCCCGGCCAGGTCGACCCGTCGGCACTCGCGATGGCCGCCTGACCGGCGCACGTCCGGCCCGCGACGCAACCGGACGACGGACGGGAGGCCCGGTGCCAGCTGGCACCGGGCCTCCCGTCCGTCGTGTTCTGCGGTCGACTACGCGGCGACCGGTGCGCGCTGGCCCACCGTCTCGCCTGCCACGGCAGCCTCGCTGCCCGCTGCGGCCTCGTCGACGGGGCGACGACGGACCCACTTCTTCAGGGCGACGAGCACCAGCGCGGACACCACGGTCCCCGCCAGGATCGCGACGACGAACATCAGGACGTCACCGATCGCGAAGAAGACGAAGATCCCGCCGTGCGGCGCTCGCGAGGTCACGCCGGCAGCCATCGAGATCGCACCCGTGATCGCGGCACCGACCATCGACGCCGGGATGACGCGCAGCGGGTCGGCTGCGGCGAACGGGATCGCACCCTCGGAGATGAAGGACGCGCCGAGGAGCCACGCGGCCTTGCCGTTCTCGCGCTCCGGCTTCGTGAAGCCCTTGCGGTAGAGCACGGTCGAGGCGAGCGCGAGTGCGAGCGGCGGCACCATGCCGGCCGCCATGACGGCGGCCATGATCTCGAACGGCACCACGTTCGTGGCGGTCCCGGCACCGAGCCCGGCGACGGCGAACGCGTACGCCACCTTGTTCACCGGACCACCGAGGTCGAACGCCATCATCAGCCCGAGGATGATCCCGAGCAGGACGGCCGAGGCACCCGACAGGGAGTTGAGCCAGGCGGTGAGCTCGGTCATGACCCAGGCGATCGGGCCACCGAGCACCAGGAGCATGAGGCCCGAGGCGATGATCGACGCGAACAGCGGGATGATCACGACCGGCATCAGGCCACGCAGCCAGCGCCAGGTCGGGATCCGCCCGATCCAGTACGCGGCGGCGCCGGCGATGAGGCCACCGACCAGGCCACCGAGGAACCCGGCGTTCATGAAGACCGCGATCGACCCGGCGACGAAGCCCGGCGCGATGCCCGGACGGTCGGCGATGGCGTACGCGATGTACCCGGCCAGTGCGGCGACCAGGAACCCGAGCGACACCTGTCCGATCTGGAACGCGGCGGCGCCGAGGTAGTAGCCGAGGCCCTCCGGCGGCAGGTTCAGCAGCGTCGAGTTCGTCAGCGTGTAGGCGGCGTTGCTCATGCCCGAGTCGCCGTGGTTCAGCGCGATGCCGTACCCGGAGAGCAGGAAGCCGAGCGCGATGAGCAGCCCGCCGCCGGCCACGAACGGGATCATGTAGCTGACGCCGGTGAGGAGCCAGCGCTTGAGCGACTGGCCGAAGTGCTCGTTCTTGGCGGGGGACTCGCCCTCGACGGCGGCACCACCCTGCACGCGTGCGGCGTGCGGGTCCTCCGAGGCGCGGATGGCCTCGGCGATCATCTTGTCGGGCTCGTCGACACCGCGCTTGACGGGCCCGGACACCAGCGGCTTGCCGGCGAACCGACCGCGGTCGCGGACGTCGACGTCGACCGCGAACACGACGGCGTCGGCACGGGCGATGAGGGCCGGGTCGAGGGGTTCGACCTGCGAGGACCCCTGCGTCTCGATGTGCATCTCGGCACCGGCACGCTGGGCGGCGGCGACGAGGGCGTCGGCCGCCATGTAGGTGTGCGCGATACCGGTCGGGCAGGCGGTGACGCCGACGAAGACCTTGCGGCCCGCCTCCGGCGCGGTGGCCGGTTCGGAGGCACCACTCGCCTTCCCGACGCCTGCCTCGGCCACTTCGCCGCTCACCTCGTTGTCGACCAACCGGACGATCTCGTCGGGGGTGGTCGCGGCACGGAGCGCGGCCGTGAAGTCCTCGCGGATGAGCGCGCGGGCCAGGGTCGAGAGGACCGTCAGGTGGTCCTTGTCCGCCCCCTCGGGCACGGCGATCATGAAGACGATGTCGGCGTCGCCGTCCGGGGCGCCGAACGGTACCTTCCGGGCCAGGCGCGAGAACGCCAGCGTCGGCTCGGACACCGACGCCGACCGGGCGTGCGGGATGGCGATGCCACCGGGGACGCCCGTTCCGACGCTCGCCTCGCGCTTGATGGCGTCGTCGGCGAGTGTGGCACCGTCGGCGGCGCGGCCGGTCGCGGCGACGCGGTCGGCGAGCACCCGGATGACGTCGGTCGACGTGGCGCCGAGGTCCTCGTCGAGGCCGACGAGCTGTGCGCTGATGAGGCGCGGACTCGAGTCTGCGGACATGTGCTTGCTCCTTCGCAATGGCGCTGATCGCGCGGTGGTGCAGGTGTTCGTGGGGTGGTCGGGCGGGGTGGGGAGGGGATCAGGCGGGCTCGGGGGCCGGGTGCGTGCGGAGCACCCGGACGGAGACCGCCGTCGGGTCGGTGTGGTCGAGTGCCGGCACGTCGCTGCCGGGCAGTGCTGCGGCCGCGGCACCGGTGGCGACGGCCTGTGCGAGACGCTGCTCGGGTGCGGCTCCGGCGACCTCGGCGAGCAGGTAGCCGGCGAGGGAGGAGTCCCCCGCTCCGACGGTCGACCGGGCGACGATCTTCGGTGCAGCGGCGGCGAACGCGCCCTCGTCGGAGACCAGCACGGCGCCGGCGCTGCCCAGGGTGAGCAGGACCGTGCCGACGTTCTTCCGCCGCAGCCGCTGGGCTCCGGCGACCGCGGCGTCGAGGTCGCGCTCGTACTCCTCGGGGTCGCCGCCGACGACCTCGGCGAGTTCCTCGGCGTTCGGCTTCACCAGGTCGATCCGTTCGCCGGACTGCAGCAGCGCGGTGAACGGCACCCCGGACGAGTCGACGGCGATCCGGACGTCCGCACCGTGGCGGGCACGGACGGCCCGGACGAGCACGGCGAGTGCGTCGTCGGGCAGACCGGGCGGCAGCGACCCGGCGACCACGACCCAGCGTGCGGCGGGGCCGGTGGCGGTCGCAGCGGCGGTGTCGGCGACGAGCGCAGCGAGGTCGTCGAGGCGGCCGGCGAGCGAGGGGCCGGGTTCGTTGAGCTTCGTCGTGGTGCCGGTCGGCTCGGTCACGGTGACGTTCGAGCGGAGGGGCGCCCCGATCGGCAGCGCGGCGGTCGGGATGCCGCGGGTGGCCAGGCCGAGCAGGACCGGGTCGAGCTCGTCGCCGGGCAGGACGGCGACGGTGTCCCCGCCGCTCGCGACGACCACGCGGGAGACGTTGACGCCCTTGCCGCCGGGTTCGGCGGTGGACCGGGTCGCACGTTGGACGGCGCCACGCTGCAGTTCACCGGCGAGCTCGATCGTGCGGTCGAGGGACGGGTTCGGGGTGACCGTGACGATGCGGGCGTTCATGCGACGACCACCTCGACGTCGGCGTCGGCGAGCGCGCCGGCGAGGTCGGCCGGGGGCTGTTCGTCGGTGACGAGCGTGTCGATCTCGTCCAGGCGCGCGAACCGCATCAGGGCCTCCACGCCGTGCTTGGCGGCGTCGGCGAGCACCACGGCCCGTCGGGCGGCGAGCACGTAGGCGCCCTTCACGGCGGCCTCGTACTCGTCCGGGGTGCTCAGACCGAAGCCGGCGGACAGGCCGTTCGTGCCGATGAACGCCACGTCGGGCCGGAGCGCACCGATCTGCTCGACGGTGGCCGTGCCGACGGCGGCGCTCGTGACGCCACGGACGCGGCCGCCGAGCAGGTGCAGTTCGAGGTGCTCGCTGTGCTGCAGGGTCGCGGCGATCGGCACCGAGTTCGTGATGACGGTGATGGTCGAGCCGGCGACCTCGGGCTCCCAGCGGGCGAGTTCGGAGGCGACGGCGGCGCAGGTGGTGCCGGCGTCGAGGGCGATCGAGCCGGTGAAGGTCGGCGGCACCAGGCGCATCGCGGCGCGGGCGATGGCGGACTTCGCGGTGCCGTGCTGGCCCTCGCGCTCGGCGACGCTGAGTTCGACGACGCTCGAGCGGCCGACGGGGACCGCTCCCCCGTGCACCCGGCGCAGGACCCCGGCGGACTCGAGGGCGTCGAGGTCACGGCGAACGGTCTCGGTGGTGACGTCGAAGTGCTCGGCCAGACCGGCGACCGACACGCGACCGGCGGACTGCAGCTCGGCGGCGATGGCGGTGTGCCGCTCGGTTGCGTACATGCCCGAACTCCTTCGTTCCGTTGGGTTTCGAGCACTGTACGTCTGAAACCCACAAGAACGCAACCGTTCCGTCACGCAACCAACACGTCCACAGGTGCCGGTCGTCCGAGCGCTACCCCTTCACGGCACCCGCCGTCATCCCGCTCACCAGCCGGCGCTGCACGATGAGGAAGAACACCACGACCGGGATCGAGAACAGCACGCTCGCCGCCATCAGCCCACCGAAGTCGGTCCCCTTGTTCGTCGAGAACCCGGCGAGCCAGACCGGCAGCGTGTACATCCCCTGGTCCTTGAGCATCACGTACGCGATCAGGTAGTCGTTCCACGCCGCGATGAACGCGAACACACTCGTCGCGATGACCCCGGGCATGACGAGCGGGAACAGCACGCTCCACAGGATCCGGAAGGTGCCGG
Source organism: Curtobacterium sp. MCLR17_059 (assembly GCF_003234665.1). NCBI lineage: Bacteria > Bacillati > Actinomycetota > Actinomycetes > Micrococcales > Microbacteriaceae > Curtobacterium > Curtobacterium sp. MCLR17_059. Next base: position 109,007 of record NZ_QKSU01000005.1, on the reverse strand, counting down.
CGCCGTCCACCTTCGCGGCCTCCTCGATCTCGACGGGGACGGCCACGAAGAAGCCGCGCATCACCCAGATCGAGAACGGCAGCACGCTCGCCACGTACGCCAGGATCAGCCCGACGTAGCTGTTCAGCAGCCCCAGGGTCTGGAACGACAGGAAGAGCGGGATGAGCAGTGCGCCCGACGGGATCATCTGCACGAACAGGATCGCGACCAGGATCGCCCGCCGTCCGCGGAACCGGAACCGCGACAGTGCCGCCGACGCCAGGAACCCGACGACGATCGACAGCAGCACGGCCGCCACCACGACGATGGTGGAGTTCCGCAGGTAGACGAGGAAGCCCTCCTGCGTGAGCGCCCGCGTGAAGTTGTCGAGCGTCGGGTGCAGCGGCGCCCAGATCGGGGTCATCGTGGTGACCTCGTCGGCGGGCTTGAAGGCCGTGTTCACCATCCAGTAGATCGGGAACACCCAGACCAGGCAGAACACCACGGCGATGGTGTTCGCGACGATGCGCGGCTTGCGTTTGCGCACCCGCACGGGGCCCGGCGCGGAGACGCTGCCCGCGCGGGGCGCCGTTCTCGAGACGGTCACAGGTCCTCCTCACCGCTGCGGACGAGCCGGCGGATGTAGTAGCTGGTGAGCACCCCGAGGATCAGGGTCGAGATCACGGCGATCGCCGCGCCCTGCCCGTAGGCGTTGGACACGAACGACTGCACGAAGGTCCAGATGCCGAGGGTCAGCGTGGCCTCCTCCGGTCCGCCGCGGGTGAGCAGCCAGATCTGGTTGAAGACGTTGAAGTCCCAGATCACCGACAGGATCGACACGAGCAGCAGCGTCGGCGCGAGGGCCGGCAGCGTGATCGCGCGGTACATCGTCCACACCGAGGCCCCGTCGAGCGCACCGGCCTCGTAGTACTCCGGCGCGATCTGGGACTGCGCGGCGTACAGCGTCAGCGCCACGAACGGCACGGCCTGCCAGATGACGAGCGTCAGCACGATCGTGTACGCCTGCCCCGGATGCGAGGCCCAGTTGTCCTGCGTGTGGTCGCCGAACACCCGCAGCTGCGTGATGAGCCAGTTGAGCACGCCGTAGAACGGCTGGAAGAGCCACTGCCAGACCAGGCTCGAGGCCACGTTCGGCATCGCCCAGGCCAGCACGAGCACGACACTGACGACCGTGCGCATCGCGACCCCGAGACGGGTGAGCAGCTGCGCCACCCCCATGCCGATGACGATCGTGCCGAGGACCATCGCGCCCGTCACGAGCACGGTGCGCAGGATGACCGGCCAGAACGACGCGTCGGTCAGGACGTCCGTGTAGTTCGTCAGCCCGGTGAACCCGGCCTGCCCGGTGAAGATCGCCCGCAGCCCGTAGTCCTGGAACGAGATGACGACGAGCCGGACGAGCGGGTAGACGACGAGGGCCAGGAGCAGCAGCGCCGCCGGGGCCAGCAGGACGAGCGGCGCCCGCGACCCGACCGGCGACCGACGACCCGTGCCCCGCCCGCCTCGACGGGAACCCCGCGACGGACCCTGAACCGGTCCGCCAGCCCGCCCGCCGGTGACCGGCGCGGACTGCTCCGCGTCGGTCACCGGCTCCGCAGTGGACGTCATCGCCTACGGCTGCGCGTTCAGCGCGGTCGTGAGGTGCTTCGAGAAGCCCTCGGCGGCCTGCTCCGGCGACTTCCGACCGGTGGCGACGTCGGCGAACATCGACTGGAACGAGGCGTCACCCTCGATGGTGGCCCAGCCCGGTGTGGCCGGGGTTGGTCGGCTCGTACCGGCCGCCTCGAAGTACGGCTTGTGCGGCTCGTCGACGTCGCCGGCGACCGCGTCGAGCAGCTCGGTGGAGTTCGGCTCCCAGCCGTCGACCCCGAACACCTGGTCCTGCTGGAACTCCTTCGAGGTCAGGATCTTCAGGTAGTACAGCGCGAGCTCCTGGTTCTCCGCCTTGGCCGGGACCCCCAGGTCGGAGCCGCCGAGGAACACCGGCTGCGTCTTCCCCGCCGTGGACGACGGCATCGGGAACGTGCCGATGCGGTCCGCGAGCTCCGGCTTGGCCGTGGTGATCGAGCCGATCTCCCAGGCGGACCCGAGGAACGCCGAGGTGTTGCCCTGTGCGAAGACGTCGCTCTGCGAGGGCTTGTCGGTGTTGATGTCCTGGGTGGACTTCGCCGAGTACGCGTTCTGGAAGTCCTTCCAGGCGGTCAGGCCCTTCACCGCGTCCGCGGAGTCGAGCGTGCCGGTCCACTTGCCGCCCTTGTCCGTGGCGATCTCGCCACCGGCGTCCCAGACCCACTGCAGCCCGCCGTACCAGTACTGCCCGGGCATGTAGAAGGCGGAGAAGTCACTGGCCGGGTTGGCGGCCTTGACCTTGTCGAGGTCGGCCGTGAGCTCGTCGTAGGTGGTCGGCACGTCGGTCACACCGGCGTCCTTCCAGACCTGCTTGTCGTAGACCACGGCCCGGTTGCCGGCGAACAGCGGCGCCCCGTAGAGCTTGCCGTCGACGGTGGCGGGGCCCTCGAGCCCGGTGAGCCAGGTCTGGCCGTCCTTGAGCTCGTCGCGGTACGGCGTCAGGTCGGTCAACCCGCCGGCTGCCGCGTAGACCGGCACCTGCGTGTTGCCGAGGTCGACGACGTCGGGGGCGTCGCTCTGCGCGAGCGCCGTGGTGAGCTTGGTGGTGATCCCGTCCCACTGCTGGGTCTGGATCTTCACCTTCGCCCCGGTGTCGGCGGTGAACTGCTTGCCGGCGGCGTCGAGCACCTTGTCGCTCAGGTCGCCGTTCATCATCCAGACGGTGATGGTCTTGCCCGTGCCATCGGGTGTGCCGATGGACTTCGTGCCGCCGTCGGAAGCGGCGTTGCTCCCGGCGGAGCACCCGGTGAGGGCGAGCGCGCCTGCGAGGGCGAGCGCACCGAGTGCGGCGAAACGCGTTCGTGTCACGATGACTCCCTTGGTCCGACCTTTATGAAAGGACGTTGCGTATTCGCAATAGAAGACCCTGCACGGCCCCTTGTCAACCGTTGGATCGGTCCCTGTGACCGCTTTCGATCCGCGTGTTTCCGGGGCATCACGGATGTCGAACAGATCGACGCAGATGCTTGACCAGGTGGTCATGACCAGGCATGATCTGCGACTCGCGTCCGGCGTGTGGAAGCGACCGCCTGGAGGCCCGGTGCCGGTCCGCCGGACCGGCACCGGGCCTCCCGTGCGCGCCTCCACCGCACGCGTCAGACGGCCGCCAGGGCGGACGTCGGCGGGATCCGCGCCGCGCGTGCCGCCGGGTAGAGCCCGGAGACCCCGCCGATGACGACCGTGGCACCGAGTCCCCCGACGACGGCCCACACCGGCAGTGCGACCGGCCAGCCCTGCGTGACGGCGAAGACGACCGTCACCGCGACGCCGAGCACGACGCCGGCCAAGCCGCCCAGGAACGACAGCAGCAAGGACTCGACCAGGAACTGGTCGCGGATGCTCCGACGACGGGCCCCCAGCGCACGGCGGACGCCGACCTCGGCGCGGCGTTCCAGGACGGTGATCACCATCGTGTTCGCCACCCCGATGCCCCCGACGAGCAGGGCCACCCCACCGATGCCGACCAGCAGCCCGGTGAAGGAGTCGTCCGTGGCGTCCTTCGCGGCCAGCGCGTCCGACGGCCGTGTCACGCCGACGTCCTGCGGTGCCCCGGGTCGGACCGCACCGGCGAGCAGGTCCCGCGACCGTTCGACGTGCGCCGGGTCGACGCGCGTGTAGACCGCGGTCGGGGCTCCGTCGAAGCCCAGCTGCCCGGCGAACCCGCGGGGCACGAACACCCGCGAGTCGAGGTCCTCGGCGAGCGCGACGCGGTCGAGCACCCCGACCACCTGCACCCACCGCCCGCCGATCCAGACCCGGCTGTCCGGATGCAGGTCCTCCATGCCGAGGACCGCGGCCGCCCGTGCCCCCAGCACGACCTGCGGCGGCGCCCCGGCGGCGTCGTCGATCCACCGCCCGGCTGCGAGCTGCCCGCCGAGGACCCGTGGCACGTCGCCCCACGCGGCGAGCACCCCGAGGCCCTTCGTCTCGGGCGCCGGCACGCGGTCGTTCCGGTACACGCCGGTGTCCGGCACGGTGCCGACGGCGGCGGCCGACTCGACGTCGTCCTGCCGCAGCACCGACTCGAGTGCGGTGGACGGCAACGGGACCGGTTCGCCGAGGCCCTGCGCCTGGGTGAGGGTGAGCACGTTCGTGCCGAGGGTGTCGAGCACCTGGTCGACCTTCGCCTTGCTCGACGACGAGATCCCGACGACCGCGAGCATCGCCGCGATGCCGATCGCGATGCCCAGCGCCGACAGCACGACACGTCCGGGCCGGGTCCGCAGCCCGAAGACGCCGAGGCGGAGCAGGTCGACCGCGCCCACGGACCGACGCCGGCTCATCGGGTGACCTCGGGCTCGATCACGCCGTCGCGCATCCGGACCTGTCGTGGCAGCGACGCCGCCAGGTCGAGGTCGTGCGTGATGACCACGACCGTCGTGCCCGCCGCGTTGAGCTCGCGCAGGAGCTCGACCACCGCGGCACCGGACGCCGTGTCGAGTGCACCCGTCGGTTCGTCGGCGAGCAGGATCGTCGGGTCGCCGACGACGGCCCGCGCGATGGCGACGCGTTGGCGCTCCCCGCCGGAGAGCTGGTGCGGTCGGTGGTCCACCCGGTGCGCCAGGCCCACGCGGCCCAGGGCCTCGACCGCCAGTCGGTGCCGCTCGCGCCGGGGCACGCCCTGGTAGAGCACGCCGTCGGCGACGTTCTCGGTGGCGGTCGCGCCGGCCTGCAGGTGGAAGTGCTGGAAGACGAACCCGATGTGGTCAGCACGGAGTCCGGACAGGGCGTCGTCGGACATCGTCGCGACGTCGTTGCCGGCGATCGTCACCGTGCCGGACGTGGGACGGTCGAGGGTCCCGACGACGTTGAGCATCGTCGACTTGCCCGAGCCCGACGGGCCGACGACCGCGACGAGTTCGCCGGCGGTGACCTCGAGCGACACCCCGCGCAGGGCTCCGACGTCCCCGTAGGTCTTCGTGACGTCCCGGAGCGACAGCACTGCGGCGGATGGCAGCACGGCGGCTGTGGGCCGCACGGCGGCGGATGGCAGCACGGCGGCGGACGGCAGCACGGCGGCGTTCATCCGGGCACCACCACGCGGTCGCCGGCGGCCAGGTCACCGGTGACCGCGATCCGTCCGTCCGCGCTGAAGCCGGGCTCGACCCGGACCCGCTCCGTCGTGCCGTCCCCCTGCACGACGTCGACGGCGTACCGACCACCGGCACCCGCGACGAGTGCGGCGACCGGCACGGACAGGACGTCGTGCTCGGTGGTGCCCTTCGCGTCGACCTGCGCGGACGCTGCCGCGGGCAACGTGCGCTTCCCCGGGTCGAACGACACCGAGACGTCGACGGCCGTGCCGCCGTCCTCGCTCGTCGTCGGCTGCACGCCGACGACGGAACCGGGCATCGCCGCCCCGGCACCGTTCACCCGGACCTCGACGTCGGTGCCGACCGCGAGCCGTTCCGCGTCGCGCTGGGGCACGGTCGCCGTGACGACACGCCGGGTGCTCGTGACCTGCAGGACGTCGGCCGCCGCACCCGCGCCGGCCGCCGCACCAGCGCCACCACCAGCGCCACCGGCACCCGCTCCCGCTCCGGCTCCGCCGGCGATCCGCTCCCCGAGCCGACCGTCGACCGAGGCGACCCGGACCGCGCCGTCCACGAAGGCGACGCCGTCCGCCGTCAGCACCCCGGTCACCTCGTGTCCGCGGTCCTGCTGCCACTGCCGGACGGCTCGCTCGGTCCGTGGACCGAACCGGTCGTCCACGGACACGTCGTACCCGAGCGCGGCCAGGTTCTCGTTGAGCTGCCGCACGTCGGCGCCCTGCAGTCCACGCTGAAGGTCCCGCCAGAGCGGCACGGTGCCGTACATCGACCGGACGTCCCGCTCGTCGACGGCGTACAGGGCCCCGTCGCGTTCGATGACGTCACCCGCACGGGGCAGCCAGGTGATCGTGCCGGCGGCGGCACCGGGGACCCCCCTCCCCGCGCCGTACCCGAGCGTCCCGGCGAACACCTTCGAGTCGGTCAGGTCGCCGCGCGTGACCGTGGCGGTGGCTCCGGTCGACGCGGTCCCGCCTCGGGACCCGCTGCTGGCCGAGGCTCCCGGACCGCTCGGCACCGTGGTGAGTGCCCATGCGCCGCCGCTGGCGGCCACCGCCGCGACGAGGCACACCGACACGATCACCCGGCGACGGACGCGACGGTGGGTCACGACCCGGCTCCGCCCTGGACGGCCTCGAAGGCCGCGTCGGTGCAGGTGTGGGCGGCCTCGTCGAACGCCTGCTGGTCGTCCGGCTGGAACCGGGTCTGCGCCTCCTGGTCGTCCGGGAAGTCCGGGAACCCCTGCTCCCGCAGGCACTCCGCCGTCTTCCTCGCGATCTCCTCGCTGCCCGGCATCGGCTGCGCGGCCTGCGCGTCCCCGGCCGCTGCGGAGTCGTCGAGGCAGCCCTTGAGGTCCTCCTGGTACTGCTTGGGATCGACGCCGTCGGGTGCGCTGAGCTGCATCGAGCCACCGCCGGTGCCCGGGTCGGGCATGTCGTAGCCGCGGTCGCGCATGCACTCGGCGAGGGCGACGCCGGGTGCCGCACCGCCGGACGCCGCAGTCCCGCCGGCGTCCGGTGACGCGTCCGGTGACGCGTCCGAGCAGCCGACCAGGAACAGGGGCAGCAGGACGACGGCAGCGGCCGCGCTCATCAGGGACCGGGTGCGCCGGGTGGTCGTCTTCGTGGTGTGGTTCATGCCTCCAGCACACCGGAACGGCTGTTTCGCCCCGCGTGCACGTCGGGTTGCACCGACGAAACACGGACCCGCACGAGCAGCCCGCCGATCGGCCGTGCGGTGATCGACAGCTGCCACCCGTGCGCGTGCACGATCGCGGCCACGATCGACAGCCCGAGACCGCTGTGCTGGCCGCGTGCGTCGTCCGTCCCGCCGCGGCGGAACGGTTCGACGAGCAGCTCCGCCTCGTCCGCCGCGACCACCGGCCCACCGTTCTCGACGACGAACCCGTCCGGCTCCGTGGTCACCAGGACGGCGCCGCCGGGTTCGTTGTACTCGACGGCGTTGCCGACCAGGTTGCCGAGCAGCTGCCGCAGCAGCGTCGGCTCCCCCGGGACGACCAGGCCGGGAGGCCCGGTGCGGCGCTCGTGGGTCAGCGTCACCCCCGTCTCGGCCGCGTCCCGGGCCGACCCCGCGACGACCTCGGCGGTCACCTCGTCGAGGTCGACCGCACGCGTCGCGCCCGCAAGGCCACGATCGGCCTCGGCGAGCACGAGCAACGACTCGACCAACCGCTCGGTGCGGCGGTTCTGCTCCAGCAGCTCCGCCCGGACCGCTCGGACCTCCGCGGGGTCGGCGTCGTCGTGCAGGCCGATCTGCACCGCCGCGCGCTGCACCGCCAGGGGCGTCCGGAGTTCGTGGGACGCCTGGGCGACGAACCGGCGCTGGCTCTCGAACGCGGTCTCCAGGCGGGCCAGCAGGTCGTCGACGGTGCGCGAGAGCCGCCGGAGCTCGTCGTCGGGACCGTCCAGCGCGATGCGCTCGTGCAGGTTCGACGCCGAGATGCGGTTCGTGGTCGCGGTGATCCGGTCGATGGGCCGGAGGACCCGGCGGCTGACGAGCCAGCCGATGCCCCCGGCCGCGACCCCGGCACCCGCGATCCCGATCGCGGACCACTGCCACTGCTGCACGGCCACGAGCCGGATCACCGCCACCGCACCGTCGTCGTCGGTTCCGTCGACCTCGATCGGCGCCGGAGCGGTCGTGGCACCCGGCGATCCGGACGGCGGGCGCTGCACGGCCGCGGTGTCGAGGCCGGCACCGACACCGGCCAACGACATGGTGTTCGTGAAGACGACGACCCCGGTCGCCAGGGCCATGGCCGCGAGCGCGAACGTCAGGGCCGTCCGGGTCCGGATGCTCCAGCCCCGGCCCCACCGGTTCACAGCGCGTAGCCCTGGCCGGGCACCGTGCGGATCGGGTCCGGGTCCCCGAGCTTCCGGCGGAGCTTCGACATCGTCACGCGGACCGCGGCGGTGAACGGGTCGGTGTTCACGTCCCAGACCTTCTCGAGCAGGTGCTCGGCGGAGACGATCCGACCGTCCGCGCGGAGGAGGGTCTCGAGCACCCCGAGTTCCTTCGAGGTCAGGTCGAGCGGCCGTCCGTCGCGCGTGGCCATCCGCCGGTTCGTGTCGACGACGAACCCCGCACGCTCGAGCACCGGGGCGACGGGTGCGACGCTCCGCCGACCGAGTGCGCGGACCCGGGCGACGAGTTCCGGGTACTCGAACGGCTTGGTCAGGTAGTCGTCGGCACCGAGCTCGAGCCCGTGCACACGGTCGCTCAACGTCGTCGCGGCGGTGAGCAGGAGGATCCGTGTGAGCGCGCCGCGCGCGGTGAGCCGCCGGGCGACCTCGTCGCCGTGCAGCCCGGGGACGTCACGGTCCAGCACGACGACGTCGTAGTCGTGCACCGCCAGCAGCTCGTCGGCGTCGTCGCCGCGGTAGGCGACATCCACCGCCATGTCCTGCCGGGTCAGGCCCGTCGCGACCAGGTCGGCGAGGGCCCGTTCGTCGTCCACCACGAGTACGCGCATCGATACATCACACGTGATGTACCTTTGCCGGACCTGGGAAGCGAATCAGGCGTCGAACGGCACCTCACCGTGGTCACTGACGCCGGCACGCTGCCGGTAGGACAGGTGTCCGCCGAGGTACCCGCCGACACTGACGACGGCGAGACCCGCGAAGCCGAGCAGCTTGCCGGCACCGTGGTTGCCGCGCTTCCGCTGCAGCCACGACAGGCCGTACAACGACAGGCCGGTCCAGTTCACGGCCTGGTGCACCCATCCGGTGCGCCGCTGCTCGCGGTTCAGTTCGGACCAGTCGACGTAGCCGGCGACCGACGCGCTGCTCGCCGAGACGACCCCGACACCGACCAGGGTCTTGGCGGCCTTGGCGTTGCCCTTCCCACCGACCAGGTCGAGCACCGCGGCGGAGATCCAGGCACCGAGGGGCACCTGCACCATGAGCGGGTGGATCGGGTGGCCGAACGGCACACCGTGCAACAGCTGGCGCAGCGCCTTCGGCTTGGCGAGGGCGTTCACGACGGCACGGTCGATGTCGACGGCCTTGTCGAGCACGCTCGCGTGCTCGACGGCGTCGGTGAGGCGACGGATCGCGCGGATCTCAGGCATGCCGTGGACGGTAGACGAACGGCCCGTCACCGGTCCCAGGAACCGGTGACGGGCCTCCTGTCCGTCGTGGTGGGCTACTCCTCGACGATCTCGGCCAGCTCGAAGGGCTCGACGGTCAGGCCGTCGCCGTCCGCGGCGACGTCCACCCGGACGGTGTCGCCGTCACGGACGTCACCCGACAGGATGGCGCGTGCCAACCGGTCGTCGATCTGCCGCTGCATCAGGCGGCGGAGCGGCCGCGCACCGTAGAGCGGGTCGTAACCACGCTCGGCCAGCCAGCCGCGCGCCTCCGGGGTGACGGCGAGCTCGAGTCGGCGGTCGGTCAGGCGACGAGCCAGCCGGTCGACGTAGAGCGACACGATCTGCCCGAGGTCGTCGGCCGTCAGGGCCTGGAACACCACGATGTCGTCGAGCCGGTTGATGAACTCCGGCCGGAACGCCTGCTGCACGAGTTCACGGACCGCCTCTTCCCGCTGCGCGTCGCTCAGGGACAGGTCCGTCATGAACTGCGACCCCAGGTTCGACGTCAGCACGAGGATCGTGTTCCGGAAGTCGACCGTGCGCCCCTGGCCGTCGGTCAGCCGGCCGTCGTCGAGCACCTGGAGCAGCACGTCGAACACCTCGGGGTGGGCCTTCTCGATCTCGTCGAGCAGGATCACCGAGTACGGACGGCGGCGGACCGCCTCGGTGAGCTGTCCACCGGCCTCGTACCCGACGTACCCGGGCGGAGCACCGATCAGGCGGGCGACGGAGTGCTTCTCGCCGTACTCGCTCATGTCGATGCGGACGAGGGCCTTCTCGTCGTCGAACAGGAACTCGGCGAGCGCCTTGGCCAGCTCGGTCTTGCCGACACCCGTCGGGCCGAGGAACAGGAACGAACCGGTCGGGCGGTCCGGGTCGGAGATGCCGGCGCGGGTGCGACGAACGGCCTCGGACACGGTGGTCACGGCGGTGCGCTGCCCGATGATCCGGCGGCCGAGCTCGCTCTCGAGGTGCAGGAGCTTCTCGGTCTCACCCTGCAGCAGCCGGCCGAGCGGGATGCCCGTCCACTGCGCGATGACGGCGGCGATGTCCTCGTCGGTGACGCTGTCGTTCACCATCCGGTCGGCGCTCTCGGCCTGTTCGGCGGCGGCGAGCTCGGCCTCGATTCGGGGCTTCTCGCCGTACTCCAGCCGGGAGACGAGTTCGTAGTCGGCCTCGCGCTGGGCTCGCTGCGACCGCATGTTCAGGTCGTCGAGCTGCTGCTTGAGCTCACCGATCCGGTTCAGGCTCGCGCGCTCGGCCTGCCAGCGCTGCTCGAGCTCGGCCAGCCGTTCCTCGCGGGTGCGCAGCTCGTTGCGCAGGGTCTCGAGGCGGGCCTTCGAGGCGTCGTCCTTCTCCTGCTTGAGCGCGAACTCCTCGACACGCAGACGGTCGACGTTCCGCTTCAGCTCGTCGATCTCGACGGGGCTGGAGTCGATCTCCATGCGGAGTCGGCTCGCGGCCTCGTCGATCAGGTCGATGGCCTTGTCGGGCAGCTGCCGGCCGGAGATGTACCGGTTCGACAGGCTCGCGGCCGCGACCAGCGCGGAGTCGTTGATCGTCACCTTGTGGTGCGCCTCGTAGCGTTCCTTGAGTCCGCGGAGGATCGCCACGGCGTCCTCGACGCTCGGCTCACCGACGTAGACCTGCTGGAAGCGACGCTCGAGCGCGGCGTCCTTCTCGATGTACTCGCGGTACTCGTCGAGGGTCGTCGCGCCGATGAGCCGGAGTTCCCCGCGGGCGAGCATCGGCTTGAGCATGTTCGACGCCGCGACGGAGCCCTCGCCGCCACCGGCACCCATCAGGGTGTGCAGCTCGTCGATGAACGTGATGACCTGCCCGTCGGAGTCGTTGATCTCCTTGAGCACGGCCTTGAGCCGCTCCTCGAACTCGCCGCGGTACTTGGCGCCGGCGATGAGGGCGGAGATGTCGAGCGAGATGAGCCGCTTGTCCTTGAGGGAGTCGGCGACGTCCCCGGCGACGATGCGCTGCGCGAGCCCCTCGACGACGGCGGTCTTGCCGACGCCGGGCTCGCCGATGAGCACCGGGTTGTTCTTGGTGCGGCGCGTCAGCACCTGGGAGACGCGCCGGATCTCGGAGTCGCGGCCGATCACGGGGTCGAGCTTGCCACTGCGGGCGATCGCCGTGAGGTCGATGCCGTACTGCTCGAGGGCGGTCTTCTGTCGTTCTTGGGAGTCAGGAGCGCCCTGGAGGTTCGCCATGCGTTCCGTCCTTTCGTTGCGGTGGTCCTGGAGTTGAGTCTACTCCACTCAACTTACGTGCGCTCCGGGACATTCCGGATCCCGACGGCGCAGACGACGGCACCGGCCGCCAGCAGGAGCGCCATCACCACCATGGCCCGGTGCAGCCCGTCGACGCTCACCTCACCGCCGAGCACCACGCCGGCCAGTGCCACCGTCACGAGTCCGGCGATCCGCGCGACCGCGTTGTTCACGGCCGAACCGGACCCGGCCTCGGACTGCGGCACCGACCCGAGCACCGCGCTCGTCAGGGGTGTGACCATCAGCGCGATGCCCACGCCGATCAGCACCAGCCCCGGGAACACCGACCACCAGTACCCGGTCGGGTCGTCGCCGGCGAGCAGCAGCAGGAGCGCACCGACCGCGCCCACCGCCGGCCCCGCGGCCATGAACCACCGCGGGCCGTACCGACCGGCGAAGGACCCGACGGCGGTGGACAGCGCGAGCAGCATGATCGTCGGCGGCAGCGTCGCGAGGCCGGCGAGCCAGGCCGGGAACCGCCAGACCTCCTGCAGGAACAGGGTGACGACGAAGAACACCATGCCGAGCGCCCCGTAGATGGACAGCGTCGCGAGGTTGCCGACCGTGAAGTTCCGCGCCCGGAACAGCTCGAGCGGCACGAGCGGCGACCCCGTCGTCCGGGTCACCCGCAGTTCCCACGGCACGAACGCCACCAGTGCGGCGGCGCCGAGCACGAGCGCGCCGACCACCACGGGCGCACCCCACCCCAACCGCTCCTGCTCGATGAGGCCGAGCACGACACCGCCGACACCCACCACGGCGAGCACGGCCCCGACGACGTCGATGCGCGGGCGGACGGCGGGGTGCACGTCGCCGGTGATGCGCAGGACCAGCGGGATCGTCACGGCGATCGGCACCGCGGTGAGCACGAAGACCCACCGCCACCCGATGCCGTCCACCACGAGCCCGCCGACCACGGGACCGAGGATCGTGGCTGCACTCGACCACGCCGTCCACGTGCCGATGGCCTTCGCCTGCGCCGCCCCGCGGAACGCGGCGACGATGAGGGCGAGCGCGCTCGGCATGACGAGCGCCCCGCCGACGCCCTGCAGTGCCCGGGCGACGATGAGCACCTCGCCGGTCGGGGCGATCGCACACACCACGGACGCGATGCCGAAGACCACGAGCCCCCACGTGATGATCCGGACGCGGCCGAACAGGTCGGACAGGCTGCCGGCGACCAGGATGAGCGAGCCGAGGGTGACCAGGTACGCGTCGACGACCCACTGCTGCACGACGAGTCCGCCGCCGAGCTCCTGCCGGATCGCGGGGAGTGCGACGTTCACGACGCTCGAGTCGAGCCCGACGACGAACGACGCCAGGATCGCCACCACCAGCACGATCCGCCGGTCGTCCCGGAGCGGCGCGACGCCGTGCGGCACGGGGGCCGGAACAGGAACGGGAGCGGTCATGTGCTCATCCTGCGGCACCGGGTACCCCGCGGTCGATCCCGCACGACGAAGCCCCCGCGACCGGTGTGGTCGCGGGGGCTGCCGACAGGACGGGGCTGGGTGTCCTAACGCCGGGAGTCGGTGTTCGGCTGCGCGGTCGGCCCCGGGTTCAGGACCGGACCGGCGGCGGGCTCGGCGGGGACGTTCTGGACGGTGCTGTTCTGCACGGTGCCGTCCGGAGCCGTGCCGTTGGCCTGGGCCTTCTTCTCGTCGTCGGACATCTCCTTCTTGAAGATGTTGATCGACTGGCCGAGGCCCTTGGCGAGCGCCGGGAGCTTGGTCGCGCCGAACAGCAGGATGACGATCCCGAGGATGATCAGCAGGTGAAGGCCGGTCAGGTTACCAATCATCATGACTCCTTGATCTGGAACTGGTCGCCGTCCGCTGATCGTCGTCGATCACCGCGGCGGAAGTCCGTGTCCCTCCATGGTAACTCCCCCGCCCCTGGATGCCCAGGCCGGTCCTCGGAACGGACACCGTTCGCCCAGGGAAGCGCTCCGGTCACCGCAGGACGCCGTCGATGCTCCACAGCACGGGCGCCTCGCGGAGCGCCGGGATGTCGGCCTCGGTCACACCGCCGAGCCGGAACACCACCCGCTCGCCGGGCAGCAGCGTCATGAACCCGCGGTCGACCGTGCCGTCGGTCGCGACCCGGTCCGGCTGCACCAGCAGGTCGCGGACGAGCGAGTCGGCCTCGACGGTCAGGTCCAGGCCACCGTCGACCACCGCGAACGAGGTCCGGTAGCGCGCGGGCTCCCACCGCATCGCGGCGTCGGGACCGGGGGTCCAGACCGCGCGGCGCCAGTCCATGTCCGCGATGACGAGCTCGTTGGCCGGGTCGTCCACGACACCGACCGACTCGGGCAGGGCGACGACCGCGACGCCGGCCGACGACAGCCGGACCGGCAGCGATGCCTCGGCCAGGATCGTGCCGGCCGTGGTGATCCGGCGCACCCGCACCACGCTGTCGTGCCCGGTGCGGGTCGACCGGACGGCCACCTCGACGGGCGAGGACCCGAACGCACCGGGTGAGACGCCCAGCGAGAGCGTGTCCGCGAGCTCGCCCAGGTCAGCCGTCTCGCCGACCGCAGGGGACCCACCCGGGTGATCCGGGCCTCCCGTCCGCTCCGCACCCGACGCACCCGACGCACCCGACGCGGCGACCGCGCCCGACGCACCAGCGGTACCGGCCGCACCCGGCGTCACCGTCACCGACGACACCGGACGGATCGTCAGCAGCACGTCGTCGTACAGGCGGCGCAGCTCGTGCGCCAGCGGCTTCAGGCGCCCCGCCGAGTCGATCGCCGACCACGACGACACCGGCCACAGGTCGTTCAACTGCCACACCACCACGCCGGTGTTGCGCGGCCAGTGCGTGCGCCAGTGCTCGATGCCGGTCGCGATCGCCCGCGCCTGCTGCAGCTGCGTCAGGTAGTGCCACGCGTCGAACGCGGCCGGGTCGACCGCGCCGAAGCGCGGCTCCAGCCCGCGGGCCAGCTTGGCCATCCCGTCCGCCGCCTTCTGGTGGTGGACCACACCGGGCGAGTCGACCCGCAGCGGCGCGTCCGTGACCGCCTCGCGCAGCGTGCGCCAGGCGGGCGGCGCCTGCCAACCGAACTCCGACACGAACCGCGGCACCGACTCGCGGTAGGCGGTGTCGGGCAGCCGGTTCCAGACGTCCCACGAGTGGTGCGTCTCGTGGTCGACCTCGTTCGCGGGCAGCGACTCGGAGCCGGACCACGGCGACGCGACCGTGTAGAAGCGCGACGGGTCGACCGCGTCGACGATGGTCGGCAGCAGGTCGAGGTAGTAGTCGAGTCCCCAGCCACGATCGCCCAGCTCCGCACCCCAGCCGTCGGCGTCGTGCAGCCAGATGTTCTCGTTGTTGCCGTTCCAGACCACCAGCGAGGGGTGGCGGGCGAGCCGGGCGACGTTGTCGCGTGCCTCGGCGATGACCTCGCTGCGGATCGGCTCGACCTCGGGGTAGGCCGAGCACGCGAACGGGAAGTCCTGCCAGACGAGCAGACCGAGTTCGTCGCAGACCTCGTAGAAGTCGCGCGATTCGTACACTCCGCCGCCCCAGACGCGCACGAGGTTCGTGCCGAGCGAGGCCGCGGCACCCAGCCGGGACTCCAGTCGGACGCGGTCGACGCGCGAGACGATGACGTCGTCGGGGATCCAGTTGACGCCCCGGACGTCGATGAGCGTGCCGTTGACGTGCACGGCGAAGGGGCGGCCGATGCCGTCGACCTGGGTCTCGATGCGGGTGGACCGGAACCCGGTGCGGAACGTGTCGCGGTCGAGCACCTCGCCGTCGACGGTCTGCAGCTCGACCACGACGTCGTACTGCGGCTGCGCACCGTAGCCGCGCGGCCACCAGCGCCGCGCCTCGGGGACGCGCACGGTGACGACGGTCTCGTCGTCCTTCGGCGTCAGTTGCGCGCGGGACCGCTGGCGCGTGGTGCCGCCGTCCTCGGTCTCGCCGCTGACGGTGACGACGAGCACGAGGTCGTCGTCCTCGCCGTCCTGGTCCAGGTCGTTCATGCCCGAGCGCTCGACGGTGATGTGCGCGTCGAGCACGCCCTCGCCGGCCTCGACGTCCACGAGCGGGCGGACCTCGCGCAGGCGCGCGGTCGACCAGCGCTCGATCGCGACGGGCCGCCAGGGGCCGCTCGTGACCGCCGTCAGCCCCCAGTCCCAGCCGAAGTTCGACGCCATCTTGCGGACGTACGGGAACGGCTCGTCGTACGGCCCCGGCATGCTGCCGGCCTTCGCGGCGACCCGGCCGGCCTCGCGGTAGGGCGACTCGAACAGGATCTCGAGGTCCTTCGTGGTGCCGCCCGACCCCGTCTGCACGCGGGCGTCGAACCGGTACCGGCGGTGCATGTTGCGGGTCGTGCCCACGACGACGCCGTCCAGGCTGAGTTCCGCGACCGTGTCCAGGCCGTCGCAGACCAGGTCGACGCGCTCGTGGCCCCGCGGGTCGACGTCGACCGTGCGGCGGTAGGCCCAGTCGGCGCGGCCGACCCACTTCGCGGCCTGCTCGTTCAGGTGGAACGTCGGGTCCGGCAGCAGGCCCTCCCGCTCCAGGTCGGTGTGGACCTGGCCCGGCACCGTCGCCGGGATGGTGCGGCCCGCGACGCCGTCCGGCGCACCGGTTCCTCCGGCCATCGTCACGGTCCAGTCGTCGCGGAGTTCCTCGCGTTCGAGGGTCATGCGGGTCCTTCTCTTCGGCGGCAGGGTGTCCGTCAGCCTCGGTCGGGGACGTCGACCGGCGGTCCGACCCGCGGCCGGTTCCCACGGCCTGGAGGCTCGGCACCGGTTGCCCGGGCGTCGTCACGTCGCGCGCACGAACGGGTTGCGCTCGCGCGAGGGGTGCTCGGCGATGCTAGTACGGGATGCTTTCGGCAACCTAGGTGGTGACAGGGGCGGGTCGCGCGGGCAAGGTGGGAACGTGATCACCGTCGAACTCGCCAGGTCCCTCCGTGACGCCGGCCTCCGCTGGCACCCCGAGACCGGGGACCGGTTCGTGATCGACAAGCCCGGCATCGACGACGACGTCTACACGGTGTCCGAGATGACCGTCGAGCGGCACGACTCCCCCACCGGCACGATCCTCGGCTTCAACGGCACCACCGAGTGGGCGCTCGACTCGGTCACCGCCACCGAGTCGCTCTGGCTCCCCCGTGAGGACCAGCTGCGCGAACTGCTCGGGCCGTCGTTCATCGGACTGACCCGCGTGCAGGTCGGCGGTCGCGTGGTCTTCACCGTGACGGCGACGATCGGCGGGGCCGACCGCAGCTTCGCGTCCGAGGTGCCGGCGATCGCGTACGGCCAGGCCCTCCAGGCCTACATCACGGCTGCACTCGCCTGAACGGCACGCCCGGGGTCGCCGTTCCTGGGTGTTGGCGGAATGGGCGCTGAGGGGCGTTTGGTTGCATGACACCATGACCGTTCCGAACATCACCCTGAACGACGGCAAGACCATCCCGCAGCTCGGCTTCGGTGTCTTCCAGATCGACCCCTCCGAGACGAAGGCCGCCACACTGGCCGCGCTCGAGGTCGGCTACCGCCACATCGACACCGCCGAGATGTACGGCAACGAGAAGGAGGTCGGCGAGGCGATCGCCGAGTCCGGCATCGACCGTTCCGAGATCTTCGTCACCTCGAAGCTCAACAACGGCTTCCACGCCCCCGAGGCGGCGCTGGAGAACGGCAAGAAGTCGGCCGACCTGCTCGGCGGCTACACCGACCTGTTCCTCATCCACTGGCCGCTGCCCACCGTCTCGGACTTCGTCCCGACGTGGAAGGCCCTCGAGGAGCTGTACCACGCCGGCACCGCCCGCTCGATCGGTGTCTCGAACTTCCAGGCGCACCACCTGCACCGCCTGCGTGCCGAGACCGACGTCCCGCCGTCGGTCAACCAGATCGAGGTGCACCCGTACCTCGCGCAGGACGACCTCCGCGCCGTGAACCGCGAGCTCGGCATCGCGACCGAGGCCTGGTCCCCGATCGCGCAGGGCCTCGTCCTCGACGACGAGACCATCACCCGCGTCGCCTCGTCGGTCGGCAAGTCCCCGGCCCAGGTCGTCCTCCGCTGGCACATCCAGCGCGGCGACATCGTGTTCCCGAAGTCGGTCACGCGTGCCCGCGTCGAGGAGAACTTCGCGATCTTCGACTTCGAGCTCTCGGACGAGGACATGACGGACATCACCGCCCTCGACAAGGGTCACCGCACGGGCCCCGACCCCGACACGTTCGACTACGTGCCGGCCTGATCGGTCCCCCACCGCACCACGTCGCGAGAGCCGTCCGGGTCAGCCCGGGCGGCTCTCGCCGTCCGTGGCCGGTCAGCGGTTGGTCGCGACCGAGGCCGTCACCGTGAACTTGGGGGTCCGGACGACCTCCCGGGTCGGACCGACCAGGCGCGAGAGCACCGGCCGGTAGCGCAGGTGCGTGTTCCAGACGCACCACAGTTCACCACCGGCCTGGAGGATCGTGGCCGCGTTCCGGAACATCGCCTCGGCCGTGTCCGTGGTCACCGTGGTGTCCGCGTGGAACGGCGGGTTGCAGAGCACGAGCTGTGCGGACCCCTCAGCGAGCTCGTCGCCCGCGTCGGTCCGCAGCACCGTCACCCGGTCGGCCACGCCGTTGGCCTCCGCCGTCGCGCGCGTCGACTCGACCGCGATGCGGGACACGTCGGTGGCGGTCACCCGCACCGACGGTCGCCGACGAGCGACTGCAGCCGCGATCACGCCGTTGCCGCTCCCCAGGTCGACGATCGTGCGTGCGGTCGGGACCGCCTGGTCCATCGCGTCGAGCAGCACCCGCGTGCCCTGGTCGAGCGACGTCCCGGCGAACACACCGCCGTGGGCGACCAGGGTCATGCCGAGGTCGTCGACGTGCACCGACCGGGGCCAGGGGTTCGTCGTCGCGGCGCGGTTCGCCTGTGCGCGGAGCGGGTCCTGCGCGATGAGCAGTCGCGACTTGCCACGGCCTCGTGATGCCGTGACCTCGCCGAACGAGCGCCGGAGCACGTCGTTCTGCGTCACGTGCATGTACTTCACGTTGCCGCCGCAGAGCAGCACCACGTCGGGCGCGGCGAACCGGGCGACGGCGCGGGCGATCTCGTCGAGGCGATCGTGCGACTTCGACAGCCGCAGCACCACGAGCCGCACGTCGCGGAACGCGTCCTCGAGCGAGTCGGGGTGGTGGAAGCCGCGCAGCCCGAACGTGCCGGCGTTGGCCTCGAGCGCTCGCTCCCCCACCAGGGAGTCCTGCACGACGCGGATGTCGCTCGCCCCGTACTGCGTGATGAGGCCGAGCGTCAGCACCCCGTACCGGTCGTCGACGACCGCGACCTCGCCGGGTTGGCGGAGTGCGTCCCCGTGCACGTGCGGGGCTTCGTCGAGCAGGAAGCGGTCGGTGCCGTCGATCGCGATGAGGTCGGGCGCGTCGTCGTCGCGTCGGCGGAAGAGGTCGGCGAAGTCTGGCACCGCGTCAGCGTACCCGGCGGCGGCCCGCACCGGAGCGAGTGGTGATCGCACTCGCGATATCAACAGGCTGCGTATTTCACATGTCAATACACTGGGAATCCCCCACCAGAAGGAGCCCCCCATGGCATCCACCTCGTTCCGGAGCGCCGCAGTCGTCTGCGGTGTCCTCACCGCCTCCCTCGGCTTCGGCCTGCTGACGCCAGCCGTCGCCACCGCTGCCACCACCACTCCC
The DNA here is from genome assembly GCF_003234665.1 of Curtobacterium sp. MCLR17_059. Classification (NCBI taxonomy): domain Bacteria; kingdom Bacillati; phylum Actinomycetota; class Actinomycetes; order Micrococcales; family Microbacteriaceae; genus Curtobacterium; species Curtobacterium sp. MCLR17_059. The sequence continues at coordinate 89,755 of NZ_QKSU01000005.1, read as the reverse complement.
GCGTCATCGTCGGGCTCCACCGTGCAGGAGGACAATCCCGACTTCGACGCCGTTCCCGTCGATCCCTCGCTGACAGCCCCGAAGTTCTACCAGGACTGGAGCACGCCGTTCGGGTCCCGCACCGTCGCCGGGGACGCTGGCGGCGACGACGTCTGGCTCGTCATCGGCAACAAGGCCTACGACCGCTCGACCGGGGGCGGCCTGTTCTTCCTGACCGTGCAGGACCGTCACCAGGATGCCGGGCTCGAGGTGATCCGGGTCCACACTGCCGCGGACGGCACGCAGACCCGCGGCGAGCGGGTCCCGATGCCGCGGAGCATCCGTGTCGACGGACTGCAGGAGCAGAACACGTTCACGCCGGGCACCACCCACTTCGCCGGCAGCGCGACGGCAGGAGCCACGATCGTCGCGAAGGACACCGCGTCCGGTGACACCCTGTTCACGGCCAAGGCCAGCGGCTCGCGCGCCGGCACCGGCACCTGGAGTGCCGACGCCGACCTCGCCGACGCCGACCACGTGATCACCCTCACGCAGACGACGCCCGACGGTCGGACCAACGAGCTGCGCGACGTCCGGTTCGCACCGTCTGCGAGCGACGCCCCGGCCGCACCCACCCTCGAGACCACGGAACGGCGCCTGGACGGCTCGTTCGTGGTGACCGGTCAGTACGCGGAGTCCGTCGGCTCGGTCGTCGTCGAAGACGCATCGGGAGCGACGATCGCCGAAGCGACCCTCACCCAGTCCGGCTACGTCGCACAGGTCCCGCAGGAACGCATCGGCTCGACGGTCTACGTCGTCGCGAAGGCGGCAGACGGGACACCCTCGAGCCGCACCGCAGCCCCGCTCGCGCAGCTCCCGACGGACGCGTCCGTGCCGAAGCCGACACTGCGCTCGGTCTACGTCCACACCGACGGCCGGGTCCAGGTCGTCGGCGAACCGGACGGCGCTCCGGGCCTGTGGATCCTCGACGGCGACCGTGTCATCGACGGCTTCTCGCGCAGCGATCTCTGGAGCTACGTCATCCGCGCGCAGGAGACCGGCAAGCAGCTCGAGATCGCGAACCTCGGGTTCGACGGGCAGGGGTTCTCGTCCCTGTCGGAGCGCGTGGCCCTCCCCCGTCTCCTGCAGGTCGACGGCATCACGGACGACAACACCTACAAGCCGGGGGCACGCGCGTTCGAGGGGACGGCCGAGGCCGGTGCGACGATCACCGCCACCGACCAGCGCGGCCGTGAGCTCTTCAAGACGCCCGTGACCGGTGCGCGCTCCGGCGTGGGGACATGGAAGGCCTCGGCCGCCCTGACCAGCACGGCCGGGTACGAGCTCACCTTCACGCAGACGACCACCGACGGCCGCACGTCCGTGATGCGGGACATCGCCTTCGAAGCCGAGGCGCAGACCGTCGCCCCGGTGACGGTCACCACCAAGACGGTGACCGCCGGCGTCTCGAACCACATCGCCGGCACCGCCACCCCCGGCGCGACATTCCGGGTCCTCAACCCCAGCGGGACCCAGATCGTCCCCGGCACCCACCAGGTCACCGCCGACGGCACCTGGTCGTTCGACCGCGTCGTCTCCAAGGGCGCCACCAAGCTCGACATCGTCATCGAACAGACCGTCAACGGCACCCCGAAGAAGTCCGGCGTCTTCTCCCTCGCCGCGTCCGCGGAACGGAACGTCACGGTCACGACGAAGACGGTGACCGCTGGCGTCTCGAACCACATCGCCGGCACCGCCACCCCCGGCGCGACATTCCGGGTCCTCAACCCCAGCGGGACCCAGATCGTCCCCGGCACCCACCAGGTCACCGCCGACGGCACCTGGTCGTTCGACCGCGTCGTCTCCAAGGGCGCCACCAAGCTCGACATCGTCATCGAACAGACCGTCAACGGCACCCCGAAGAAGTCCGGCACCTTCTCCCTCGCCGCGAGCTGATCGCCGCTCCACCGCTGAACCAGAACACCCCCGGGCCCACGAGGCTCCGGGGGTGCTCTGCGTCGGGGGCGAGAGGTCAGCCGGTCGTCACCGTCGCTCCGCCGTGGGCGATCCGGACCCGTGCCGTCCCCCAGGTGTTGTGCCGGACGGCGAACCGGTTGTCCGCGTCCCCGAACCGGACCGCCACGGCCAGCGCGTGCGGTGCGGACTCGAAGTGGTTCCGCGTGACCACGCCGTGGTTCGCTCCCGCACGGACGTTCACCCCGACCCCGGTGCCACCGACCCCCACGATGCGGTTCCCACGGACCGCGACCGACGCGTTCGAGTGCGCGAGGCAGACGGCGTTGTCGACGCTCGCCTCGATCCGGTTGCGGGCGACCACCATCCCCCGAGTCAGCTTGAGCAGGATGCCCGCCTCACCCGAGGACCCGCCGCCACCGGTCACGACGTTGCCCGAGACCACTCCCGTTGCCCGTGGCCGAGTGGAACCGACGGTCGTTCCGGCACCGCTCACGATGATGGCGGACCCCGGTGCGAGACCCGGTGACCTGGTCACGGTGTTGTCCGCGATGACCAGTCCGATCGGCGCCACGCTCGTCTGTTCCCGATCGGCGGGGTCCTTCGACGGCACGGCGGCGATGCCGACCCGGCAGCCCGTCACGACGTTGCCGCGGATCTCGATGTCCTCGCCGGCGTGCGTGTCGATGCCCTCCCAAGCGGGGACGCCGTCGATCCGGTTGCCCGTCACCCGGACCCGAGCCGACCGGCGGGCCTCCGAGGGGGCGTACCGGGCGTCACGCGTCAGGGAGATGCCGTAGGAATTGACTCGACGCGCGGGCTGCCGGACATCTCGCACCGTGTTGCCGTCGATGGCCCCGTCGACGACGCCGACCCCGACGATGCCCGCGTACCCGAGGCGCTCCATGGTCGTCCCGGTGATCTCGAATCGGTCGCAGTACTCCAGGTGCACACCGTCGTGCGGGATGTCCCGGAAGTGCCCGCGTCGCACGGCGATCCCGTGCAGCGGAGCACCGTGAAGCCCCATCACCGCGATCCCGTGGCCGAGGGCCCCGCTGTCGGCACCGGCGCCCGTGATCACGGCGTCCACGATCTCGACGTCGGACACCTGCACCAGGAGGGCACTCGACCCCGTCGTCATGTGGAGGGCACCGGTGCCGGTGAACCGCAACCGCAGTGGACGCCGGACGACGAGGCTCCGCGAACGCGTCCAGGCCCGGTCGATCACGTACTCCCCTCCGGAGGGCACCGCGTCCAGTGCCGTCTGCAGGTCGTCGTCAGCGTCGCCCACCGCTTCGGTGGATCCGGGGCGTTGCCCCAGGACCACGGCCGCCGCCAGCCCGAGTCCGCCGACCACGGCAGCGACCAGCACACGACGCCGACTCCGTTCCTCTGGCCGCACCCGATCGTCCATCCTTGCCCCTGTCGTCGAGCCGATCACCCGGCCTTGCGCCGCAACACTACGGCGCGCCAGGCGCCGTGTCGAGACGTCGGAATTTCAGAATACGGAAGGCATTCTGTATCTCGCGTTGCCGCATAGTCGATGGGTTTTCAGCTCTGATATGTTGCGTTCCGATCAGGTCACACGGACCCGATCGGTACCGCCCATCCACCCTCAGAGACGAGAGAGACATCGATGACGAGACACCCCCGCAGGACCACCGCTCGCACGGCAATCGGCCTGACGGTCCTGACGATCGCCGCGACCGCCGGGCTGTCCCCGGCCGCCGCCGCTGAGCTCGACGAGTCGGAGCTGACCATGGTCGGCCCGCTCGTCACCGAGACCTCGGCGTTCGCCGGCGACCCGTCCACCCCGCGGTACAGCGCCCCCTCGGCGGCGGCGGCGGCCGGCGCAGAGATCCCGGCGAACCGAGCGAGCACCCTGGCTGCCGCTCGGGCTGCAGCCGTGCGGTGGTCCGTCCCGGCCCCGGGAGCGGTCACCACCGTGCGGCCCCTCTCCGCCCCTGATCTCTGCCTGACGGCCGGGACCGCGTCGATCACGAGCTACTCGCCCGTCACCCTCGAGACGTGCGTCGACGGTGACGCCAAGCAGCGGTTCCGCACCGCGGCGAACACCGGCTCGAACAACCCGATCGGCACCGGCCTGCAGTCGACCTACAACCGCGGGTTCCTCGGGCTGTTCAACACCGACCGGGTGATGCGCCTGCAGTCCCAGAACGTCGCCGACCGACTGCCGAACACCGAGGACTTCACGCCCTCGTTCACCGCACGGGTCGACTCCACGGACGTCACGACGCGGAGCGCCCAGGTCTCCGGCACGGGGACCCCCGACGCGACGGTCCTCATCGACGGTCGGAACCCGCAGGTCGTCGGGCCCGACGGTCGCTGGACGGCCCGCGTCACGAACCTGCCCCTCGGCACCAGCACCCTCGAGCTCGAGCAGTACGAGGGAACCGAACGCACCGGCGCCGCAGAGCTCGAGATCACGCTGACGGTGGCACCGCTCACGTTCGAGACGACCTTCGCCGACGCCCTGTCCGATCCGGTGACGGCCAGTGGGAGCGCGCAGCCCGAGGCCGCGGTCCGCCTCTACGACTCCGCGGGGAACCAGCTCGGCGACACGGTCACGGCAGGTCCGGACGGAGCGTGGGAGACGACGATCCCCGCACCCGATGCCGGCGGTGTCCTGCGGGTCACTGCCGCACAGTTCGTCGACGGCGTCCGCGACACCGCGAACGAGGTGACCCGCAACGTCGACTACGGGGCCGCGGTGAGCATCGCCACCCCGGCCGAGGGCGCCGCCCACGCTGGCGGTTCGGTCTCGATGTCGGGTAGTGGCGAACCGGGGTCCACCATCGAGGTGGTCGAGGTGACCGCCGACGGCGAGCGCACGGTCGGACGCAGCACCGAGGGGGTCCTGCCCAGCGGCCGCTGGTTCGTCGACACCGACTCGCTGGACCGAGCCGAGCACGTCCTCCGCGTGGTCCAGGGCTCGAAGGGCGACAACACGACCACCGCACAGGTCACGATCAACCCCGGCGAGACCGGCCGCCTGACCGAGGTCCGACTCTCGGGGCCGGCGACCGTCACCCCCGGGGTGTCGAACCGGATCTCCGGGACCGGCGAACCCGGCGCGAGCTACCGCGTCCTGAACGTCTCGGGCACGCAGATCGTGCCCAGCACGCACCAGGTCGACGACGAGGGCAAGTGGTCCTTCGACCGGGTGGTGACGAGCGGTTCCGCGAGCTTCCAGTTCGTCATCGAGCAGACGAAGGGCGAACAGGGACCAGAGCCGTCCGAGCTCTTCACGATCGCTGCCAACGAAGGCTTCGCGCCGGTCGAGATCACCACACGCGCCGTCGACCCCGGCGTCCTGAACACCTTCGAGGGCACCGGACCGGCCGGGGCGACGATGGTCGTGCTCAACGCATCGGGCACACAGATCGTGCGCGGCACCGTCACGGTCGACCCCGAGGGCAACTGGAGCTTCGAGCGGGTCGTCTCCCGCGGCGCCACGAAGTTCCAGTTCATGTTCCGGGTGTCGATCTCGGGGACCACCTACGAGACGGCGCTGACTGAAATCTTCGCGAACACCCGGTGACCGCCTGTTGAGAGAGGGGCGCGCGGCTCTGCCCGGGCGCCCCTTTTGTATTTCACATTGATACACATATGCTGGAGAGATGAACAAGCTCAAGCATGCTCGGCCCCTCCGCGGCCTGTCCATCATCCTCGCCGCCATCGCAGCGATCACCCTCGTCCCCACGGCGGCACACGCCGCCACCGGCGACGCGCCCGACACCACGGAACGCATCCCTCTTGTGGTGGAACGGCAGGCCGACGTCTACATGCCGTTCGACCTCCGATCGGACGGCGCGGTGGTCGCGTCGGCAGGCATCCTCACCTCGTTCGAGGGCGCCGCATCGCGCGCGGCGACGGTCACCGCTCCCGCCGTCGGCAAGACAGGTCAGGTGACGTTCGAGAACGGGAAGTGCCTACAGGCCTTCGGTCCGAACGGCAACGGGTGGACCATCGTCTCGAACTCGTGCGACTCCGCGCGCACACTATGGACTCGAACCGATTCGGGGGCCCTGCGGATCACGGGGACTCCCGCTCGAGCACTCGAGTACTTCGGCAACGCGAACACGATCACGGCTCGGGCCGTCACCGGCTTCGAGTACCCGGTCGGCGTCGCTCCCACTCGCTGAGAACTCCCACGAACGGACAGCGGACGCCTCCGAGCAGGAGGCGTCCGCGCTGTCCGCCGTCGGCACGAACACCCGTGTCAGCGCGGTCCGCGGTACAGCACGATCTGAGTGTTCCGCTGCGGCCGCGACCCCGCCTTGAGCGAGATCGCCGCACCGCTGGCGGTGGCGGCGAAGACCCGCGCGCCTGGCCGGTTGATGAGCTGGTCGGCCAGCGCCGACTCGAGTTCGCGCACCCGGTCGCGCAGCGCCTTGTTCTCGTTCTCCAGGTCGAGCACCCGCCGGATCCCCTCCAGCGACACTCCCTCGGAGCCGAGCCGCGCGATCTCGCGCAGCTGCGCGACGTCACGCATCGAGTACCGCCGCGATCCACCCCGGGTGCGGCCCGGCACGACCAGGCCGAGCCGGTCGTACTGCCGCAGCGTCTGCGGGTGCATCTCGGCGAGCTCCGCAGCGACCGCGATCGCGAAGACGGGCGAGTTCTCGTCCATGTCGGTCATGGCGCGTTCCTTTCCGTAGTCCGCGTGGGGTGGAAACCAGCCTGGAGGCTCGGTGCGGCTTCCTGACGGAGCCGCGCCGGGCCTCCAGACCGGTCTACTGCTGTGGTTGCGCGACGCTAGTCACGCGCCTTGGCGAGGAGGTCCTCGCGGGGGTTCTCGTCGGGCAGCGCAGCCGCGAGTGCCTCGACGGCCTCGCGCTGCTTGTCCGACAGGTGCGACGGCACCGCGACCTGGACGGTCGCGAGCAGGTCGCCCGTGCCGTTCTTCGTCGTGACGCCGCGACCCTTGACGCGCAGGACGCGACCCGACGGCGTGCCGGGCGCGACCTTGAGCTTCACGGGCGAACCGCCGAGCGTCGGGACCTCGATCGTCGCGCCGAGCGCTGCCTCGGTGAACGTCACGGGGACGTCCACGCGCAGGTTGAGCCCGTCGCGCTCGAACACCGGGTGCTTCCGCACCGACACGGCGACCACGAGGTCACCGGCCTCACCGCCGTCGGGCGAGGGCTCGCCGCGGCCGCGCAGACGGATCTTCTGACCGTCGGCGACACCCGCGGGGATGCGGACGTTCACCGGTCGACCGTTGCCCTGCGAGAGCTTGACGGTGTCACCGGCGATCGCGGTCGTGAAGTCGAGGGTCGTCGACGCCGTGACGTCGCGGCCCTTCGTCGGCCCACCGAAGCCGCGGTAGCCGCCGGAGGTCTGACCGAAGCCGCCACCCCCGCCGAACATCCCGCCGAGGATGTCCTCGAAACCGCCGGCACCGCCGGGGCCGCCCTGGCCGAAGCGGACGCGCTGTCCGCCACCGCCCTGCTGCCCGAACATCCCGCCGAAGACGTCCTCGAAGCCGCCCTGGCCCCCGCCGCCCGCCGTGAAGCGAGCGCCGGAGCCCATGGCGCGGACCTGGTCGTACTCCTGGCGCTGCTCCTTGTCGGAGAGCACCGAGTACGCCTCACTGATCTCCTTGAAGCGGTTCTCGGCGGCGGCGTCACCCGGGTTGGAGTCCGGGTGGAACTGCCGCGCGAGCTTCCGGTACGTCTTCTTCAGCTCGGCGTCGGAGGCGTCCTTGGACACGCCGAGGACCTTGTAGAAGTCCTTGTCGAACCAATCCTGACTGGCCATGGATCACCTGCCTTCTTCTGTCGTCACCGTGGGGACCCGGCTCAGGCCGGGACCGCCACCGCGACCTTGGCCGCGCGGAGGACCCGCTCACCGAGCTTGTAGCCCGGCTCGACGACGTCCGCGACGGTCTGTCCGGTGGCACCCGGGGTGGGGAGCTGGACGATCGCCTCGTGGATGTTCGGGTCGAACGCCTCGCCCTTCTCGCCGATCTGCACGAGCTTGAACTTCTCGAAGCCCCCGCGGATCTTCTGGCCGATGACCTGCATCGGGCCCTCGGCGAGGTCACCGTGGGCCTCGGCCCGGGTGAGGTCGTCGAGCGCCGGCAGCAGGGCCCGCACCACTTCAGCGATGGCGACCTCGCGGTTGGCCTCACGGTCACGCTCGACGCGCTTCCGGAAGTTCACCAGCTCGGCCTGCGCTCGGAGCATGTCCGCGCGCATCTCGGCGACGAGGTCGCGGTCCTCGGTGCTCAGCTTGTCCTCGGCGATGCCGCGGGCGGCGTCGGCGAGCAGCGCTTCGTCCTCCGGGGAGAGGTCGTTCGCTGCATCGGCCGCCGGGCCCCCGGCTGCGGGGCCGTCCGTCGGTACTTCGACGTCGGGCCCCTCCGCCTCGATGAGGTCCTCGGGCTCGGCAGCGTTCGTGGCGTCGCCCTCGACCTGGGGCTCGTCCTCGTGGGGCGCGTTGTCCTTGGGATCCGTCATCGTTACTTCTTGTCCTTGTCGTCCTCGTCGTCCACGACCTCGGCGTCGACGATGTCCTCGTCGTCGGCCGGCTGCTCACCCGCGGGCTGCTCGCCACCGGCGGTGCCGGCTGCTGCGTCCTGCTGGCTGTAGATGGCCTGGCCGAGCTTGCCCTGCGACTCGTTGAGCTTGTCGAAGGCGGACTTCACGGCGTCGTCGTCCTCGCCCGCGAGAGCAGACTTGAGCGCGTCGACGTCGGCCTGCACCTCGGACTTGACGTCCGCGGGGAGCTTCTCGTCGTTCTCCTTGATCAGCTTCTCGATCGAGTAGACGAGCTGCTCGGCCTGGTTGCGACGCTCGTTGGCCTCGCGACGGGCCTTGTCCTCGGCAGCGTGCTCCTCGGCCTCGCGGACCATGCGCTCGATGTCCTCCTTCGGCAGCGAAGAACCGCCGGAGATGACCATCGACTGCTCCTTGCCGGTGCCCTTGTCCTTCGCGGACACGTGCACGATCCCGTTGGCGTCGATGTCGAAGGTGACCTCGACCTGCGGGACGCCACGGGGAGCCGGTGCGATACCGGTGAGCTCGAAGGTGCCGAGCGGCTTGTTGTCACGGGTGAACTCACGCTCGCCCTGGAAGACCTGGATCGCGACCGACGGCTGGTTGTCGTCCGCGGTCGTGAAGGTCTCGCTCCGCTTGGTCGGGATCGCGGTGTTGCGGTCGATGAGCTTCGTCATCAGGCCGCCCTTGGTCTCGATGCCGAGCGACAGCGGCGTGACGTCGATGAGCAGGACGTCCTTGCGCTCACCCTTCAGGACACCGGCCTGCAGTGCGGCGCCGACAGCGACGACCTCGTCCGGGTTGACGCCCTGGTTCGGGGACTTGCCACCGGTCAGCGACTTGACGACCTCGGCCACGGCGGGCATGCGGGTCGAGCCACCGACGAGCACCACGTGGGCGATGTCGTTGACCGAGACACCGGCTTCCTTGATGACGTCGTTGAACGGCTTCTTGGTGCGGTCGAGCAGGTCGGAGGTCATCTGCTCGAACTGTGCGCGCGAGATGGTCTCGTCCAGGTTCAGCGGGCCCTCGGCGGTGAGCGTCAGGTACGGGAGCTGGATGTTCGCCGACATCTGCGACGACAGCTCCTTCTTGGCCTGCTCAGCCGCTTCCTTCAGGCGCTGCTTGGCGATCTTGTCCGTGGACAGGTCGACGCCGTGCTCGTCCTTGAACTTCTTGACCAGGTAGTCGACGATGCGCTGGTCCCAGTCGTCGCCACCGAGGCGGTTGTCACCGGAGGTCGCGCGGACCTGGATCGTCGAGAAGTCGTCGTCCTTGCCCACCTCGAGGAGGGAGACGTCGAACGTGCCGCCACCGAGGTCGAAGACCAGGATGAGCTCGTCTTCCTTGCCCTTGTCGAGGCCGTAGGCCAGAGCGGCCGCGGTCGGCTCGTTGATGATGCGGAGGACGTTGAGGCCGGCGATCTCACCGGCGTCCTTCGTGGCCTGGCGCTCGGCGTCGTTGAAGTACGCCGGAACGGTGATGACCGCGTCCGTGACGTCTTCGCCGAGGTACTGCTCGGCGTCGCGCTTGAGCTTGCCGAGGGTGCGGGCCGAGATCTCCTGCGGCGTGTACTTCTTGCCGTCGATCTCGGTGGTCCAGTCGGTGCCGACGTGACGCTTGACCGACGCGATGGTGCGGTCGACGTTCGTCACGGCCTGGCGCTTGGCGGTCTCGCCGACCAGGACCTCGCCGTCCTTGGTGAACGCCACGATCGAGGGCGTCGTGCGCATGCCCTCGGCGTTGGCGATGACGGTGGGCTCGCCACCTTCGAGAACTGCGACGACGGAGTTGGTGGTTCCGAGGTCGATGCCTACTGCACGTCCCATGTGTTGCTCCTCTTGCTTGGGGTAAGTCGTTGGACTTGCGTCCGATGGGCTCAATTCTACTCCTGAGTCGACTGGAGTCAACTTCAGGGAGAGCGAACCTGCGTCAGTCCCACTCAACTCCCAGCCCGGCTTGACGCTCGAGCGAGGCCGTATGTTGGTATTTCACATGATATTCTGGATGTACATGCGCCGTTGGAGTACCTCGACGGGCGTGTCCCTTCCCGCACAGCCGCCGTCGCGCGGCCTGTCCTGAAAGATGCACATGTCTCACAAGAAGAGGGCTTCCTTCGCTCTCAAGTCCATGGGTGCCGCCGGCCTGGTCGCAGCCACCATCGTCAGCGGCCTTTCCTTCGGCGCCACCGCATCCTCCGCTACCACGTCCTCCCCCATGGAGACGCCGGTGAACATCGGAACTGTCGCCAACTACTACAAGAGCGGATCGGGCTTCGCAGCTCTCGTATCTTCCACATATGGCGGCTTCTACGGGACACCCCAGACCTACAGCACCGAGGCGCAGGCGATCGCTTCCGCTTCGAAGGTCACGATCTACCGGTGGGCCGACGGTACGCTGAACTTCAAGAGCGCCTCGAGCAACTGTGTATTCATTGCTCAGTGGGACGACTCTTACTCGTTCGGTGCCGGGTACGGCTTCTCTCGATCCAACCCGACGTCCGGAACCTGCACACACGAGTCAGGGCGCTTCCGCCTCGACTCGAGCGGGCGCTTGATCCAGGTGCAACGGAACACCGTGCTCGGGTCCACGCGTGGATCGAATGCCGGTGGCACGGGACGCCTCATGTTTCTCGGAGGGTCAGGCTTCCAGTTCGCCGGAATCGCGGAACAGGTCAGGAAGTCTGAGCAGCACGACCTCGTCGCGGCAGTGAAGGCCGTGAACAACATCGCGAAGAGTGCGGTCGTCTCCGGGACAGCGACGCCGGGCGCGAAGGTGTCGATTGGCGGCCAAGAGGTCGAGGCCGACAAGACCACCGGCGCATGGTCGATGACGGTTACTGAACTTGCCGCGGGCATGAACGACCTGGTCGTGATCCAGAAGATCGACGGCACGGAGTTCGACCGGAAGCCCGTCTCAGTCACGATCGTCGAGGGCGGCGGCCTCTTCGCCGTCGACCAGGGCCCGGTCGAACTCGAGCGCGGCGAGACCACGAAGGTCCCGTTCGTCGTCGAGAACCGCGTCTCGCGCACGGACACCAAGGGCACCGTGGTGCTGACCGCTCCGGATGGTGCGACCTTCTCCGAGCAGGACACCGTCCAGGGCTCGTGGCGTCGCGTCGGCAACACCGCGTGGAACGCCTCCACGTCGATCCCGCTCACCAACGGCCGCCTGTCGAACGACAACACCACCCTGACGTTCGACGCGGACTGGGCCAGCGAGCGTCCGGCCGACCAGCAGTACCGCTTCATGGTCGACGTCACCGCTGCGGCAGATGCGCCCGAGGCGCCGAGCGCGATGGAATTCGACTTCAGCGGAACGAGCAGCACGAACGACTTCCGTGCACAGGGCTCGACGTCCACCACGATCGGGACCTCCGTCGTGGACCTGACCGCCGAGGTCGCGTCGGTCGACAACGAGGCCCGCTCGGCCGTGGTGACCGGTACCGCCACCCCCGGTGCCGACATCTCGATCGGCGACGAGACCGCCAAGGCCGACGCCACCACCGGCGCCTGGTCCATCACGGTCGACGACCTCGAGGTCGGCGACAACGCCCTCGTCGTGGTCCAGAAGATCAACGACCGCGAGATCGACCGCAAGACCGTCACCGCGACGGTCGAGGGTCGCACGGAGCTGGCCCCGATCACGCTGTCCGGTCCGGCCTCGGTCACCCCGGGTCGCTCGAACACCTTCACCGGTACGGCCGAGCCCGGCGCCACCTTCCGCGTGCTCAACGTCTCCGGCACCCAGATCGTCCCTGGGACCTTCGAGGTCGGCGCCGATGGCCGCTGGAGCTTCGACCGCGTCGTCTCCAACGGCGCGTCGAACTTCCGCTTCGTGATCGAGCAGACCAAGAACGGCCAGGTCGCCAAGTCCGAGCTGTTCACGGTGAACGCGTCGGCCCTCGCACCGGTGACCGTCACCACGCCGGCCGCCGTCCGTCCGGGGCTCTCGAACACCTTCACCGGCACGGCGGAGCCCGGCGCCACGTTCCGCGTCCTCAACGTTTCCGGCACCCAGATCGTCCCCGGCACGTTCGAGGTCGACGCGCAGGGCAACTGGACGTTCGACCGGGTCGTCTCCGCTGGTGCGTCGAACTTCCGCTTCGTGATCGAGCAGACCAAGAACGGCCAGGTCGAGAAGTCCGAGCTGTTCACGATCAACGCCGCGGCACTCGCCCCGGTGACCGTCACCACGCCGGAGCGCGTCACCCCGGGCCGCTCGAACACCTTCACCGGGACCGGTGAGCCCGGCGCGACGTTCCGCGTCCTGAACATCTCGGGCACGCAGATCGTCCCCGGCACCCACGACGTCGACGCCCAGGGCAACTGGACGTTCGACCGCGTCGTCTCCAACGGTGCGTCGAACTTCCGCTTCGTGATCGAGCAGACCAAGAACGGCCAGGTCGAGAAGTCCGAGCTGTTCACGATCAACGCCGCAGACTTCGCTCCGGTCACCGTCGCCAACCGTTCCGTCACTCCCGGTGCCGTGAACACCTTCACCGGTACCGGTGAGCCCGGCGCGAGCTACCGCGTGCTGAACATCACCGGCACGCAGATCGTCCCCGGCACCTTCGAGGTCGACGCCGAGGGCAACTGGACCTTCGACCGTGCGGTCTCGCGCGGCGCGACCGAGTTCCGGTTCGCCCTCGAGCAGACCAAGAACGGCAAGGTCGAGCTCAGCGAGCTCTTCACCCTGCCGGCCGACACCAAGTAGCACCCTGGCCCCTCCCGTCCACGCGACGGGAGGGGCCTCCCCTTCTTCCGCACGGCGCCACCGCCGAACGAACTCCTCGGAGAGGAAACCCGATGAACACCACGATCCGCCGCGGTCTCGCCGCCGCATCCATCGCCCTCGTCGCCGCACTCGGCGTCACGGCGTGCAGCTCGTCCGACGCGAAGGACCCCGCCCCGACCGCCTCGAGCACCACGAAGGCGGCCCAGACCACCTACAACGAGTGCATCGACGGGGCCGTGCAGCTCTGGGATGACGACGAGGACTCCGACAAGACGATCACGACCGAGGACTGCGCAGCGGCGAACCTCATCAGTTCCGACCGCACCTACGACCTCGGCACGATCGACACCATCACCGTCGAGGCGAGCAACGCCACGATCTCGGTCTCCTCGACGAAGAAGGTCTACTTCAGCGGGTCGAACAACACGCTCACCTACAAGGGGGAAGCGCCCAAGGTCGACGACCAGGGCAGGGGGAACACCATCACGGCAGCCGGCTGAGTCCGACCGCCGACGGAGTCAGGAGGGGACGGGAGCATCACTTCCGTCCCCTTCTGCGCGCCGTATTGTTCTTTCAGATGTGATGTTTTACACTGGTCCAGCAACCCGACCGGAGGCTCCTCTTGAACTACCTCGCCGTCATCCGCGCCCTCCTCTCAGGCTGGTGGATCATCGCCGGTGCAACGCTCCTCGGAGCCGGTGCATCCCTCGTCATCACGAGCGTCACCCCACCCACCTACGAGGCGTCGACCTCGTACTACGTCTCGGTCGCCGGCGACACCTCGGCGACCGCGGGCGAGATCGCACAGGGGTCGACCGCCGCGCAGCAGAAGATCAAGTCGTACATGCAACTCGCGACCTCTCCCCGCGTGCTGCAGGGCGTGATCGACGAGCTCGACCTCGACACCACCCCCGCGGCACTCGCCTCCCAGGTCACCACCTCGGTCGACGCCGGCACCGTGATCATCAAGATCGCCGTGCAGGACGGGTCCGCCAAGGCAGCGGCCACGATCGCCGAGCAGATCGGCAAGAGCCTCGCCACGGTCGTGCAGGAGATCGAGCCCGCCGGCGCCGACCAAGCGCCGTCCGTCAGGCTCGAAGAGGTCACACCCGCGTCCCGACCGCTGAGTCCCATCGCCCCGCGCAAGGCCGCCGACCTCGCACTCGGTCTGCTCGGCGGTCTCGCAGCGGGCGCGGCACTCGCGCTGCTCCGCGCTGCGGTCGACACGCGCGTCCGCTCCAGTGAGGACCTGGACGGCGACGTCCCCGTGGTCGGCGACATCGCGTTCGACGCCGACGCTGCCCGGCACCCGCTGATCATCCGCGACGAGGTGAACTCGGCGCGGTCCGAGGCCTTCCGCAGCCTCCGCACGAACATCCAGTTCCTCCGGACCAGCGGCGCACCGACCATCGCCGTGACCAGCGCCAGGCCGTCCGAGGGCAAGACGACCACCACCGCCAACCTCGGGATCGCCCTGAGCAAGAGCGGCATGCGGACCGTCATCATCGACGCCGACCTCCGTCGCCCGAACGTCGCCGCCGTGATGAGCCTCGAAGGCGCCGGCGGGCTCACCGATCTGCTCGTCGGCCGCGTCGAACTCGACGACGTCCTGCAGGACTGGGGCCTGGACGGCCTCTCGGTCCTGCCCGCCGGCACGATCCCCCCGAACCCCAGCGAGCTGATCGGGTCCGAGGCGATGGCACGGGTCCTCGCCGAGCTGGCCGCCAACTACGACGTCGTCCTGGTCGACACACCGCCGGTCCTCGCGGTCACCGACTCGGCGCTCGTCAGCACGCTCGTGTCGACGACCCTGCTGGTCACCGCCGCCAACCAGACGAAGCGTTCCGACGTCCGACTCGCGATCGAGGCACTGGCCCGCGTCGGCCAGCAGGTCGCCGGCATCGTCCTGACCAAGACCAAGCACAAGGCCTCCCGGAGCGCGTACTACCGCTCTGAGTACAAGAGCGCTCGCCCTTCTGACCGATGACAAGGACACGTCCCATGCAGTCCCCCCGCCGCACGCGCACGCTCCGCGCCAAGCGCTGCTCCGACATCGTCGGCGCCTCCCTCGCGCTCGTCGCACTCGCTCCGGTGCTCGCCGTCGTCGCCGTCCTGGTCGCGGCTCGGCTCGGTCGTCCCGTGCTGTTCCGGCAGCCCCGCCCCGGGCTCCACGGCAAGACGTTCACCATCCTGAAGTTCCGCACGATGCTCGAGCCGGACCCCGCGGCCGGACTGGTGAGCGACAGCGACCGCCTCACGCCGTTCGGTTCGTTCCTGCGGTCGACGAGCCTGGACGAACTCCCCAGCCTGTGGAACATCCTGCGGGGCGACATGAGCTTCGTCGGGCCCCGCCCGACCCTCTGCCGGTACCTCGACCTCTACACCGCCGAGGAGTCCCGCCGACACGACGTCCTGCCCGGTCTGACCGGTCTCGCTCAGGTCCGTGGCCGCAACGCGCTCCCGTGGCCCGAGCGGCTCCGGTCGGACGTCGAGTACGTCGACACCGTTTCGCTCGGTCTCGACCTCCGCATCCTGCTCCGCACGGTCGTCGTCGTGCTCCGACGCGAGGGCATCGCCGCGCCGGGCCACGTCAGTTCCGACGTCTTCGAGGGGACCGCGGCGATGACGGGTGGATCACGGTGAGGACCGTCTGGATCGTCAACCACTACGCGCACCACCGCGAGCGGGACGGCCGCGCGACCCGGCACCAGCACCTCGCCGCGGGTCTGACCGAGCACGGGTGGCGCACGGTGGTCATCGCTGCCGGCACGGACCACCCGTCCGGCCGCTCCCACCTGCACGGGAGGACCCTGCGCGAGCGCTGGACGGGCGACGGGTACGAGTTCTGCTGGCTCCGCGGAGTCGACCACCGTGGTGCGGGCGCCCGCCGGGCGATCCGTCGCATCGCCGACATCGGCCTGTTCACCGCGCTGCTGCTCCGACCGGGCTCGCTCCGAGGGCTCCCCCGACCGGACGTCGTGATCGGCGGGTCCTTCCATCCCCTGGCCGCGTGGGGCGCCTCGGTGCTCGCTCGACGGATGGGCGTGCCGTTCGTCTTCGAGCCGCGCGACCTCTGGCCGGAGTCAGCCCTCGGGCTGGCGGGCATGACCGAACGGCACCCGGTGGTCCGGCTGCTCCGACGGCTGGAACGGACCGTCGTCCGTCGGGCAGCGCACATCGTCTCCCCGCTCGAGGGTGTCGGCCGGTACTATGCCGTCCGCGGCCAACCCACGCCCTTCACCTGGGTCCCGAACGGTGTCGCGCTCGACGAGCAAGCCGGCGAGCCCGATGAGCCCTCGGACGAGCCCGACGCACCCGACGCTGGCAAGAACGAGCCCGCTGACGACCGCTTCACGGTCACCTACATCGGCTCGATGGGGCCGGCGAACGCGCTCGAAGCCGTCCTCGACGGCTTCGACCTCGCCGCCCGCCGGGCAGCCGCGAGCGGCGGCCGGCGTCTGGTGCTCCGCATGGTCGGGGACGGATCGGACGTCAGCGCGCTCCGGGAACGCGCGTCGCGCCTCCAGGCCGGCGTGGACGTGATCTGGGACGGACGGGTGCCGCAGGACGACGCCCGCCGCATCGGACGCCGAGCGGACTGCCTGGTCGTCAACATGCACGACCTGCCGCTCTACCGACACGGCGTCTCGATGAACAAGCAGTACGAGTACATGCTGCTCGGCCGCCCGCTGCTCGTCGGAGCACCCGTCACGCTCGAACCGGTGGTCGCTTCGGCCAGCGGCCTGCACGTCCGGCCGGACGACCCCGAGGCGATCGCCGAGGGCATCCTCGCGCTCGCGGCGATGCCCGCCGCCGAACGCGAGGCCATGGGTGCCCGCGGCCGCGACCACGTCGTCCGCGAGCACGACTACCGCCGGCTGGCCGGCGTCCTGGCCGGCGTCCTCGACGACACCGTCGCCGCCTGACCCTCCCCTGTCCCGTCCCGTCCCGTCCCGTCCCGTCCCGTCCGAGGAAACCCGAGCATGCTCCCCGACATCGTCCACGTCTCCAGCGCCCACCCCTGGGTCGACAACCGCGTCCACCTGCGGGAAGCCGCGGCAGCCGCCGACGCCGGCTACCGCGTCCGCCTCATCGCGGTCGAGTCCGACCTCGGCGCCCCACCCACGGCCGTCGAGGTGGTGCGGATCCCACGGCGAGCGCGTGTCCGACGCATGGTCGTGTCGACGACGCAGGCACTCGCCCTCGCGCTGCGGTCGCGTGCCCGGGTGGTGCACCTGCACGATCCCGAGCTCATCTGGACCATCCCGGTGCTCCGGCTTGCCGGTCGCACCGTCGTCTACGACGCGCACGAGGACCTGCCCGACCAGGTCTGGGGCAAGGACTACCTGACCCACCGGCAGCGTGCCGTGTTCGCGTGGCTCTCGCACGGGCTGCTCCGCGTGGCCGGGACCGCGAACCGGGTGGTCACCGCGACCGAGTGGACCGGACGCCGGTTCCCGGCACCGCGCCGGATCGCGATCCACAACTTCCCCTTCGCGCGTCCGGAAGACGACGCCCAGGTCGGCCTGGAGGCGCGGCCCGCCCTGGTCGCGCACGTCGGCGTCCTGAGTCACGACCGTGGCATCGACGTGCTCGCGTCCGTCGTCGAGGAACCGTCGTTCCCGGCCGGATGGCGGGTCGAGATGGTCGGCTCGATCGACCGGGCGACGTCGACGGAGCGGTTGCGTGCCGCCGAGGCCACCGGCCGTGCTTTGCACGGCGGCGTCGTCGGTCCGATGGAGGCGCGCGACCTGCTCCTCCGCGCCCGGATCGGCGTGGTCCCCTTCCGTCGGACGCCCGTCACCGACCAGATCTTCCCGACGAAGCTGTTCGAGTACCTCGCGGCCGGACTCGCCGTCATCGCCACCGACATCCCCCTGTGGCGGCACCTGTTGCGCGGGGTCGAGTGCGTGACCTTCGTCCCCGCTGACGACCCCACGGCCATCGCCGAGGCGATCCGCCGGTACGCGGACGACCCCGCGCTCCTCGAGCGGCACGGTGCCGAGGCCCGGCGGGCGGCCGCGCGGTTCACCTGGGCTCCGGAGGCCGAGCGGTTGGTCGAGATGTACGACGAACTCCTGCCCGGCGTCCGCGCAGCGCGACCGACGCCGACGGCCACCCGGTGACGCGGGCGACGATCGACCGGGCCGAGCTCGCACGTCCGGTCGGACGGGTGACGGGCGTGTTCGTCGCGGTCGGGCTCCTCGGCCTCACGATGAACTGGATCTCGGCGAACCTCGTCGCACCGATCTTCTCGTACCTGGGGTACGGCTACGTCCCCGCACCCTGGCAGGCACTGCTCGTCGTCATCGTGCTGACGACCGGGGTGGCACTGACGCTCCCCCGGGTGCTCGTCCGGCCGTCGCACGTCGTGCTCTGGACGATCTTCGTGGTGTGCGTGAGCCCGACGATGATCATGAGCATCTCGACCGGGTACGTGTCCACCGCCACGGCGATCGCGCTGAGTGCCGCGGTCGGGACGGCGTTCGCACTGGTCAGCCTGGCCACGCCGAGCGTCGCGACTGCTCCGGCAGCCCGGGTCGAGCCGGCGGACGACGTGCTGGCCATCGGCGCGCGGCGGATCGACCGTGGCACGCTCACCTGGCTGGTGTGCGGCCTCTACTCCCTCGTCACCTACGGCCTGATGGCGGCCACGGTCGGCATCCACATCCGGTTCCTGGCGCTCGACGACATCTACGAGGTGCGTGCCGACTACTCGGCCGACGTCGGGACCGGCGGGGCCCTCGGGTACCTGTTGACCGGTCAGGCGTACGTGATCAACCCGCTGGTCCTTGCGCGCGGCATCTTCCGTCGCCGCCCGTCCCTGGTGGTCCTCGCCCTGGCCGGGCAGTTCCTGCTGTACTCGAGCACCGGGTTCAAGGCGGTCCTGTTCTCGTTCATCGCCGTCCTCGGGATGGCGGTGCTGTTCCGGGGCGCGAAGCCGGCGCGGTCGCTCGCATTCCTCGGCGCGCCCCTCGCGATCATGATCGTCTCCGCGGTCGCCGACGAGGTGCAGGGCGGCATCACCTGGACGTCGGTGTTCACCCGCCGCTTCATGCTGACGCCGGGGCTGCTGTCCTCGGTGTACGTCGACTACTTCTCCGACAACCCTGTCGCCCGGTACGGGTACTCGTTCCTCAGCCCCTGGATCGAGTACCCGTACGATCTGCCGCCGCCGAAACGGATCTCCGACTACCTGGTGCCCGGGTCGGTGGGCTACGCGAACGCCAACCTGTTCGCCGACGGCTTCGCGAACCTGGGGTGGATCGGGATCTTCGTCGCGGCGGCCGCGCTGTTCGTCTGGCTGCGGTTCCTCGACGGCGCGAGCCGGGGACTCCCGATGCGGGTCGCGGCGATGGCAGTGGTGATGCCGAGCATCATGCTGTCCAACACCTCCATCTTCACGGCGATGCTCTCGCACGGGCTGCTGATGGGGACGCTGATCCTGCTGATCGCCCCGCGCAGCGGCTGGGAGCGGGCCTCGCCCAGACGGCGGCCCACCGCTCCGGGCGACGATCGGCTGCGAGCACGGTCCCGGGGCGGACGCCGTTCGGCACTCGTGGGCGGAGCACCCGCGCCCGCGCTGACACAGGCAGCGGCACCGGCACCGGCACCGGCACCGGCACCGGCACCGGCACCGATGCTGCTCCGCGCGGCGCCGGTGCAGGGTGCTGGGCGCCGCGATGCTGCAGCACGTGCGCGGACCGCTGGCCGGACCGACCGGCGGAAGGTGCCCGGCCGTCGGGCAGCTCAGCCCTCGCGGACCCGGAGCACCGCGCCGGCACCGGCCACGACCGCGGTCGTCGCCGCGGCCCAGTCGTTGTCCACGAGCACCAGGTCGTTGGCCGTCTGGCGGCACAGCACCCCGTAGACGGCACCGCTCTCGACGCTGCCCTCGTACCGGTTGCCCACCAGGTGCCCGCGGTTCTCGGTGGCGCGGACGTCGATCGCGACCGACGTCGCCGTGCCCTGTCGCCGCAGCCCCGCGATCCGGTTGCCGACGAGCGTGATGCCGTCGTTCGAGTGGTACAGGGAGAGCCCGCGACGGACTCCGCCCGGGCAGTGGTTGTGCGCGACGATCAGGTGCCGCGTCAGGTAGACGAGGACGGCCCCGTCGCGGTCGCCGTCCCCGTACCCCGTCACGGTGTTGCGGAGGACGATGCCGTTCGCCCGTTCGGCGGGGTCACCGACGGTCTCGCCCGCGCCGCGGATGACGATGCCGGACCCGGGGCCGGACGTCGTGCGGCGGACGACGTTGTCGATGACCGAGCAGTCGAGGGGCGCGTACTTCGTGGCGCCGGCGTTCGCCTCGTCCTTCGAGGGGACGATGGCGATCCCGACCCGGCAGTTCTCGACGAGGTTGCGGAGGATCGCGATGGACTGCCCGCCGTGGGTGTCGATGCCTTCCCACGCGGGGACGTCGGAGACGTGGTTGTCCGCGATGACGATCCGGGCCGAACGTGGTGCGCCGAGGAGCCCGGTGGTGGTCACGCGGACCGCCTCGATGCCGTACGAGTTCAGGTACGGCGCAGGCTGGGTCACCCGGGCGATGCGGTTGCCGCGCACCGTGCCGTCGATGCAAGAGAACATGAGCACCCCGGCGTAGCCGACGTCGGCGATGACGCAGTCCGCGACGGTGAACGCCGCGCAGTGGTCGAGCAGGACACCGTCGTGGGAGAAGTCGCGGATGTCGGCGCCGAGGATCCGGACGTCGCGGAACGGCCGGGTGACGGTGCCGACGACGTGGACACCCCGACCGAGCCCGGAGTGGTCCGCCCCGGAACCCCGGAGGACCGCGTCGATGATGGTGACGTCCGACGCGGCGACGACGACCAGGTCGATGTCGCGCGTGGTGGAGAGCGATCCGCCGACGAACCGGATCGTCATCGCGCGGTCGATCCGCAGCGGCTCGGACAGCGCCCAGTGCCGGGTCACGACGAGCACGGCACCGGCGTCGGTGGCCGCGACGGCGTCCTGCAACCGGGCGACCCCGGCGTCGGTCACCGTCCGGGCCGTGTCTGCTGGCGCGGGACTCGAGCGCCCGGACGCGGCAGCCGGCCGGGTCCCGGTGGCGAGCAGCGCGGCGGGGATCGCTCCGGCCGCGCCGAACAGCGCACCCCGTCGGCTGACGACCGACCGGGGTGTCCTGAGCGGCGTCACCGCCCGACTGCTTCCGGCATCGGCGAGGCGCCGGACAGGGAGCGGTACAGGTCGAGCAGCACGTGCTCTTCGTGGTCCCACCGGAAGCGTTCGAGCACCAGGGCGCGGCCGGCTTCGGCGTGCCGTCGCAGCAGGTCAGGATCGCCGTCGTACCGGCGGAGTGCGTCCACGACGGCTTGCGGGTCGCCCGGTGGGACCCACGTCGCGCAGTCGGCGCCGTCGAGCAGCTCCCGCCAGAGCGGGACGTCGGTGGCGACGACCGCCAGTCCGGCCGCCAGGTACTCGAAGAGCTTCGTGGGGATCGACGCCGCGTAGGCCGGCGTCGGCAGGAGTGGGAGGAGCCCGACGCGAGCCGTCACCAACAGGTCGCGGGCCGAGTGCGGTGCCAGGACGCCCCGGTGGTCGATGCGCCCGGTGTCGACCAGTGCGTCGAACGCACCGCGGTCGACCGCCGAGTCGATCGGACCGGCGGTGACCACACGCCAGCCGTCCGGGAGCCCGGGTGAGGCCGCGACGCCGGTCAGGACGTCGATCCCCCGGTCGCGGCTCATCGACCCGAGGTAGACAGCCACCTGACCACGAGCAGCGGCCGGCGGGGCGTCGGTGTCCTGGGCACGGAGCCGTGGGACGTTCCGGACCAGGACGGTCCGGTCGGCGCGGAAGCGGCGCGCGATGGTGGGCGTCGCGGCCACCACGGTGCGTGACCGGCGTGCGAGGGCCACTGCCGCGTGCGCCGCCACCGTGCTGCCACGGCGGGCGACGGGGCCGAGGTACTCCTTGCCCCGCACCTGCTCCGGCAGGTCTTCGTGGGCGTCGTACACCACCGTCCGGTGCAGCACGCGCAGGAGCGGGAGCGCCCACAACAGTTCGGGGTCGTGCAGGTGCACGATCGGCGCCCGGGACGACAGTGCCGCCCCGATGACCTGGACCGAGGACACCAGGACCCGTCGCCCGCGACGCCGAGCCGGGATGCGTCGGACGTACACCCCCGTCTCGGGATCGGGCAGGTGCCAGTCCGGATCGGCACCGACGCCTGCGGCAGCGACGGCGACCAACGCCGTGCGGTACCCGGCACGCGCTGCGCTCGCCGCAGCACGGAGGTGCACTCGGTTGTCGGTCCATGGGTGCGCACTCGAGACGTGGACGATGTCGAACGGACGCGGTCGAGAAGCCATGCACCGAAACTATGGGGCGTTTCTGCCCCCGAGCGAGTTATCTACATGTTGCATTCCAGCAGCCAGGCCCGCTCACGGCATCGCGCCGAGCAGATCATCGTCGTGGTGGCGGGCCGCCCGCACCACGAGCAGCAGGACCGCCGCGTAGGAGACCGTCATCGCCGAGGCGAGCGCAACGAGCACGACCGGCATCGGGGCCCCGAGCACGGACGGCACGAGCACCGCGGCGGCGCACACCACGAGACGCGATGCGTCCCACGTCAGCTGTGCCCCCTGCCGCTGCAGCATCGACAGCACCTGCGTGACCGGCGATGCGGCGACCTGGACCGCGAACGCCGGCACGAGGACCTGGGCGTAGGTTCCGGAGACCGCCCACTCCGCACCGAACACGGTCGAGAACACGACGGGTCCGAGCAGCACGACGACGAGCACCGCGACCGCACCCGCGGTGGCGAGACGCACGACGAGCCGCAGGACGAGTCGGCGCACGGGATCGCCGGACCGGATGCGGAGCCCGAACGCCCCCGCGGCGTACTGCGCGGTCGCGTCGGCGACCATGCCGACGGGCGCACCGAGCACCCGCATCGTGAGGGCGACGAAGCCCGCGGCGACGCTGCCGTGCAGCGCCGCGATGAGCAGACCCGGAGCCTGCTGGCCGACGACGTTCAGCATCGAGGACCACGGCGTGATGACGAGGAACCGCCGGTGGTGACGGGCGGCGGCCGAGAGCGACCGAGGGGTGATCCGCTCGCCGTCACCCCGCCGGAACCGAACCATCCCGAGCACGGCCGCGATCCGGCCGACCGCCAGGCCACCCACCAGCCCGACCGGACCGGCCGCGGCCATCGCCAGGTTCCAGACGGACTGGCCGATGCCCTGGCAGGCGTTGCGCACGGCGATGGACCGGTGCTGCTGCCGCCGCGCGAGCACGGCGGAGGCGATTCGTTGCGCCCCCACCGCGACGACCGTCACGGGGACGGTCCACCACAGGTCTTCGAGGGCCGGTGCGGTGAACCACCGTGCCGCGTGTCCGCGGAGGACCCAAGCGACCCCGGCGGTGCCGACGCCGACGACCAGCGTCGAGAGCAGACCGAGTGCGACCAGCGCGCTGCTCGTCGCCCGGTCGTGTGCGACGACCAGCGCACGGTCGGTGCCGAGCGTCGCACCGGCTCCGAGGATGCTCGCGACCGCCGTGACGACCGCGAGCGTACCGAAGTCCGCCGGGGTGTACAGCCGCGTCAGCAGCGGCGAGATCGCCACGACGAGCCCCTGCCCGAGGACCGTGCCGACGAGGATCGTCGCGATCGCCGGGAGGCGCCGTCGGGGCGAGGACCGCACGGTGTCAGGCCACGGGGACCACGGGCGGAGCACCGATCGCGGTCACCGTGGTGGACGCCCACCGTTCGACGTCGAGGACCCGTCGGCCGTCGACGACCGTGCGGACGCCGGGGACCCGGGACTCGTCCCACGTCGCGTACTCGGCGTGGTCGGCCTGCACGACCGCGGCGTCGACGGGCTCGCCGTCGGTGTGGGGCTCGAAGCCGAGACGGCGGAGTTCGTCGTCGGAGTAGAGCGGGTCGGAGACCGTCACGAGCGCGCCGTGCGCCAGGAGTGCGTCGACCGTGCCGAACACTCCGGAGAAGGCGGTCTCCTTCACGCCGCCACGGTAGGCGGCACCGAGGACCACGACCCGCTGCCCCCGCAGGTCCCCGTGCAGGCGCTCGAGGAGGTCGACCGCGTGGGCCGGCATCGCGGCGTTCCTGGCACGTGCGGCACGGACGACCGTGGCCTCCGGGTCGTTCCAGAGGTACAGCCTCGGGTACACCGGGATGCAGTGACCGCCGACCGCGATCCCGGGGCGGTGGATGTGGCTGTACGGCTGGGAGTTGCAGGCGTCGATGACCGCGGCGATGTCGATGGACTGCCGTTCGGCGAACCGGGCGAACTCGTTCGCCAGCGCGATGTTGACGTCGCGGTAGGTGGTCTCGGCGAGCTTCGCGAGCTCGGCGGCCTCGGCGGTACGGAGGTCCCAGACGCCGTTCGGACGACCGAGGTCGTCGCGCTCGTCGAACTGCAGCACCGCTTCGTAGAAGGCCCGGCCGCGCGCCGAGCCCTGGTCGGAGAGACCACCGACGAGCTTCGGGTAGCGCCGGAGGTCGGCGAACACCCGGCCGGTCAGGACCCGCTCCGGCGAGAAGACGACATGGAAGTCCTGCCCCTCGACGAGTCCGGAGCGGGCCTCGAGCCGGGGCGCCCAGCGGCCACGGGTCGTCCCGACCGGCAGCGTCGTCTCGTACGCGACCAGGGTGCCGGGTCGCAGGTGGTCGCCGATCGTGTCGGTGGCGGCGTCCATCCAGCCGAAGTCGGGGATGCCGTCGGCATCGACGAAGAGCGGCACGACGACCACGACGACGTCGGCGTCGGGGATCGCTGCCGCGGCGTCCGTGGTCGCGCGGAGCAGCCCCGCGGGGACGACCTCACGCAGGCCGTCGGCGAGCCCGTGCTCGCCGGGGAATGGCTCGGTCGCAGCGTTCACGGCGTCGACCACCCCGCTCGCGACGTCGAGGCCGGTGACGTGTGCACCGGATCGTGCGTACTGGACGGCCAGCGGGAGCCCGATCTTGCCGAGACCGACGACGACGACGTTCATGCTGCTGCTCCTTCGGCGTCCGTGCCGAGCTGCACGGTCTGCTGGATCCGCGAGGACTCGAGGACGGCCTCGGCGACGAGCACCGTCCGGAGGCCGTCGCGGAGGGTGACGATGTCCGACGGCCGCCCGAGCACGGCGTCGCGGAACGCCTCGTGCTCGACCAGGAGCGGCTCGCGCTTGGTGATGGCGAACCGGGTGCTGGCCCCCTCGGACACACCCCGGAACGCGGCGACCTGGTCCCACTCGGTCTGGACGGTGCCGTTCTCGTGGAAGGTCAGGTCGGCGGTCAGGGTGTCGGCGACGAACGTGCCGCGGTCACCGGTGACGACCAACAGGCGCTCCTTGTACGGGGTGAGCCAGTTCACGAGGTGCGAGGTCAGGGTGCCGTCGGCCAGGCGTCCGGTGACGGTGACGAGGTCCTCGTGGGGACGCCCGCTCTTGGTGCCCGCGAGCGCTCCGACGTGGACGAACGGTGACCGGGCGATCCACGAAGTCGAATCGATGTCATGCGTGGCGAGGTCCTTCACCACACCGACGTCGGCGATCCGTGCGGGGAAGGGCCCCTGGCGACGCGTGACGATCTGGTACACGTCGCCGAGCTCACCGGCGTCGAGCCGCTGTCGCAGCGCCTGCAACGCCGGGTTGTAGCGCTCGATGTGGCCCACCGCGCCGACGAGTCCGGCGCGGTCGAAGGCGGCCACGAGGCGCGCGGCAGCCGGACCGTCGACCGCGACGGGCTTCTCGATCAGGGCGTGCACCCCCGCCGCGGCGAGTTCCAGACCGACGGTTTCGTGGTGCGCCGTGGGGACCGCGACGACCGCGGTGTCGAGGCCGAGTGCGACGAGCTCACCGACGGACCGGACGACCGGCACGCCCTGGGCGACGTCGTGCGGGTCACCGAGGGCATCGGCGACGCCGATGAGCTCGACCCCCTCGAGCGACCGGAGGACCCGGGCGTGGTGCCGCCCCATCATCCCGAGGCCGATGACCCCGGCCCGCAGCACGCCGCTCATCGTCCGGCCCCGGCGAGGGTGTTGACGGCCTCGACGACGCGGTCGAGCTGCGAGAGCGTCAGGGTCGGGTAGACGGGGAGCGCGAGGACCTCGGACGCGGCACGCTCGGTCTCGGGCAGGTCGAGGTCGTGTGCGAACGACGGGAGGCGGTGGACGGGCGTCGGGTAGTAGACCCCGGTCCCGATGCCGAACTCGGAGCGCAGTGCGGCCGCGCAGCCGTCGCGGTCGGACGGCACCCGCACGACGTACTGGTGGAAGACGTGCTCGGCTCGGGGGTCGGTCGTCGGTGTCACCACCCCGTCGAGTTCACGGCTGAAGTAGGCCGCGTTCGCCTGCCGCTGTGCGGTCCACCCGAGCACCTTGCGGAGCTGCACACGCCCGATCGCGGCGTGGATGTCGGTCATCCGCGCGTTGAAGCCGATGACCTCGTTCGCGTAGCGCTGCTCCATGCCCTGGTTCCGCAGCAGCCGGAGCATGCGGTCCACCGCGGCGTCGCGGGTCGAGACCATGCCCCCTTCGCCCGCGGTCATGTTCTTGGTGGGGTAGAGGCTGAACGCCGCGGCGTCGGACGAGCTGCCGACGCGCGTGCCGGCCCACCGGGCACCGTGCGCCTGCGCAGCGTCCTCGACGACGAGCAGGTCGTGCTCCTCGGCGATCCGGGCGATCGCGGTCATGTCGGCCGGGTGCCCGTAGAGGTGCACCGGCATGACCGCGCGGGTCGCCGGGGTGACGGCGGCCCGGACAGCCGCCGGGTCCACGCAGTAGGTCAGGGGATCGATGTCGACGAACACCGGCTCGGCGCCGACGAGTCGGACCGCGTTCGCCGTGGCCGCGAAGGT
Organism: Curtobacterium sp. MCLR17_059; assembly: GCF_003234665.1. Taxonomy (NCBI): domain Bacteria; kingdom Bacillati; phylum Actinomycetota; class Actinomycetes; order Micrococcales; family Microbacteriaceae; genus Curtobacterium; species Curtobacterium sp. MCLR17_059. The sequence goes on along the minus strand of NZ_QKSU01000005.1, from coordinate 62,704 downwards.
GAACGAGGGGACGATGACCTCGTCACCAGGACCGATGCCGAGCGCGACGAGCGCCAGGTGCAGTGCAGCGGTGCCGCTGTTGACCGCGGTGACCGAGGCTCCGGCGACGAGGACGTCGCCGAACTCGCGCTCGAAGGCGGCGACCTCGGGGCCCTGCGCAAGACCACCCCCCTCGAGGACGGCATCGACGGCGCGGCGTTCCTCGAGGCCGATGAGGGGCTTCGCCGCGGGGATGAGTTCGAGTGTGGTGGTCAACGGATCGCCTCGATCGTGTCGGTGGTCTCGGAGTGGAGGAAGCGGTCGCCGGTCTCGGTGCAGACCAGCGTTCGGTCGTCGACCTGCGCCAGCCGTCGGCCGGTCCGGCTCACCCAGCCGATGCGGCGGGCGGGGACCCCGGCGACGAGCGCGTGGTCCGGGACGTCGTGGACGACGACGGCGCCGGCCGCGACCATCGCCCACCGGCCGATGCGGATGGGGGCGACGCAGAGCGCCCCGGCGCCGATCGACGCGCCGTGCTCGACGACGACGGCCGTGGGCCTCCAGTCGTCGGCGTCCTGCACGGAGCCGTCCGGGTTGATCGCCCGCGGCGTGTTGTCGTTGGTGAGGACGGCACCGGGGCCGATGAAGACTCCGTCGCCGACGACCGCCGGTCCGTAGACGAGGGCGCCGTTCTGGATCTTGCAGCGTGCACCGATCTGGACGCCGGCGCCGATCGTGACGCCGCGGCCGACGAGGGTCTCGCTGCCGACGGACGCGTGCGCCTCGACGTGGGAGTCGTCCCAGATGCGGACCCCGGGAGCGACGGCCGCCGAGGGCGACACGACGGCTGCCGGGGCGATGAACGCCGTCGGGAGGGTGGGACTGGGGGTCATGGGTGCGCTTCCGGATCAGGCGCGGCGGGACCTCCGCTGCCGCACCACCATACGATATACCGGTACGACATATCAAGTGTGATGATCGCGAGTGCGATGGGTTCTCACCGCAGCCCCGCCGCCGGACGCCGGTAGTGTCGTCCCGTGCGATGGAGTCGAGTGAACTGGCCCTCCGTTGGCTACGTCTCCCTCGAGGACTTCGACGGCCAGCGCGAACACGTGACCCGGTTGCTCGAGGACGCCCCACCCACGGTCGCCGCGCTCCTGACCGTCAAGTGGACCGACTCGAGGATCGAACGCTGGGTCGTGGAGTCCGCCGACGCCGTCGTCGACCCGGACGCCGACGAGGACGACGTGACGACCCCCGTCGACCTGCCGGGACACGGTGTGCCCGACCCGGTCGTCGTGCACGCCGACATCGTGGTGCGCAACGACGAGGTCCTCGACACCCCGAGCGGCCTGTGGCGCCGCTGGAACCACGCCAGGGTGTCGCTCCGGCTCCGGGACGCCGTCATCGACCCGCCGGGTGTCGATCCCGCAGCACTGCTCGCCGGTGACGCCCACGTCGCCCGGGGCGAACTCGAGTACCTGAACGAGCACGACGCCTGGGAACTCCGCCTGCTGATCTCCCCCGTCGGCGAGGTCGCGATCCGGTTCCGGGGCGTCCGGGTGGCGATCCGGAGCGTCGCCGAGAGCGTGTACGCCGACCTCGAGGCGCGCCCGGCACGCGGCTGGCACGGCCCGGTGCCGGACGGCTGGGTCGAGTGGACGACCGAGGTGGTGCGGGCAGCGGCCTACGGCGACCTCGGCGGACTGCACCTGGCCGACGACGCGAGCGACGTCGACGACGTCGACCCCCGCTGGGGCTTCGCCCCGCTGCACGCCGCCGCGTGGTTCGACCACCCCGAGATGCTCGAGGAACTCCTGCGCCGCGGCGCGACCCTGCAGCTGGAGGACACCGAGGGGCGGACGCCGCTGACGCTGGCGATCGACCGCGACGCGCGACGGGCGGTCGACGTGCTGGTCGGAGCGGGTGCCGACCTGGAGGCCCGTGACGGCGACGGCAACACCCCGATCGTCCGCGCTGCGTGGGGTGGGCACGCCGCGATCGTGCGTGCGCTCGCCACCGCGGGTGCGGACACCAGGGCGCGCGGGTCACGGGGCGCGACGCTGCTGATCGCGGCCGTCGACTCCGGCGACCTCGACACGGTCCGGGTCGTGCTGTCGCTCGACGTCGACCGGGACGCCGTCGACGACGAGGGCTCGAGCGCCGCGGACAGGGCGGAACTGCTCCGCGAGACGGCCGTCGCCGACCTGCTCGCCGCCGCCTGAGCGCTGTCCGCACCACGGCCCGTGGGCCGACCCGTGCCGGACGTGACGAAGCGCGGCGGACGGGAGCAGGGCCTCCCGTCCGCCGCGCGCCTGCGGGGTCGACCGTCCTAGACGGTGACCGACTCGAGGGCGTTCGCCTGCGCGACCCGCCCGTACCAGCGGGCGGAGTCCTTCGGCGTGCGCTCGAAGGTCTCGCGGTCCCACGCGACCAACCCGAACGTCGGGCGGAAGCCGGAGGCCCACTCGTAGTTGTCCAGGAGCGACCAGTGCTGGTAGCCCAGGACCTCGATGCCGTCCTCGATGCAGCGGTGGATGCCCTCGAGGGCGCCCTGCGTGTACGCCTGCCGGCGGGAGTCGTCGGCGGTGGCGATGCCGTTCTCGGTGATCATCAGCGGGACGCCGCCGGAGAGCTCCCACGCGCTGCGGAGCCCGTCGGCCGAGGCCTCGGGGTAGAACTCCCAGCCGGTGAGGGTCGTCTCGACGTCGTCCGTCACTGGCAGGGGCCCGTCCGGACCGATGAACGTGCGGGTGTAGGCCTGCACGCCCAGGAAGTCGTCGCCGGCGGCCTGCTCGAGGTACCAGTCGTCGCGCGGGTACCCGTACTCGCGGAGCATGGCGTCCGCCCCGGGCTCGCCGGACGACTTGAAGGCCTGCGTCGCGATGGTCCACCCCGACTGGAGGCCCGACACCTGTGACAGGACCTCGCGCGACCGCTTGTGGCTGGCCAGCAGGGCGTCGGCGACCCCCAGGTCCGGGTTCGGCAGGCCGAACGCCACCAGGTTGGCCGCGTCCTCGCCGCCGGCGAGCATCGCCGCGATGTTCGGCTCGTTGATCGTGCAGACGTAGCGGACACCGTCCTGCACCACGGGGAGCGCGGCCTCGGTGTAGCGGGCGAACAGGTCGGCGGCGTCGGGTGCCCGCCAGAAGCCGTCGCGTTCGAACCAGCGCGGCACGGTGAAGTGCATGAGGGTGACGATCGGCTCGATGCCGAATTCGTGGCAGGCGTCGACCATGCGGCGGTAGTGGTCGACCTCGGCACGGCTGACGAACCCGCGCTCGGGCTCGATGCGGGCCCACTCGATGCTGAACCGGTAGGAGTTCAGCCCGAGCTCGGCCGCGATGCGGATGTCCTCGCGGTACCGGTGGTAGCTGTCCGCCGCGTCACCCGAGGGCTCGACGATGGTGGTGTCCGGCTCGTGCTCGTGCACCCACCAGTTGCTGTTGACGTTGTTGCCCTCGATCTGGTGGGCGGCGGTGGCGGCACCCCAGAGGAAGCCGTCGGGGAACTGCAGCGTGGAGATGATGGTGCCTTTCAGTGCTTGTTCGAGTCAGTGCTGGCTCAGGAATGCGTCGAAGACGGCGACCGTCCCGAGCGGGTTCTCGACCTGGGGGCCGTGGTAGCTCGCGGGGATGACGACGTACTCGGCGCCGGTCTGCTCGGCCATCGCCCGCTGCCACGGGATCGGCCAGGCGTTGTCCCACTCGCCGTGGGCGACGAGGACCGGCAGGCCGGTGGCGCGCAGGGCGTCGGAGGCGTCGGTGTGGTCCTCGAGGATGTGACCACCGGCGACGACGCTGAGCGGGCTCGTCGCGTCGAACCGGTCGCGCACCATCCGGACGTCGTCGGGCAGCTCCTCGTCGGGCCGGTACGCCCAGAGCGGGTTCGTCGAGTCGAACAGCTGCCGGAGGTTCCCGCCGGTGTCGTGCAGGATCGTCAGCTCGGCGACCTTGCGGTACGGCCACCCGTGCGGCCCGGAGCAGAACTGCACGACGTCGCGGAACGCCGTCGGGTCCTGGAGCGCGGCGGCCCGGACGATCACACCGCCGAGCGAGTGCCCGATCAAGTGCACGGGGGCACCGTCGTCGAGCAGGCGCGCGACCCGGACGACGTCGGCGGCTTCTTCGTCGAGGGAGTAGTCACGGGGTTCGGTCGGCGCTGCCGAGTCGGCCTGACCACGCCGGCTGATCGCGACCGCGGTCCAGCCGGCGTCGCGGAGGACGGGCAGGAAGGTCCGCCAGTCCTCCTTCGAGCCGGTGTACCCGGGGACGATGAGCACGGTGCCCTTCGACACCCCCTCGGGCACGATCCGGTAGGCCGTGAGCCGCCCGACCGGGACGTCGATCCCGACGACGTCGACGCCGTCCGGGGTGGGCAGGTGCCCGAACGGCGGGACCGTCGGGAAGTCGTGCAGGTTCGTCATGTGCGCAGGGTCCTCCGCGGGTTGGGAACGGCGTCGAGGAGGGCGATCGTGTACGGGTCCTGCGGGTCCTGCAGCACCTGGGCCGTGTGACCCCGCTCGACCACGGCGCCCTCGTGGAGCACCATGATGTCGTCCGTGATGAGCCGCGCACTCAGCAGGTCGTGCGTGATGTAGAGGAGCGAGACGCCCCACTGCTCGCGGAGGTCCTCGAGCAGTGCGAGCACACCGGCGCGCAGCGTCACGTCGAGCATGGACACCGGCTCGTCGGCGATGATCACCTGCGGGTCGCTCGCGAGCGCCCGGGCGATCACCACGCGCTGCCGCTGCCCGCCGGAGAGCTGGTGCGGGAGCTTCTGCGCGAACTGCTCGACGGGGGTGAGCCCGACCGTCTCGAGCAGCTCGAGCACCCGGCGCCGGGCATCGCGGCCGGTCAGCCCGGTGTAGTTCGCGATCGGCCGGGACAGCGTGTACTCGACCGTGTGCAGCGGGTTGAGCGCCGAGTACGGGTCCTGGAACACCATCTGCACCTCGGAGCGCAAGTCCCGCAGACCGCGCTTGCCGAGGCGGGCGACGTCGAGGTCCCCGAACCGGACCGTGCCGGTGGTCGGCTTCTCGACGCCGGTGAGCAGCTTCGCGATGGTCGACTTGCCCGAACCGGACTGGCCGACCAGGGCGAGCGACTGCCCGGGCTCCAGGGTGAACGACACGTCGCGCACGGCCTGCACCGGCTGCTCACCGCGGCGGGGAGCCGGGTAGGTCTTCACGATGTGGTCGACGACGATCGGGTTGCGGGCGGCACTGCGCTCGCGGGAGCCGACGGTGCTGAACGACGAGGTCGTCTCCTGCCGCTTCTCGCCGGCCTCGGCGCGGAGCGAGCGGTCCGGGAAGCCCGGCAGCGACACCACCTCGGCGCGGGGGTCGGCGTAGTGCGACAGGAGCATCTGCGTGTACTCGTCCTGCGGGTCGCGGAGGATCTCGCGGGAGCCGCCGTCCTCGACGATCCGGCCCTCGTGCATCACGAGGACGCGCTCGGTGGCCTCGAGGACGATGCCGAGGTCGTGGCTGATCAGGATCGCCGTGAAGCCCTCGGTGCGCTGCAGCTCGATGATCGTGTCCATCACGGCGTGCTGCACGAGGACGTCGAGCGCCGTCGTCGGCTCGTCGAACACCATGAGCTGCGGCTCGAGCGAGAGTGCCAGGGCGATGGAGACGCGCTGCCGCATGCCGCCGGAGAGCTCCCCGGGGAACCGGGCGAGCATCGAGGTCGGCAGCTTCACCTTCTCGATGAGCTCCTTCATCCGGGCGTCCCAGCGGTCGCGCGACACGTGGCCGTGCGCCTTGAAGACGTCGATGAAGTGGTTCCGGACGGTGCGCACCGGGTTGAGCGCGTTCATGCCGGACTGCAGCACCATCGCGAAGCCGCCCTGCCGCTGCTGGCGCAGGGCTTCGTCGTCGAGGTCGCGGATGTCCTTGCCCGCGAAGACGATGCTGCCGCCGTTCGTGCGCGCCGGCGGCTTCTGCAGCCGGGTCAGCGCGTAGCCGAGCGTCGACTTGCCGGAACCGGACTCGCCGACCAGGCCGACGAACTCGCCCTTCTTGAGCTGGAACGACACGTGGTCGACGGCCTGGACGGCGCTCTGGCCGGCCGATTCGTAGACGACCGACAGGTCGCGGACGTCGAGCAGGACGGAGGCGTCGCCCTGGTCGTGACGGGCGTCGGACTGGAGGCTCGTGGCGGCGCCGGTGGGCGCCTCCAGGCCGTCTGCCGGGTGCGTTTCTGGCAAGCCGCTCATGCGCGCTTCTCCTTACGGGGCCGTGCGCCGTCGCGCAGCCGCGGGTTGGACACGGCGTCGACGCCGAAGTTGATCAGGGTGAGGCTCATCGCGAGCAGCGCGATGCAGAGACCCGGCGCGAAGAGCAGGATCCACTGCCCGGTGAGGAGCGCGTTCGAGTTCTGCGCCCAGTACAGGATCGTGCCCCAGCTGACGATCGACGAGTCGCCGAGTCCGAGGAACTCGAGGCCCGCCTCGGCGAGGATGGCGCTGGTGGCGGCCCCGAAGAAGCTGCCGACGATGAGGCTCGTCATGTTCGGCAGGATCTCGCGGAACACGATGCGGGTCGCGCCCTCACCGGAGAACTGGGCGGCGGTGACGAAGTCCCGACCGCGCAGCGACTGCGTCTGCGAGCGGAGCACGCGAGCGCCCCACGCCCAACCGGTCACGACGATGACCGCGATGATCACCGCGATGCCGCCGTTCTGCAGGTAGGCGGCGATGACGATCATCAGGGGCAGACCCGGGATGACGAGGAACAGGTTCACGATGAACCCGATGACCTCGGCGATCCAGCCGCGGACGTAGCCCCAGCTGAGGCCGATCGCGACGGCGACGAGCGTGGACAGGATGCCCGCGACCGCGCCGACCATGACCGAGATGCGGGCGCCGTAGATGATCTGGGACAGGACGTCCTCGCCGGCGGCGGTGGTGCCCATCCAGTGGTCGGGCGTCGCGTCGGCGGACCGGGCGAAGCCGTTCTGGCTGGCGCCGTACGGGGCCAGGAGCGGGGCGAAGATCGCGACGAACACGAAGACGCCGAGGATGATGATGCCGATCCGGGCCTTCTTGTTCGACCAGACGACGCCGAACTGGCGGGCGGCGGCGCGCCACTTGGACGGCGCCTGGGCTGCTTCTTCTTGCGTGCGGACTGCGACTGTGGCGTCCGGGGTGGTGGTGTTGGTCATCGACGCGTCCTCGGGTCCAGGACGCCGTACATGACGTCCACGATGAAGTTGGCGATGAGCACCGACACGGTGATCATCAGGAAGAGGGCCTGCATGAGCGGGTAGTCCTGCCCGATGACGGCGTTGAACAGCAGGTAGCCGATGCCCGGGTAGCCGAAGACCTGCTCGACCAGGACCGAACCGCCGACCACGCCACCGAGCGCCAGACCGAAGCCGGTCAGGTTCGGCAGGATCGCGTTGCGGGCCGCGTAGCGGATGGCGACGGTGCGTCCGCGGAGGCCGTTGGCCTCGGCGAAGGTCACGTAGTCGTCACCGAGGGTGTTGATCATCGCGTTGCGCATGCCGATGATCCAGCCGCCGAGGCTCGTCACCAGGATCGTGACCGCCGGCAGCACCGCGTGCTGCAGTGCGTCGCCGAAGAAGGCACCGTTCAGGCCCGGCGTCGTCGTGGCCGAGTAGGCGCCCGTGGTCGGGAACCAGTGCAGCACGTAACCGAGGAAGAACAGCAGCAGCAGGGCGGTCCAGAAGTACGGGAACGTCGACATGAAGCTGCCCGACAGGGTGGGCAGTGAGTCGAGCCAGGTGCCGCGCTTCCACGCCGCCGCGACGCCGATCAGGGTGCCGAGGACGAACGCCAGGATCGTGACGACCCCGACGAGGATCAGCGTGTAGGGCAGGGCCTTCGACACGAGGTCACCGACGGGCTGCGGGTAGAACGTGTAGCTCGTGCCGAAGTCGAGGGTGATGACCTGGTGCAGGTAGCTGACGTACTGGTCCCAGAGGTTGCCGGTCGGCACCCCGAGCTGGGCCTCGATCGCCTTCTTGGTGGCGTCGGTGACCGGACCGTTCTGGCTGAGCTTCGCGAGTGCGGCGTCGGCCGGGCTGCCGGGCATCAGGCGCGGGAGCACGAAGTTCAGCGTGACCGCGGCCCAGAGGGTCAGGACGAAGAGGACGAGTTTCTGGAGGATGTACTTCACTTCTGGTCCTCCTGCTGCGCGGCGTCCTGCTCCTGCAGGATCTGCTTGCCGGCAGCGCTGTCGCGCAGACGGAGCTTGGTGAAGATGAGCAGCGGTGCCGAGTCGTAGTTCTGCGGTGCCATGTAGGGGTCCTTCGCGCTCGGCCAGCCGACGAACTTGCCGGTGTTGAACAGGCCCCAGAGCCCGCCGTAGTACATGCCGATGACGGGGAGCTCGTCGTAGACGGTCTGCTGCAGCTGGTCGAGGATCTCCTGCTGCTTCGCGGTGTCCGTCGTCGCCTTGTACTCGTCGAGGAGCTTCTGGGTGTCGGCGTCCTTGTACCGCTCGTAGTTGTTGACCGTCGACTTGCCGACGGGCTGGTAGAACTCGCTGCTGAGCAGGGAGTTGAACGCCTGGTAGACGTCACCGTTGCCCATGCCGCCCATCGCCATGTCGAACGTGCCGTTGTTGATGTTCTGCTGGTACCCGGCGGGCTGCGGCGCCTGGATCGTCACCTTGATGCCGATGGCCGTCAGCTCGCGGCGGACCTCCTGCGCGGCGCGGAGCCAGTCGGAGTAGCCGTTCGCGGTCATGATCGTGATGGCGAGCTGCTTGCCGTCCTTGACGACCTTGCCACCCTGCACGGTGTAGCCGGACTTCTCGAGGCTGGCGAGCGCCGCCTTCGTGTCCTGCGTGATCATGCCCTTGTCGGGGATGTCCGGGTTGAGGTAGCGCTCCTGGTTCGGCAGGATCAGGCCGGTCTGGCCCGCCGCCGACAGGTTGCCCTCGGACGCGGTCTCGGCGATCGCGTCACGGTCCAGCGCGAGCGAGATGCCCCGGCGGACGTTGACGTCGTTGTACGGCGCCTTCGTGAGGTTCGGGATGAGGCCGATCACACCGCCGGCCGGGAACCACCACTCGTTCGTCTTCGACGCGGCGCCCCAGGTGCCCTTGACGTCGGAGATGAACGAGTACGCCCAGTCGTAGCCGCGGGTGACGGTGTCGAGCTGCGTGTTCGTCGCCGGCAGGATGAGGTGCTTGATGGCGATCTTGTCGGCCTGCCAGTACTTCGGGTTCTTGTTCATCGAGTACTGCTGGTCGGTGTAGTTGCCGAGGACGAACGGCCCGGTGCCGACCGGGTTCGGGTCGCGCCAGGTCGTCGGGTCCTTCACGCCGCCCCAGTGGTCCTCGCCGAGGATGTACGTCTGCCCGATGATCGTCAGGCTCGGGACGTCCTCGCTCTTGAGGTGGAAGACGACGTGGTCGCCGTCCTGCTCGATGCTCTTGATGTGCTGCCAGGCGCCCTTGACGTCCATGGCGGGGAACTTCTTGAGCAGGTCGAAGGTGAAGACGACGTCCTTCGCGCTGAACGGCGACCCGTCGGACCACTCGACACCCGAGCGGATCGTCATGTCGATCGTCTTCGCGTCGGGCTGGCTCCACGCGCTGGCGAGCCACGGGTTGCGCTTGCCGTCGAGGGGGTTCACCTCGATGAGGGGCTCGTACATCCACTTGGAGGCCGTGCGGGCGTTCGCGATGTACGGGTTGAAGTTGCGGTCGAACAGCGGGTTGCCGCGGTCCGCGTTGATGAGCATCGTGTCCTTGCCGATGGTGGGATCGGGTTCGGATCGGACCTGGATGCTGCAGCCGGTGGCCACGAGGGCCACTGCGGCGAGGCCGGCGATGGCCGCGACGAGGCGGCCTCGGCGGCGGGGGCCTGGGTCACGCGTGCCGCGCGTGCGCTGTGGGGGAAGCGTCATTGCTCGGTCGACCTCCATGTCGATTCGGTACGTACTCAATGTATGCGCTTACATCGTGGCGTGCAACTGCGGGTGTTGTTTCGCGGGGCGGCACGGTGCGAGGTGCGCCGACTGGTGCGAGGTTGCGGTCCTGAGGGAGGGCGGCGCACGGTGCGAGGTGCGCCGACTGGTGCGAGGTTGCCCGCTCTGTGCACTGCTACGGACTCGCACGGGACGCGGAAGGTCGCAGGGGATGCGGAAGGCCGCACGGTGCGGCCTCGCGATGGCACGCACGCCTACAGCGCGGGCGGGCAGCTCTCGCGCAGCAGCACCTCGACGGGCAGGCGCACGGCGCGCGGCGGCCCCTCGCGACGTTCGAGCCGATCGACGATCGCCAGGACGGCAGCACGACCGAGCGCCCCCATCGGCTGGTGCACCGTCGTCAGGCGCGGCGACGAGAATCGGCCGGCGTCGATGCCGTCGAACCCGGTCACGACGAGGTCCTCGGGCACGCGGAGCCCCCGGGCAGCGGCGGCGTCGAGCACCCCGAGCGCGGACTGGTCGTTCGAGCAGACCACGGCGCGCGGGACGTCGTCTTCCAGCAGCGACACCGCGAGCTCCCGCGCCCGGGCCCGCCCGAAGTCGCCGTGCACGGTGCGCACCGCCGAGGCCGGCACCCCGTGGTCGGCCAGCGCCGCGCGGAACCCCGCCGAGCGCTCCATGTCGTCGGGCGAGTCGATCGGCCCCGCCACGTACGCGAGGGACCGGATCCCCAGGCGCCCGATCACGTGCGACGCCAGGGTCCGCATGCCCGCGGCGTTGTCCACGCTCACCGAGTCGAACCCGTGCGAGCGCCGGTCGTCGGCGAGCACCACGACGGGGATGCGGCGGGCGACGTGCTCGAGCAGGTCGTCGGGCACCGTCTGCGCCAGCACGGCGAGCCCGTCGACCCGGCCGGCGACGTCGTTCACGATGACGTCGCGCGACGAGCCCCGCCCGGCGGCGACCATGAGCGCGAGCCCCCGCTGCCAGGCCTCGGTCTCGGCACCGCGCAGGACCTCGTCGAAGTACAGGTTGGACGAGAACGGCTGCGTCACGTGGCGCCGGTCGTCGACCACGCGGACGCCGCCGTCGGTGACCAGGTCCGGCCGCTCGTCGGGCACCACGTCGAACCCGGGCAACAGCAGTCCGACGACGCCGGTGCGCTTGCCGGCGAGGGCCCGGGCGTTGCCGGACGGGACGTACCCGAGGCTCCGGATCGCCGCCTGCACGCGGTCCCTGGTGCCCTCGCGGACGGCGTCGGGCGTGCGGAGCACGCGCGAGACGGTGGCGATGGAGACGCCGGCCGCAGACGCGACGTCGTAGACCGTGGGAGGTGCGGTGCGCTGGTCGGCCAACCCGTGCCTCCCCTTCGACGTCCGCTGGTGCCGCGCCTCGCGCTGTGCGGCCGGACCATCCTAGGCATGCCGTGTGCCGGGAGTTCTCCACACGGTGCCGGAAACGCTTGCGGGACAGCGGGGGTCGCGCGACACTGTTCCGACCTCAGTACGTCCCGTGAGGAAGCGCACCAGCGGGCCGCGTGCCCGCACCGATCAGGTTGCCCACACACAGGGGAAGGACACGACATGTCACAGTCGACACGTTCCGGGAGCAAGCTCGCACTCCGCGCGAGCCACGACGAGGCCGAGGTGCGCGACGCGCTGCTCGAACGCACGGATTCGATCCGCACGTTCGACGACCTCGACGCACCGCAGGAGACGACGGACCTGCGCTAGCGGCTCGCGCCCGGCCTCCCCCCGGACACGGCCAGGAGGCCCGGGTAGGCGCCCGCAGACCGCTCACGTCCGCGGGCACTCAGCGCTCGGTCGCGCCCACGATCGTCATGCCTGCCCCGCGCAGGCGTCGGCGCTCCTGCGCGATCCAGCTGAGGAGCCGGTCGTTCGTGCCGGCGACGTGGGCGGCGACGAGGTCCGCTGCGCGGTCCGCGTCGCCGTCGCGCACGGCGTCGATGATGGCGCTGTGCTCGTCCCAGGCGGCGTCGCGCGCCTCGGGCGTGCGGACCTCGATCCAGCGTGTGCGCTCGAGTCGCGTCAGGGCGTCGGCGATGGCGTCGGTGACGAACCGGTTGCCACCGAGCGCGGCGAGGTCGAGGTGGAACGTCGACCCCATGCGGATGCCGGCCTGCTGGTCGGGGGTGGGCTGGAGCGCGTCGAGGTGCCCGCGGACCTCGGCCAGCTGTTCGGGGGTGGCACGCTGGACGGCCAACCGGACGGCAGCGGGCTCGAGGATGCCGCGGAGTTCGGCGAGCGAGGCGATCTCGTCGAGGTCGATCGGGGTGACCGTCCACGAGCGGCCCTCGTGCAGGATGAGTCCCTCGCGCTCGAGCCGCGACAGTGCGGCGCGGACCGGTGTGCGCGAGGCGTGGAACCGTGCCTCGAGCCCGCGCTCCGAGATGCGCTCCCCCGGTGCGATGTCGAGGGTCAGGATGGCTGCGCGCAGGTTGTCGTAGAGCTGGGCCGTCTGCGACACGGGCGCGGCGTCGGTCGTGTCGGTCACGGCGGACAAGCCTAGCGGCGTGACGGCGGGAATGGTATACCGTTCTGGTATACCAATCCGTTCCGCGATGGAACGACGACGAACGGCCGAGACGCATGCCCACGACCGACGCCCCGCAGCGATCCACCACGACGCCGCCGGTCTCCGCCCGCGCCTGGACGATGCTCGCCCTCGGGGTCGCGGCCCAGGCGGCGGGGACGCTCGTCGTGTCCGCGCCGGCGCTCCTCATCCCCCACCTGCTCAGCCGCGGCACGTCCCTGCCGGCCGCCGGGCTGCTCGCCGCCGCCCCGACCTTCGGCATGGTGCTGACGCTCATCGCCTGGGGCGCGATCACCGACCGGTTCGGCGAGCGCGTCGTCATCGCCGGCGGACTCGTGCTCACCACGCTGGCCGTGGTGGGCGCCTGGCTCGCTGCGGGCGACCCGGTGCTGCTCGGGTTGGCGTTCCTGGCCGGTGGGATGACGAGTGCCTCGACGAACGCCGCGAGCGGTCGGGTCGTGGTGGGGTGGTTCCCGAAGGAGCGCCGGGGTCTCGCGATGGGCATCCGGCAGATGTCGCAGCCGCTCGGCGTGACACTCGCGGCAGTCACGGTGCCGCAGCTCGCCGAGGGCTCCGGGATCCGCGCGGCCCTGGTCCTGCCGATCGTGCTGTGCGCGGTGCTCGCCGTCTGCTGCGCGATCGGGATCACCGACCCGCCACGCCCTGCCCGGACCACGGTGGCGACGACGGCGACCGCGAACCCCTACCGCTCGAGCGGCTTCCTGTGGCGGGTGCACGCGGTGTCGGTCCTGCTCGTGGTGCCGCAGTTCACCCTGTCGACGTACGGGCTCGTCTGGCTCGTCGGCCTCGGCTGGTCGACACCGGCGGCCGGGCTGCTCGTCGGCGCCGCGCAGTTCGTCGGGGCGATCGGCCGGATCCTGGTCGGTGGCTGGAGCGACCGTGCCGGATCGCGCGTCGGCCCCCTGCGCATCGTCGCGGTGAGCGCCGCGGTGGTGATGGCGGTGCTCGCGGTCGTCGACGCGACGCACCTGACCGGGGCCGCGGTGTTCCTGGTGCTCGCGACGAGCGTGACGGTCGCCGACAACGGGCTGGCGTACACGTCGGTCGCCGAGGCGGCGGGGCCGTTCTGGTCCGGCCGGGCGCTCGGGGCGCAGAACACCGGGCAGTTCATCGCGGCGAGCGCCGTCGGTCCGGGCATCGGGGCGCTGGTCGGTGCGCTCGGGTTCGCGGCGTCGTTCGGCATCGTGGCGGTGCTCCCGCTGCTCGCGGTCCCGCTGGTGCCCCGACGCGACCGTTCGCACGACTGACCGTCCGCACGACTGACTGCGAACGGCCCCGTCGGTCCGCTCCGCCCGTCGCGCCCGTCACCCCTGTTCGTGGTCCGCACGCTCGGGGTCGTCCTGGGATTCCCGTCGGCGGTCCTGCATGAGCTCCTTCGTCCGGAGCAGGCGCAGCGCCGTCACGAGCACCAGCCCACCGAGGACGTTGAACAGCAGCGTGTACCCGAACCAGCCGAGCCACTGCCCGTAGCTGATGTCCGCGCCCGACTGGATCGCCCCGAAGACGAGCAGCGAGTCGAGGATCGAGTGGAAGAGCTGCAGCCCGGCGAGCAGGAAGCCTCCGGCGACGGCGGCGACGAGCTTCGCGGGGTCCGAGTCGGTGCCCTGCTGCATCCGCGTCATCAGGGTGATGGTGCTGCCACCCAGGACCGCCAGCACGATGCTCTGCAGTCCGAACGGTGCGTCGACGTAGTGGTGCGCCGACTCCGAGAGCGTGGCGTGCCACTGCGGGAACGCCTGGACGACGAGCCACATGAACACCCATCCCCCGGCCAGGTTCGCCACGAGGGTGCCGCCCCACAGTCGCACGAGCTGCAGCACGGTCCCCTCGCGGGCGACCACGGCCGCGACCGGCATCAGGAAGTTCTCGGTGAACAGTTCGCTGTGCGCCAGGTGCAGCGCGATGAAGCCGATGCCGAAGGCCAGCCCGGCGAGCAGGTGGCTGTCGGTCTCGGTGAGCACCGCCAGGTACGCCATCACCCCGAGACCGACCTCGAGGCCGCCGAAGAACCCCGTGACGAGGACAGCCCGGGTCGTCCGTTGCAGCCGCTCCGCGCCCTCCTCGATGGTCGCGTCGAAGGACTCCGCGAGTTCGTCCTCCACGGGTGCGTCGCTGGTGCCGAGCTCACGTCGGCGGTCGTCGGTCATGGCCGGGACGCTATACGCGGCGCTCGTGGCGGCCCGCAGGATCGCACCGTGACGGACGGGAGGCCCGGTACCAGCCGGCACCGGGCCTCCCGTCCGTCGTCCGGTCACCGCTCAGGCGGCCGGTACCGCCGGTCCCACCGGCCACCGCAGCAACGCCGCGGCGGGCGCGCCGTTCGGGAGCGACGCGGCGTTCACGAGCAGCAGCTCCGCGTCGGTGAGGGCGACCGCCCGGACGATCGCGCACACGGCCGGGACCGGTCCGATGACCGGTGCACCCGCCGCCTGCTCGGGTGCCGTGGCTATCCACGGCACCGCTCCCAGCGCGAGCAGGGTGCGGTCGCCGATCGCGGCGGCGTCGATCGCGACGACCGAGGCCTGCGCCTGCTGCAGCGCCTCGACGACGGAACCGAGGCCGGTGACCGTCTGGTTGTCCCCGCGGCCGACGTGGGTGCGGAGCAGGTCCTCGAAGTCGTGCCGGCGGGTCGCGATGACCCGGGCGAGCGCGATGTCGACGTGCTCGACGAGCGCGGTCTCCGACGCATCCGAAGCCCGGGTGTCGACCGGGACCTCGGAGACGACGGCGCGCGCCTCGGTGGACAACTGGTCGAGCAGGAGCCCCCGTGCGCGGATGTCCCCCGCGACCACGATGAGCTTCGGCTGCAGCCGCCGGAAGGCCTCGTCGACGGACGTGGCGACCTCGTTCTGGTTGTCGCGCCAGATCTCCTCGGTGTGGTGCTGCCACCGCAGGTGCGACCAGCCGCCGCCCTGGAACTTGTGGAGCGTGTCGGTGCGGCCCTGCACGCGCTGCTCGTCGCGACGGTCCGGCACGTCGGCGTGGCCCAGACGGTAGGCGCGGTAGCCACCGCCCTCGCGGCCGACCTCGACGATCAGGAACGGCAGGTCGAGCGGCCGGTGCGCCAGGAGCGGCAGCAGGTCGGGCACGGGGTCGTGGCCGATCGACGTCGGGGCGTGCATCGCCCCGGGCAGGACCTCGCTGAGCACGAGTTCGCCGTCGTGCACGAGCACGTACCGGCTGACGGGTGCCGGCACCCCCGGTGTCTCCTCGAGTTCGGCCATCACCGTGTCGATGACCTCGGCGCCCGCCCCGGCCGACCGCAGCACGTCCTCGGCCTTCCGGCGCTGCAGGGCGGCGAGGTGCTGCGGGTCCTCACGGTCACCGGACGCGTCGACGTAGGCCCACGTCCACGTGCCCCCGCGCTTCAGGCGTTCGGCGATGCCGGACTGCAGGTGCGGCGCGTCATTCTGCGTCAGAGCCATCGGTGCTGCCCTCCCCGGTCTCGGTGCGGTACACGGTCGCATCGGCTCCGTCGCCGTCGCCGGTGGGCAGGGGGTCGGCACGGTCGGCGTCGTCCTCGGGGAGCACGTCGGTGGTGTCGTCCTGCAGCTCGCCCTCGAGCTCGCCGTCGTAGCCCGACGCGGCGAGGGTCTCCGGGCTGTCGGTGTCGTCGGGGACCGGCTCGGACTGCCGGAACTCCTCGACGTGGGCGTTGCTGCCGTGCCCCTGGACGATGCTCTGCGCCTCGTGCGCGAGCTGCTCGTCGAGTTCGGGGCGATGGGTGGTGTTCCCGCGTTCGGTCATCGCTTGTCCTCCCGGTCGTGCCACCGGCGGCCTTCGCCGTCCGGGGCGTCGGTGTCTGCTCTGTGACCCCACCGTCCGCGCCCGGGCCTGGGGCCGTTCCAAGGTGCGCAGGGAACGCGCAGTGTCGGTACGGTCACGAAACCACAACGGCGTTCGGTTCTGTGATTGGGTGTCGACAACCCCGATCAACGACGAACGGAGTGCGGCAATGGCGCCACGACCACGACCCATCACGAGACGACACCTGTTGGGCTTCGGCCTCGGCACCGCGGCGGCGGGACTCCTCGCCGGCTGTGCGGTCCCGGGCTCGACCAACGTCAACAAGGCGGCCCTCGTGCCCGCCGCGGCCTCGGGTGAGACCGTCCAGCTCACCTACTGGGCCTGGCTCAAGGACCTGCAGAAGGTCTGCGACGTCTGGAACAGGACACATCCGGACATCCAGGTGTCGGCGAACTGGATCCCCGGCGGCAACAGCGGCGGGTACCAGAAGATGTACTCCGCGCTCGCGGCCGGCGGCGGCCCGGACATCGGGCAGGTCGAGCTCCGACAGATCCCCGAGTTCATGCTCGCGAACGGCCTGGTCGACCTGGCCCGGTACGGCGCGAAGGACTTCGAGTCGAAGTACGACGAGGCTGCGTGGGCGCAGGTGTCGTTCGTCGACGGCATCTACGGCATCCCGCAGGACACCGGCCCGATGGGGTTCTACTACCAGACCGCGATCCTCGAGCAGGCCGGCGGCGAACCCCCGACGACCTGGGACGAGTGGCGTGACCTGGCCGACAAGGTCCGGAGCACCGGGAAGCAGAACTACCTCGAGGTGTTCCCGGTCGCCGACGCGTCGCCGTTCGCCGCGTACGCACAGCAGGCCGGCGCGCGCTGGTTCAAGGTCGACGGCGACGAGTGGGTCGTCGACATGACCGACGACAAGACCCTGATGGTCGCGGACTTCTTCGACGGGGTCATCGACGACGAGCTCGTCGACACGAGTGCCGGTGCGTACTCCCCCGGGTGGTACGCCGCGGCCGCGAGCGGCAAGATCGCCGCGGTCACGAGCGCGAGCTGGGGTGACGCCCTGATCGAGTCGGTGCAGGGCGGCGAGGGCAAGTGGAAGGTCGCCCCGATGCAGAAGTGGGGCGCCGACGGCTTCGGCTCGAGCGCCATCGGCGGTTCGACGGCCGCGGTGCTGGCGAACGCGAAGCACCCGAAGGAGGCGCTCGAGTTCATCACGTGGATGACCACCTCGAAGGAGGGCATCGACGCGATGATCAAGCACTGCGGCATCGGCTGGTCGCCCGCGGTCGACTACATCGGGGCGCAGCGCGAGAAGCCGTCGAAGTGGTTCTCCGGCCAGAACTACAACGAGGACGTCTTCGTGCCGGCCTCGAAGGAGCAGAACATCGACTGGTCGTGGTCCCCGGTGACCCAGTCGGCCTTCACCAGCCTGCAGAACCAGTTCCGCCGCAAGCTCACCTCGGGCCTGAAGCTCAGTGACGCCGTGGAGCTCGCACAGCGGGAGATCGTCCAGTCCTTCAAGGACAAGGGCCTCAGCGTCAGGACGGCACGATGACCCAGCAGACCACCACCAGGCAGTCCACCGGCCGACCGGCCGGCGGCACGCCCGCGTTCCGCACGAGCACGAAGGCCACGAGCGCACAGAAGCGTGCCCCGTGGATCCTGCTCGCCCCGTTCCTGGCCCTGTTCCTGCTGACGTTCGTCATCCCGATCATCAGCGCCCTGTTCCAGTCGTTCACCACCGTCGACCGTGAGGGCCTGTTCGGTGAGGACGGTGTGGTCGGCCGGTTCGCCGGGTTCGACAACTACGCGATCGCCCTGCAGGACAGCGGGTTCGTCGCCTCGATCGGCCGCATGCTGCTGTTCGGCATCGTCCAGGTCCCGGTGATGATCATCGCCTGCACGATCCTCGCGCTGCTGCTCGAGTCGGCGAGCGCCCGCTGGCCGGGCCTCTTCCGGGCGATCTACTTCATGCCCTACGGCGTCCCGGGCGTCATCGCCACGATCCTGTGGTCGTTCCTGTACGTGCCCGGTCTGTCGCCGATCGTGTCGCTGCTGCAGTCGATGGGGCTGCAGCCGGACTTCCTCGGCGCCAACAGCGTGCTGTGGTCGATCGCGAACATCGTCACGTGGACGTACACCGGCTACAACATGCTCATCATCGTGGCGCAGCTGAAGTCCATCCCCGGCGAGGTCTACGAGGCCGCCAAGGTCGACGGCGCGAACGCGTTCCAGGTCGCGTGGCGGATCCAGATCCCGCTCATCGCGCCGGCCCTGGTGCTCACGACGGTGTTCTCGATCATCGGCACCCTGCAGCTCTTCGCGGAGCCGCAGATCCTGTCGACGGTCGCCCCGGCGATCGACACCGAGTACACGCCGAACTACGCCGCCTACACGAACGCGTTCGCGTTCAACGAGTACGGCGTCGCGAGTGCGCAGGCGGTCATCATCGCGCTGGCCGCGTTCATCCTGTCGTTCACGTTCCTCGCGCTGACGAACCGACCACCCAAGGACGAACGCGACCGCCGCAAGCGCGCACGGCGCGACGGCCGGGAGGCCCGCACCGCGCTCCAGACGCGCGCTGCGGCGGGCAGCAACGGTACTTCCCAAGCCGCACCGGGCCTCCAGGCCAGGTCCGGTCTGCAGAACGGAACGAAGGGGGCCGACGCATGACCAGCGAAGCCATCGAAGCGCCGGCCACGGCGAAGACCGCCGTCCCCGTGGACACCACGTCGATCTCGGCGCACCAGCGACGGAAGCTCGACCGGTCGCCGCGCTCGCAGATCGTCGTCACGGGGATCCTCGTCGTCGTCGCGCTGTACTTCATCGTCCCGCTGTACTGGGTCGTCATCGCCGCGACGAAGACCACGGGCGCGCTGTTCTCGACCAACGGGTTCTGGTTCGGCGGCGAGTTCGCGCTCTGGAGCAACCTGCAGCAGGTGTTCACCTACGACGGCGGCATCTTCGTCCGGTGGATCGCGAACAGCATCCTGTACTCCGGCGTCGGTGCGGTCCTGGCGACCTACTTCGCCGCGGCCGGCGGGTACGCGCTGGCGAAGTACGACTTCCGGGGGCGCCAGTTCGTGTTCGGCACGATCCTCGGCGGCGTGCTCGTGCCGGGGACCGCGACGGCACTGCCGCTGTTCCTGCTGTTCTCGTCGATGGGACTGACGGACACGTACTGGAGCGTGCTCATCCCGAGCCTGGTGTCGCCGTTCGGGCTGTTCCTGTGCCGGGTGTACGCCGCCGCGTCGGTGGACACCACCCTGCTCGAACAGGCACGCATCGACGGTGCCGGTGAACTGCGGATCTTCCACACCGTGGTGCTCCGGCAGATGACCCCGGCGCTCGTCACCGTGTTCCTGTTCCAGGTGGTCGGGATCTGGAACAACTTCTTCCTGCCGCTCATCATGCTGGCAGACCAGAAGCTGTACCCGATAACACTGGGTCTGAACAACTGGCGCTCGCAGGTCGACCGCCTGCCGGAGTTCTACCAGCTCACCACCGGCGGGGTGCTCGTCTCGGTCATCCCGCTCGTCATCGCCATCATCGTCCTCCAGCGCTTCTGGCGTGGAGGCCTCACGGAAGGATCGGTCAAGGGTTGACCCACTCCGCACTCTCGTCCACCGCACCCGGCTCCGACTCGCGGCTGGCACCCCGTGCCTGGCTGCACACCGACGCCCCGTCCCTGTCGCTGAACGGGGACTGGCGGTTCCGGTGGTCGCCCGTCGCCTCGGTCTCCGAGGACTTCGCGACCGAGGGTGGGGAGGACGACGACCCGGCCTGGGGCGAGCTCCCGGTGCCGTCGCACTGGGTGCTGCACGGGCACGGCGCTCCGAGCTACACCAACCTGCAGTACCCGTTCCCGATCGACCCGCCGCACCCGCCGGAGGAGAACCCGACCGGTGACCACCGCCGCACCTTCGAGCTGCCGTCGTCGTTCGACGGCGCCGGCCGGGTGCTGCTGCGGTTCGACGGGGTCGAGTCGCACTTCCGGGTGTGGCTGAACGGGACGCTCGTGGGGTGGTCGACGGGCTCGCGCCTGGCGACCGAGTTCGACGTCACCGAACTGGTGCGCCCGGGGGCGAACGAGCTCGCGGTCCGGGTGCACCAGTGGTCGGCGGCGTCCTACCTGGAGGACCAGGACCAGTGGTGGCTGCCCGGCATCTTCCGCGACGTCACCCTGCTCGCCCGGCCCACGGCGCCGATCGACGACGTGTTCGTCCAAGCCGGTTGGCGGGCGACGCTCGGCACGGCCGCCTCGGCGGGCACCGCGGCGTCGGGACGGCCGGAGACGGGGACCGGCACGATCACGTTCCCGACGCTCGACGCGGTGTTCCCGGTGCGGTTCGCGGTGCCCGACCTGGGCGTCGACGTGACCTGGGCCACGGCGGACGACGTCGCGCCGATCGAGGTCGAGGGTGTCGAGCCGTGGAGTGCCGAGCTGCCGAAGCTGTACGACGCGACGCTGTCGACCGGTTCCGCTGCGGGCGGCTCGGGCGGTGGCGCCGGTGGCGCCGGTGGCGAGACCGTCTCACTCCGGCTCGGGTTCCGCACCGTGTCGATCGTCGGCGACCGGTTCCTGGTGAACGGTGAGCGTGTGGTGTTCCACGGCGTGAACCGGCACGAGACCCACCCCGTGCGCGGCCGGGTGTTCGACGAGGAGCACGCCCGCGCCGACATGGCGCTGATGAAGCGGAACAACGTCAACGCCATCCGCACCTCGCACTACCCGCCGCACCCCCGCGTGCTCGACCTGGCCGACGAGCTCGGGTTCTGGGTGATCCTGGAGTGCGACCTGGAGACCCACGGGTTCCTGTTCACCGACTGGGTCGGCAACCCCTCCGACGACCCGGCGTGGGCCGAGGCCTACCTCGACCGCATCGCCCGCACCGTCGAGCGCGACAAGAACCACGCGTCGATCGTGATGTGGTCGCTCGGCAACGAGTCGGGCACCGGCCGGAACCTCGCGGCGATGTCGCAGTGGGTGCACGACCGCGACGCCGAGCGCCCCGTGCACTACGAGGGCGACTACACGGGCGAGTACACCGACGTCTACTCGCGGATGTACCCGACGCTGCAGGAGACCGAGTCGATCGGCGGCGGCACCCCGACGCCCCTGCTCGGCTGCGGCCCGGCCGAGGCCGCACGGCAGCGGTCGAAGCCCTTCATCCACTGCGAGTACGTGCACGCGATGGGCAACGGCCCCGGGCAGATCGCCGAGTACGAGGCCCTGGTCGACCGGTACCCGCGGCTGCACGGCGGGTTCGTGTGGGAGTGGCGGGACCACGGCCTGCTCGCGAAGACGCCCGCCGGCGAGGACTACTACGCGTACGGCGGGGACTTCGGCGAGGTCGTGCACGACGGCAACTTCGTGATGGACGGCCTGGTGCTGCCCGACGACACCCCGACACCGGGGCTCGCCGAGTTCGCGGCCGTCGTGGCCCCGATCCGCCTGGCGGTCTCGGACACCACGGTGCTGGTCGAGAACCGGTACCACTCGGCATCGACCGCCGGGCTCCGGCTGTGCTGGACCCTGTCGCGGAACGGCGTCGTCGAGGCCTCGGGGCGCCTGTCCACGGGCATCGTCGCCGCCCGTGAGTCGGCGACGGTCCCGGTGCCCTCCGAGGTGCTCGACGCGGCCACGTCCGAACTCGCACCCGGCGACGAGCTCTGGTTCGACCTGACCGTGGAACTGGCGGGGCCGACCGCGTGGGCGGACACCGGCCACGTCGTCGCCCGCACCCAGCGGCTCGTCGCGGCGCGCGCGGCGGATGCACCACGGGCCTCCCGGCAGGGGTGGGATGGCGACCGACTCGGTGACGGCACCTTCAGCGCCCGCGGTGACCTGGTGTCGTGGAAGGGGCACGAGGTCGCCGGGCCCCGTCTGGAGCTGTGGCGTGCACCGACGGACAACGACAGCCTGGCGTCACAGGGCGGCTACGAGACCGCGGACCCGGTGCTCACACACGGTGTCGGCGACCCGACCGCTCCCCCGTCGGCGACGCGCTGGCGCGACCGAGGGCTGGACCGGCTGACGCACCGGCTGGTGTCGGTGTCGCGGACCGACTCCGGTCTGGAGCAGCGCGTCCGCGTGGCGGCGGCGAACAGTGGGTGGGGCCTCGAGGTCACGCACCGCTGGACCCTGACGTCCGACGGACTCGTGCTGCAGACCGACGCCGTGCCGTTCGGCGCCTGGGACGTCACGTGGCCGCGGATCGGGGTGCGGTTCGACCTGCCGGCGTCGCTGGCGGATGGGGACGCGACCTGGTTCGGGACCGGACCGCTGGAGTCGTACGCCGATTCCTCGCACGCTGCCCGTGTCGGCCGGTTCACCGCGCCGGTGCGCTCGCTCGGGGTGGAGTACTCGCGGCCGCAGGAGACCGGGCACCGGCCCTCGCTGCGTTCGTTGTCGGTTGGGCCGTTCACCGTGACGACGGTCGGGTCGCACCGTGCGGGGTTCACCCTGTCGCCGTGGACCGCGCAGCAGATCGACCGCGCCGAGCACCCGTACGAGCTGCCGACGTCCGACCACCTGTACCTGTACCTCGACGCCGCGCAGCACGGGCTCGGCAGCCGGGCGTGCGGGCTCGACGTGCTGCCGGAGCACCAGCTCTGGCCGCAGGCGTTCAGTTGGAGCGTGCTGCTGGGCTAGTCGGGGTCGGCTCTCTCGCAAAACACCGGTGTTCGCACGTTGCACACCCGCATCCCGCGGCGTGCAGTGCGAACACCGGTGTTTTGCGTGCGGGAGCTACGCGCCGGCGGACAGGGCGCGCAGGGCCTCGGGGTCGCTCGCGTTCAGGAAGTCGGTCAGGCGCTCGGCCTCACCCGGCTCGTCGATCGCCTCGGCGGCACGGCGCAGGGCGAACAGCGCCCGCAGCACGCCACGGTTGGGCTCGTGCGACCACGGCACCGGACCGACACCGCGCCAGCCGGCCTTGCGCAGGGCATCGAGCCCACGGTGGTACCCGACACGGGCGTACGCGTAGGACTCGAGGGTCGCGCCACGCGCCCACGCCTCGTCGGCGAGCAGCGCCCACGCCAGGCTCGACGACGGGTAGGACACCACCACGCTGGCGACGGGGGCCTCCGCCTCGATCGCGGCGGTCACCTCCGGCTCGGCGGGCAGCAGGGTCTCGGGGTTCGACGACGGGGTCGGCAACAGGTTCTCCGGCATGCCCCCAGCCTGTCATCCCTTGCGGGTGCCCGTGTCACGGGATTACCGTGGAGGTCACCTCGTCGTCATCGCGGGGCTGCCGGGGCGGGAGACCGACCGGCGGAACGGATGGCGGACACGGGGGTCCCCCGACGGAAGCAGACGGATTGCTGTCGATCACCGGTACCGCTCAGCCCACGCGCTGACACCGTGATCGCGCGCCCCGTCCGGCGCTCCACCGCACCGCGGTGGCCTCGGTGTCGTGCGCCCAGCATCGACACCGGGAGACACCCCCATGCCCACCAGTCCGTCCGTCGTCCTGCACGACGTCACCTTCGCCTGGCCCGACGGCACCGTCGCGCTCGACCACCTCACCGCCGCCTTCGGACGTGGCCGGACCGGCCTGGTCGGGAGGAACGGGGCCGGTAAGTCCACGCTGGTCCGGCTCGCGACCGGCCGGCTCCACCCCACGTCGGGCAGCATCGCGACGTCGGGTCCCGTCGACCACCTGCCGCAACGCCTCTCCCCACCGGCACGGCCTGATCGCCGCTGGCGCGTCGATCAGGAACCGGCGGCGTGGGCCCATGCCAGCGCGGACGACACCGTCGCCGACCTGCTCGGCGTCCGGCCCACACTCACCGCGCTCCGGGCCGTCCTGGCCGGCGACGCCACGGCCGCACAGCTCGAGGCAGTCGGCGACGACTGGGACCTGGAGGAACGGGCCGCCGCGGTGCTCGACCGGGTCGGGCTCGACGGCACCGACCTCGACCGGCCGGTGTCGACGCTGTCCGGCGGGCAGTCGGTGCTCGTCGCCGTCGCCGGAGTTCGGTTGCGCGCGCGGCCGATCGTGTTCCTGGACGAGCCGACGAACAACCTGGACCGCCGGGCCCGCGGGCTGCTCCTCGACCTGGTCGACGACTGGCGCGGCACCCTGGTGCTCGTCAGCCACGACCGGGAACTCCTGGAGCACGTCGACGAGACCGTGGAGCTCCGCGCCGGGGCGATGACGGTGTTCGGTGGGACGTTCAGCGCGTTCGAGGAGCACCTGGCCGTGCAGCAGGCGGCCGTCGAGCGCGAAGTCCGGGTCGCCGACCAGCGGCACCGCACCGAGAAGCGACAGCGCATCGAGG
The DNA here is from genome assembly GCF_003234665.1 of Curtobacterium sp. MCLR17_059. Classification (NCBI taxonomy): domain Bacteria; kingdom Bacillati; phylum Actinomycetota; class Actinomycetes; order Micrococcales; family Microbacteriaceae; genus Curtobacterium; species Curtobacterium sp. MCLR17_059. The sequence continues at coordinate 38,203 of NZ_QKSU01000005.1, read as the reverse complement.
CGGAGACGAAGATCGCCCGACGGGCGAAGGCCGGTGAGAAAGCGGGCCGCTCGATGCCGAAGATCCTGGCGAACGAGCAGCGGAAGAAGGCGCAGGAGACCGCCGGCCGGCTCCGCGTCGGGTACGCGGACGACGAAGCCGCCGCACTCGCCACCAAGCGCGAGGCCGAGCTCCGCCTGCGCGACGACGAGTCGATCCACGTCACCCTGCCCGACCCGGACGTGCCGGCATCGCGTCGGATCGCCACCGTGACCGTCCGCGGCCGGGACGTCATCGTGCAGGGGCCGGAACGGATCGCCGTCACCGGGGACAACGGCGTCGGCAAGTCCACCCTGCTCGAGCAGCTCGTCGGCGACCCCGCGGCCCGGGAGCACCCGCTGCCCGAGACCACGGCCGTCGCCCACGTCGACCGGATCGCGTACCTGCCGCAGCGGAAGGACAGCCTGGACGACACCGCCACGGTGCTCGACAACGTGCGCCGGGACGCCCCGCACGTGCCCGTCGCCGAGGTCCGCAACCGGCTGGCGAAGTTCCTGGTGCGCGGGGACACCGTCGACCGCCCGGCCGGGGACCTGTCCGGCGGGGAGCGGTTCCGGGTGGCGCTGGCGGCCCTGGTGCTCGCCGACCCGCCGCCGCAGCTGCTCGTGCTCGACGAGCCGACGAACGACCTCGACCTGACGAGCGTCGACCAGCTCGTCGACGCGCTGCGGGCCTACCGGGGAGCACTCGTCGTGGTGAGCCACGACGAGACGTTCCTGGAACGGCTCGAGCTCGACGACCGGATCGAGCTGCGGTAGTCGGTAGCCGGCGCCGTCAGCGCGTCAGTGCCGTCCGAACATCAGCGCCGTCGGGTCGGCCGGATCGCGAGGGACTCGACGGTGCCGCGCTCGGGCAGGTCGACGACGGTGCGGACCGCGGCGGCCACGTCTTCGGGTGCCAGGTAGTAGTCGGTGTCGTAGGACTCCCCGAGCTTCGCCACGAGCTGCCGCTGCATGTCCGAGTCGGTCCGGCCCGGGTGCACGCTCGACACCCGCACGCCGTTCGCCCGCTCCTCTTCGCGCAGGGCGTCGGCGAAGGCCCGCAGCGCGAACTTCGACGCCGCGTACACGCCACCGCCGGGGCCCGAGTGGAACCCGGAGCCGCTGTTGATCGGTACGACGATGCCCCGGGCTGCCCGCAGTGCCGGCAGCGCCAGCCGGGTGAGCTCGGCGACCGCGAACACGTTCGTCGCGAAGACCTGCTCCCACACCGCGCGCGGGGTGTCGGCGACGGCGGTGCCCTGCTCGACACCGGCCGAGTGCACGAGGACGTCGAGCCGATCGGGCAGCGCCGGGACCTCGCCCGCGCCCAGGTCACCCACGAACGGCGCCGCGCTCGGCAGCTCCTGGACGAGGGCGTCCACGGCGTCGGCGGACCGACCGCCCACGAGCACGTGGTGGGTTCGGCCGAGGTCGGCAGCGATCGCGCGGCCGATGCCGCGGGTGGCTCCGGTCACCAGGGCGACCGGACGGTTCTGGAGCTGGTCTGTCGTCACGGAGGCCAGCCTACGGAAGCCGGGCCGGGCCTCCTGTGCGGTCGCGACGACGACGCAGGACCGTCAGCGCGACGCCGGCGACGACCACCAGGCCCACGAGCGCCGCGATGCCCCACGGCGAACCGGCGAGCGCCGCGACGACCGCCCAGAACACGGCGAGCCCGACCGTCGCGTACAGGAACGCCCATGCCACGCACCCCGGCACCATCGCGATCGTGTACCGCCACCAGGCGACCCGTGCCAGCCCCGCTGCGGCGTTCATCACCGTCTGCAGGCCGACCACGACGAAGCTCACCGTCACGACGGGCAACCCCCAGCGATCCAGCAGCGCCGACCCGCGGCGGACCGCCGGTGACCGCAGCCAGCCGCCCCACCGCGATCGGGACGCCCCCGTCACCGCGAGCCGCGCGACCCAGTACGTGGCCTGCGCACGGCAGAACACGATCACGAAGAGCGCGAGGACGAGCCACCGGAACGGAAGCCCCTCGAGGAAGGACGGCACGCTCGCACCGTAGCGCCCCGACCCGGAGAGCGCCCGTCAGCGGTGGTCGGACGAGCCGCGGTCAGTCGTTGTCGACGCCTTGGCGGATGCGGATGCCCTCGAGCACGTCCTGCGCCCGCTTCTCGTCCTGCTTCTCGATCTGGCGGGTGTCGCGCTCGGGGAGCTGGATGTCCTCCTCCGCGCGGATGCCGGCCTGCAGCTCGCGACCACGCTCGATCTCGGCGTCGAACTCGGCACCGAAGAGCAGGGCGTTGTTCGTGATCCAGATCCACAGCAGGAACACGATGACCCCACCCAGGGAGCCGTACGTGGCGTTGTAGTTCGAGAAGTTCCCGACGTAGAACCCGAAGCCGACGCTGGCGATGATCCAGATGAGGAGCGCCAGGATCGAGCCACCGCTGACCCAGGTGAACTTCGGCTGCTTGACGTTCGGCGACCAGTAGTAGAGCACCGCGACGACGATGATCGCGATGACGAGCAGGATCGGCCACTGCACGATCGACAGGACGGTGACGGCCACGTCGCCAAGACCGATGACGTCGCCGAAGCTGCGGGCGAGCGGCGCGCTCACCAGGACCAGCAGACCGACCACGAGCAGGACGATGGTGGTGACGGTCACGCCGAGCATGGTCGGGCGGAGCTTCCAGATCGGGCGGCCCTCGCGGACGTTGTAGATCCGGTTCATGGCACGGCCGAACGCGCCGACGTAGCCGGAGGCCGACCAGAGGGCGCCGAGCAGACCGACGATGAACGTCACCGGCGCAGCGGGCGAGCGGACCAGGCCGTTCACCGGCTCCTTCAGCAGGCTCGCGACGTCACCGCCGCCGACGTTGCGGATCACCTGGAGCAGGGTCTCGATGGTCTTCGCCGGGTCCGACACCAGGCCCAGAATCGACACGACCGCCAGCAGCCCGGGGAACAGCGCGAGCACGGAGTAGTACGTCAGGCTCGCCGCCAGGTCGGTGCACTGGTCGCTCGTGAACTCGCGCAGCGTCTTCTTCAGCGTGTAGAGGAGCGTCGGCTTCTTGAGGTCGGTGGGGTTGTCGGGCTTCCGGGCGTCGTCCGGATCCGGCTTGTGCTCTTCGTGCGCCATGTGACTACCCTCTCGCCTTCACGGCCTGCTTCGACCGCTTGACCGCCTGCTTGCGGTTCTTGTTCGCCCGTCGCTGCACCGCCGCGATGCCGACCTGCTGCTTCACGCGGGCGCGGTGCGCCGGGTCCTGCTCCAGGGCTTCCTCCGCCGCCTTGGCCCGCGCCTTCCGGCCCTTGCGACCTGCCTGCGCCTGCTCCTTCGCCGAGGGGGCGTCGCCACGCGCGCCGAACGGCAGCAACGCGGTGAAGGCCGAGTTCGCCGGCGGCTGGGCCAGGTGCCCGGCGGGGCGGTTCCGCAGCGCGATGCCGAGGACGATCGCCGCGACACCGGTCAGCCCGGTGATGCCCATCGCCACCAGGGGCGTGGGGTCGCGGTGCCACCGCTGCTTCGTCTTGGCGACCGCGAGCCGCGTCCGGGCGGGCAGGTCCGCGCGTCGCTTCAGCTCCGTCACGGTGTCCGTGATGCCCTCGCGGGTGCGCACGTTGGCGAGTTCGAGCTCGGGCAGACTGTCCTTGGCCATTCCCCATTTCGTACACGTCCCACCCGGGATCGTGCCCAGCAGGCCGCGTCTACCGTGCCGCACATGCTCTTCCGGGACGCCGCCGAGGGGATCCACCGCCTCGAGATCGCACACACCAACACGTACCTCGTCGAGACCGGCGATCGGTTGCTCGTCGTCGACGCGGGGTTGCCCGCCGCGTGGCCGCACCTGCAGCTCGCCGTGCACGACCTGGGCTACACGCCCGACCAGGTCGAGGGGCTCCTGCTCACGCACGGGCACTTCGACCACGTCGGCACCGCCGCGCGGATGCACCGCGACTGGGGCACGCCCGTGTTCGTCCACCCGGGCGATCGGCACCTCGCCGCGCACCCGTACTCGTACCGACCGCAGACGAACCGCTTCGGGTTCGTGGCGCTCCACCCGGGTGGTCTGCGCCCCCTGGGCCGGATGCTGCTGGCCGGTGCGGTCACGGTCGACGGCATCGCGGACACCGAGCCGCTGGAGAGCCGCGCCGACGTGCCGGGCAACCCGTGGATCATCGAGACCCCGGGGCACACCGACGGCCACGTGGCGCTGCACTTCGCCGACCGCGACGCCGTCATCGCCGGGGACGCGCTCGTCACCTTCGACCCGTACACGGGCGGGATCGGACCGCGGATCGTCGCACCCGCGGCGACCTCCGACGTCGACACGGCTGTCGCGTCGCTCGACCGGTTCGCGGACACCGAGGCGAAGCACGTGCTGCCCGGCCACGGGCCGGGCTGGTCGCTCGGCGTGCGGCGGGCCGTCGCGCAGGCGCGGCGGGTGGCCGGCGCCGCCTGACGCGCGAGCGACAGATCAGGCGGACCGCACCGGGTCTGGTTCGCGAAAGCGACAGTATGCCGCGAACGTTCCGCAACCCACTGTCGCTTTGACGCGGTGGACGCGACCAGGGCCGGCCTGGAGGCGCGGTGCGGGCCCGCCCCGCGCCTCCAGGCCGTGGGTGGGTGCGGTCAGGACGGGACGACGACGTCCTCGGGCAGGCCGGACGCCGCGGAGCGGCCGGCGGCCTCCATCAGCGCGAGGCTCCGGAGGTTGTCGCGACCGCTCGTCTCCGGAGCGGGGCCGCCCTGCACCGAGCGGGCGAACGCCTGCAGCCCGCCCTGGCGGTCGGTGTGCGCGAGCACGGGGAGCTCGACCGGCTCGGCGACGTCGTCCTGCGTGCGGCGGACGGTGACCCGGTCGCCGTCGACCGCGTTCGGCTCACCGTCGCGGCTCGTGAACCAGAGCTCGCCGTCCTCGCCCTCGATGCTCCACTCCCCGGCCCAGGCGGTGCGCGGGCCGCGGCTCAGCCAGCTGCCGCGGTAGTTGACGACCGTGCCGCCGTCGAGCTCGATGATCATCGAGGCGATCGCTTCGTCCTGGTACTTGCTGTACGCGGGGTAGCTGGCCTTGGCGAAGACCCGGACGGCCTCCTGCCCGGTGATCATCCGGAGCAGGTCGAAGTGGTGGATCGCCATGTCGTTGATCATCGCGTGCGGGAACCGGTAGTGCGGGTACGTCTCGGCGGGCTGGTCGTTGTCCCACTGCCGGAAGTCGACGTTGATCGCGGAGACCTCGCCGACGACGTCCGCCTCGAGCATCTCCTGCACGACCCGCGGTGCCGGGTACCAGCGGTAGTTCTGGCTGACCTGCAGCACCAGACCGAGCTCCTCGGCGCGACGGACCGCGGTGACGGCCTCGTCGGTGGTGTTGGCGAACGGCTTCTCGACCAGGACGTGCTTGCCGGCGTCGAGGGCCTCGAGCGCGAGCGGCACGTGCGTCACGGCCGGGGCGGTGATGACGACGGCGTCGGCCTCCACCGCGGCGAGCGCCTCGGTCAGGGACCCGAACGCCGCGGAGGCCGGGAGCCCGAGGTCGGTCCGCACGGCCTCGAGCGTCGGTGCCGACGGGTCGACGATCCCGACCACCTGCACTTCCGACACCTCTGGGATGGCGGTGCGGGCCCAGTTGCCGCCCCACCCTCCGAGACCGACGTGGATGATCCGGACGCTCATGCGCGCACTCCTTCGTGACTGCCGTCGTGACTGGTGACGCACCACGGACGCCGCGGTGCGTGCGTCCAGTCTGTCAGTGCGTGAAGGCGTACGCGATGAGTGCCATCGTGACGATGAAGCCCGCCAGGTAGTTGATCCAGAGGAAGCGCTTCCACCCGGCGTTCGCGGCCTCGGCGCCCTGGTCGGTGATGTTCCACCACGGCAGCACGTTGAGCGCGTACGGGATGACCACGATCGCGGCGATCGGCCCGGGGAACGCCGAGAACAGCAGCGCGACGCCGGCGACCAGGTAGGCGACGAAGGCCAGGCGGACGGTGGCCCGTGCGCCGATCACGGTCGCGACGGAGCCGATGCCGCCGGCGCGGTCGGCCAGGACGTCCTGCACGGCACCGAACGCGTGCGAGGCCACGCCCCACAGGAAGAACGCGATGCACACGGCGACGAGCTCGCCGGTCCAGTGCGGGCCCGCCAGGGCGAGGCCGTAGATCGCCGGCGAGACGAAGTGGGTGCTCGACGTCAGCGAGTCGAGGAACGGCTTCTCCTTGAACCGCAGCCCCGGTGCCGAGTACGCGATGACCGCGAACACGCTGATCGCCAGGACGAGCCACGACCACGGCCCGTTGCCGCTGACCGCGCCGAGCACCACGAGCGCGACGAGGAAGGGGACGTTCGTGACGACGACGGCCCACAGCGTCGTTCGGTGGACGCTCTTGTCGAGCAGGGCGCCCTCGACGCCGCCCTTGCGCGGGTTGCGCAGGTCGGACTCGTAGTCGAAGACGTCGTTGATGCCGTACATCGCCAGGTTGTAGGGCACCAGGAAGTACACGACACCGACCAGGAACGCGACGAGCGAGAACCCGCCGCCGCCCTCGACGCCGACCCCGCTGCCGAGCAGGTACGCGGCGCCGAACGGGTAGGCGGTGTTCACCCAGCTGATCGGGCGCGACGACACGAACAGGGCACGCAGGGTCGACGGCCTGGAGGCGGTGCTGGCGTTCACTTCATGTCCTCTGCTGGTGCTGTGGTCGGGCCGAGCACGGGGCGCGCGCCCGTCCGGTCGCGTGCGCCGGTCCGGTCGCGTGCGCCCGTCCGGTCGAACAGGACCCACAGGCTGGGCAGCAGCACGATGGCGGACATCGCGTAGGCGAGGTCCTCGACCGGGATCGCACCGATCTTCGCACCGCTGATGAGCGAGGGGTCGTAGGCGACGATCCGCAGCGTGACGATGACGTTGTCGAACACCATTGTCATCACCAGCAACGCGACGCCGGCGATCACGGACGTGAGCACCGCAACCCGGCGCCCGACCGCGGGCCGTCGACCCGCCGCACGGGCCCGGCGGGCGGCGACGACGCCGGCGACCACGGCCACGACGGCCGTGACGCCGAAGAACGGCAGGGCCAGGAGCGCGTACGCCCCGGTGCCGTTCACGCGCGCCGCCGATCGGTCGCCCGCTGCACCAGGGGCCGGACGAAGCCGACCAGGTCCATCGTCGAGTAGCAGAGCAGCAGCAGGAAGAAGAGTTCCTCGAGCGGGACCTCGGGCGCCAGGAGCACCCCGGTGAGCAGGTTCTGCGGCCCGATGAAGAAGATGCCGGCAGCGACACCGGCGACGTCCCACACCATGAAGAACGCGACGCCGACGACCATCACGGCCGCCGCCCGCCACGGTGCCCGCCAGAAGAACAGCCGGAAGCGGGCGTCCAGCACGGTCATGCCGACCAGGGACACCACCAGGCCGGCGAGGTAGACCCCGGGCATCAGACGGTCTCGGTCCGGTCCCGCGGGGCCCCGAGGGGCGTCGGCAGCGGCTCGGTGCTCCGGTCGCCGTGGATGCGCTTGAGCAGGACCTCGGCGCTGATCAGGCACATCGGCAGACCGATGCCCGGGATCGTCGAGGCACCGACGTAGTACAGCCCCTCGACCTTCTTCGACGCGTTCTTCTCGCGGAAGAACGCGCTCTGCTTCAGGGTGTGCGCCGGGCCGAGCATCGAGCCGTTCCAGGCGTTCAGGTCGTCGGCGAAGTCGCGCGGTCCGATCGTCCGTCGGACCCGGATGCGGTCGCGCAGGTCCGGCACCCCGGCGCGCTCGGCCAGCACGTCGATGGCACGGTCGGCGATCTGCTCGACCTGGTAGTCACCGGCACCGTCGATGCCGCCCTTGCCGATCGACAGGTCGGCGGGCAGCGGCACCAGGATGAACAGGTTGCTGGTACCGGGCGGGGAGACGCTCGGGTCGGTCTCGGACGGGGCGCAGACGTAGATCGAGGCGGGGTCCGGCACGTGCCGGTCGTCGCCGAAGATCGCGCCGAAGTTCGCCTTCCAGTCTGCGGTGAACATCAGGGTGTGGTGCAGCAGGCCCGGCGTCGGACCGTCGATGCCGAGGTACACGAGCACCGCGCTCGGGCCCGGGTCGCGCTTCTTCCAGTGGTCGGCACCGTGGGTGCGGTGCTCACGCTCGAGCAGCTGCATCTCGGTGTGCTGCATGTCGGCAGCGCTGACCACGAGGTCGGCGGGGGCCGTGTGCTGCACGCCGTCGCGGTCGCGGTGGACGACCCCGGTGGCGACGCCGTCCTCGACGACGATCCGCTCGACCTTCGCACCGGCGATGATCTTCGCGCCCTCGGCCCGGGCGACCCGCTCGACGGCGGAGATCACCTCGGTGATGCCGCCCTTCGGGTAGAGCACGCCGTCGGCCAGGTCGAGGTGGCTCATCAGGTGGTACATGCTCGGTGCCGCGTACGGACTCGTGCCGAGGAACACCGCCGGGTAGCCGAGGATCTGCCACAGGCGACGGTCGCGCACCGCGGTCTCGGCGAAGGTGGAGAGCGGCTCGAGCAGCAGGCGCGCGAGCTTGGGCAGACGACGCAGGACATCGGGTGCGGCGAGCTTCGTGAGGTCCTGGAAGCTCGTGTAGAGGAACCGGCGCACGGCCATCGTGTAGGTGTCCTCGGCCGACGCGAGGTACTTCCGCATCCGCTCGCCGGCACCGGGCTCGATGGACTCGAACAGCGCGATGTTGGCCTCGGCGTCGGCGCGCAGGTCGATCGGCTCGTCGTGGCCCTCGCTGTAGACGCGGTAGCCGGGGTCGAGCTTCACCAGGTCGAGTTCGGCCTCGGCCGACGTTCCCAGCAGCTGGAAGAAGTGGTCGAAGACCTCGGGCATGAGGTACCACGACGGCCCGGTGTCGAACCGGAACCCGTCCTGCTCCCACGAGCCGGCACGGCCACCGAGCTGCGTGCGCTGCTCGAGCACCGTCACCGAGAAGCCGTCGCGTGCGAGCAGCGCGGCGGCCGCCAGGCCGCTGATGCCGCCGCCGATGACGACGGCGCGGCGAGCGGGCACCTTGCGCCGGGTGGTGGTGGCGACCGTCGTCGGTCGGGAGGCGCGGGGCGGGGTCATGAGGAGCCTCCCGGCCGGTGGGTGGTGACGCGCGACCGGAGCGGTGCGCGTCCGGCGAGGACCTGCGCCGCGAGGCGCACCTTCACCGGGTTGGGGACGCGCACGCGCGTCGTGACGAGACGGCTCGCCGGGGTGCGCGCGAGTCGGTCGTTGAGTTCCTGGAACAGCGCGTGGGCGAGTCCGACGGCGTTGCGGGCGTCGGCCGGCAGCAGCCGGATCGTGCGTGCTGCGTGGTCGAGGTCGGCCTGCACGTCGGCGACCAGGCGGTTCTTCGTGGCCTCGTCGAACGACCGGATGTCGACGCCCGGGAAGTACGAGCGACCGAGCACCTCGAAGTCCGCGTGCAGGTCACGCAGGAAGTTCACCTTCTGGAACGCGGCGCCGAGCGCACGTGCCCCGGCGACGAGTTCGGCCTGGTCGAACGTCGGACGACCGGCGCGGTACACGAACGCGCGCAGGCACATCAGGCCGACGACCTCGGCGGAGCCGTACACGTACGCGGCGAACGAGGCGTCGTCGTGCTCGGTGCGGTCGAGGTCCATGCGCATCGAGGCGAAGAACGGGGCAGTGAGCTCGGCGCCGAAGCCGGTGGCGCGGGCGGTGCGGGCGAACGCGTGGACGACCGGGTTCACCGAGAAGCCGAGCGCGATGGCCCGTTCGGTGTCGGCCTCGAGCTCGTCGAGCACCGTGCGGGCGAGCTCGCGGTCGAGCCCGGCCTCGGTCGCGGGGCCGTCGACGACCTCGTCCGCGACGCGGACCAACGCGTAGACGTTCCGGATGTGCTCGCGCGTGTCGCGGGCGAGCATGCGGCTCGCCAAGCCGAACGACGTCGAGTACCGGTCGATGACGACCCCCGACGCGGCCTCGGCCGTGGCGTCGTAGAGCTGGAGGCGAGCCGGACGGGATCCGGTCGCCGTGGTGGTGCTGTGGGTCACCGGGCGCGCTCCACGAGTTCGGTCACGAGGGCCTCCAGGCGGTCGGCGAGGTCGTACGGCAGCCGGGCGAGCTCGGCCCGGGCGAGTGCGGTGTGGTCGGCGACACGTGCTTCCGCGGCGCCGCGCGCACCGCAGGAGACCAGGGTCGCACGGACCTCGTCCGCGCGGGCCTCGGTCAGGTCCGGGTCGCCGAGGTACGGCTCGAGGTCGGGCCAGCAGTCGGTGGTCGCCGCGTACGCGATCAGCATGGTGCGCTTGCCCTCGCGCAGGTCGCCGAGCACGGTCTTGCCGGTCATGGTCTCGTCGCCGAAGACCCCGAGCAGGTCGTCGACGATCTGGTACGCGATCCCGATCTCGCGGCCGAAGGCCCCGAGGGCGGTGACGATCTCCTCGTCGGCGCCGGCCAGGACGGCACCGGACTGCAGCGGGGCCTCGAACGAGTACACGCTCGTCTTCGCCCGCTCCATGGCCAGGACTTCGTCCACCGTCGGCATCACGCCGAGTGCCAGGTCGACGTCGGTCATCTCGCCGGCGGCGCTGGCGAACACGGCCTCGTCGAGCAGTTCGAGCAGCCGCTCGCGGCGGGTGCCGTCGACGCCAGCGGCCTCGATGAAGCGGGGCGCACCGGCGAGGGCCAGGTCACCGGCGATCACGGCGGCACTCATCCCCCGGTGCTCGGCCGTCGGCAGCGGCAGGCCGCCCGTCGTCCCGTTGTCGCGGAAGGACCCGGCGACGTTCGGCTGCCCGCGGCGCGACCAGTCGCGGTCGATGACGTCGTCGTGCACCACGAGTGCGGTGTGCAGGAGTTCGTAGGCCGCCGCGACGTTGGCGGCTGCGTGCACGTCGGTGCCGCCCATGCCGGCGTACGCGGTCATGACCATGCGGGGCCGGAAGCGCTTGCCGCCCATGCTCGCCTTGCGGAGCACGCGCCACAGTTCTTCGGACGGTCGGCCGTAGCGCTCGGCGCGTGCCGACGACACGGCGAAGAAGCGCTCGAGGCAGTCGTCGACGAGCGCGAGGTCGATGTGCGGCACGGTGGTCGCTTCCTCGCTCATTGGCCTAACCTATCGACTCAGATGAACGCTTTCCCTGAATCCGTGGTGCTCCTGGCCGACGACCGTACCCCGATCGGCACGGCGGACAAGTTCACGGTCCACACTGCCCACACGCCCCTGCACCTGGCCTTCTCGTGCCACGTCCGGAACACCGACGGCGACGTCCTGGTGACCCGACGAGCGCTGTCGAAGAAGACCTGGCCGGGGGTGTGGACGAACACCTTCTGCGGCCATCCCGGTCCGGACGAGTCCTTCGAGGACGCCATCGGCCGTCGGGCCTCCCGCGAGCTCGGCATCACCGTGCGCGACGTCGAGGTCGTGCTGCCGGAGTTCCGGTACCGCGCGGTCGACGCCTCGGGCATCGTCGAGAACGAGGTCTGCCCCGTCTTCCGTGCCGTGACCGACGACACTCCGGCTCCCGCGGACGACGAGGTCGCCGAGTGGGCATGGGTGTCCGAGGACTCTCTCAGACAGGCCGTCGCCGGCGCGCCGTTCGCCTGGAGCCCGTGGCTCGGGTGGCAGCTCGCCGAGCTCGAGACCGCCGGGCTGCACGTCACGCGCTGACGCTCCTGCGCCTGCCGCGACGGGTTGTCCGACCCGTGCCGCAGGCGTACGCTCGACCGTCGGCAGCGCTCTGGGCGCCGCCACGACGAGACGAGAAGGGCAGGTGAGGCGCGATGTCGGGTGACCATCCTCGATCGGGCCGGCCGCCCCTGTCGGTCGTCGCGCCCGCTCGCTGACCCTGCCCCGCCCCGGATCGCCTCCGGGGCGCCATCGCGCCCGCCTGCTCCCCACCGAAGGAGCACGCACATGGCACTGATCGACAACGCGATCTACGTCCGGGGACGCCGCGTGGAGTCTCCGTCGACCCTGTCGCGCCCGGCTCGTGGCGACCTGACGTGGATCGGGCTGCTCCGGCCCGACCCGCACGAGCTCGAGGCCGTAGCCGACGAGTTCGACCTGCACGAGAACGCCGTCGAGGACGCCCGCAAGGGACACCAGCGCGCCAAGCTCGAGCGCTACGGCGACACCCTGTTCCTGGTGCTCCGGCCGGCCTGGTTTGACCCGTCCGAGGGCACCGTCGAGTTCGGCGAGGTGCACCTGTTCGTCGGCGACCACTTCGTCGTGAGTGTCCGGCACGCCGCCCGACCCGACCTGGCGGTGCTGCGGGCACAGGTCGAGGCAGACCCGGAGTTCCTGGCGAAGGGGTCCGAGGCCGTGACCGCGGCCGTGCTCGACGAGGTCGTCGACGGCTACGGCCCCGTCGTCCAGGTCCTGCAGGAGCAGATCGACGCCATCGAGGACCAGCTGTTCGCCGGGCAGGTCGACCCGGGGGTGTCGAAGCGCATCTACCAGCTGCTCAGCGAGGTCCTCGCGTTCCAGCGGGCCACCACTCCGGTGCCGGCGATGGTCACGGGGCTGCTCCGCGGTGCGGACAAGTACGGCGTGGACGACGACGTGCAGCACCGACTCCGCAACGTGCACGACCACGCACTCCGCGTCACGGAGCGCGTCGACTCGTTCCGCGCCCTGCTCGAGAACGCCCTGACCCTGCACGCCACCCTGGTGTCGCAGGAGCAGAACGAGGCGATGCGCCGGATGACCAGCGCGAGCCTGGCCCAGGGTGAGGAGAGCCGGCAACTCGCCCGGGCAGCACACCGCCAGGGCGAGGAGGTCAAGAAGATCTCGTCGTGGGCGGCGATCCTGTTCGCACCCGGCCTGATCGCCGGTGTCTACGGGATGAACTTCGACCACATGCCCGAGCTGCACTGGCACTACGGCTACCCGGTCGCGATCCTCGGCATGCTCCTGCTGATGGGCGTGCTCTGGGCGATCTTCCGCAAGCGCAACTGGCTCTGAGCCGACGGCGGATCGGCGCACAGGTGGCGTCGATCCGCCGGACGTGCATAATGATCTGGCCTGGATGTGAACGTGCACATCGATGTGCCACGACACCCGGGCGGAAACGAGCAGCAATGGCGTCATCGCGGACACAGCAACCGCGTTCGCCCAGCATCCGTGACGTCGCACGGATCGCGGGCGTCTCGCACCAGACCGTCTCGCGGGTGCTGAACAACTCGGACGCGATCCGGGCCGAGACACGCGACAAGGTCCTGGCGGCCATGGAGCAGCTGCAGTACCGGCCGAACCGGGCCGCACGCGCCCTGGTCACGAGCCGGACCCACACGATCGGCGTCCTGACGGCCCGCCGCGCCCACTACGGTCCGGCCGTGGCACTGCAGGCGATCGAGGACGCCGCGATGCTCCGTGGCTACTCGGTCACGACGGCGAACATCGCCGAGGCGACCGATGCCGCCGTGCGGGAAGGACTCGGGCACCTGCTCGACCTCGACGTCGAGGGCATCGTCGTCATCGCGCCCCAGCAGCGGGTCTTCGACCTGATCGCGGAGCTCGGCATCCGCACCCCCTACGTCACCATGCGCGCCAGCGTCGGCGAGGACCCGACGGCCCTGTGGGTGGACCAGATGGAGGGCGCACGACTCGCGACCGCGCACCTGCTCGACCTGGGTCACGAGTACGTGCGGCACATCGCCGGACCGCAGGACTGGATCGAGGCCGACGCCCGCATGCAGGGGTTCCTGCGCGAGATGTCCGACCGCGACATGGCCGTCGCGCCACCGATCCTGGGCGACTGGACCGCCGACTTCGGCTACCACGCCGGCCGCGAGCTGCTGCGGTGGCGGGACTGCACCGCGATCTTCTGCTCGAACGACCAGATGGCGCTCGGCGTCATGCACGCAGCGCGCTCGTACGGGCTCGACGTCCCGGGTGACCTGTCCGTGGTCGGCTACGACGACATCCCCGAGGCGAAGCACTTCTGGCCACCGCTCACCACGGTGCAGGTCGACTTCGCCGAGCTCGGGCGGCGCTGCGTGGACCTGCTGCTGCCGAGTGAGGGCGAACTGCTCCGCCCCATCGACATCGTCCCGCAGCTGGTCGTGCGCGCCTCCACGAGCGCGCCCCGCACGCGCTGACGCACCTCGGGCCGCGCCACGCCCCGAGTACCTGCGACGAACTTCTGCCCAGGGACGCCCGGAGACACCCGGTACGCCCGGAACGACCCGGTACGCCCGGAACCACCCGGCCGCCCCGGAGTACCTGCCACAAACGGGCATACCTGCCACGAACTTCCGACCAGGTACGCCCGAAGACACCAGGTACGCCCGGAATGACTGGGTACACCCGAAACGTCTCGGTACACCCGAAACCAACCGGCCACCCAGGAGTACCTGCCACAAACGGGCGTACCTGCCACGAACTTCCGACCAGGTACGCCCGAAACGACCCGGTACGCCCGGAACCACCCGGCCACCCAGGAGTACCTGCCACAAACGGGCGTACCTGCCACGAACTTCCGACCAGGGACGCCCGGAAGCGCCAGGCAGGCCCGCTCCGACGAGGCGAGCGCGGCTCCGGACGCGACCACGAAGCGGACCGGAGGCCCGTGGCCGGCCCGCCACGAGCCTCCCGGCCGCGCATGCGGATTCGCGCAACGAAACGCCCGTTCCCGAGCCCCCTGGCCCCAACCCGGGGGACGTTCCCTCCGGATCACGCACGCCGTTACGAAAACGCGACCAATCCGAATTGACAGCCGCACCGAGGCTGTGCGTAAATTGCCTCCGTCCAGCCGATGTGACCGTTCACATGAGCGTCACACCGAGCCGGATCCGGACGCGACAACGAAGTCCACACAGGCCCCCTGTGCTTTCGCTGCCGCAGCAGAACCACCCGAACACACTGCCGCACCGAAGCGGCAGAAGGAGATGCACTGTGGCGTCAACCCCGATCGACACCGGCCTCGAGACCCGGTCGATCACCGCACCCGAGACGATCCTCGAGATGCGCTCGATCACCAAGGAGTTCCCTGGTGTGAAGGCGCTGGCCGACGTCTCCCTCAGCGTCCGCGCCGGCGAGATCCACGCGATCTGCGGCGAGAACGGCGCCGGCAAGTCGACCCTGATGAAGGTCCTGTCGGGCGTCTACCCGTACGGCACCTACAGCGGCGAGATCGTCTACGAGGGCGAGGAAGTCCGCTTCTCGAACATCAAGCAGTCCGAGCAGGCCGGCATCGTCATCATCCACCAGGAGCTGGCGCTCGTCCCGGAGCTCTCGATCACCGAGAACCTGTTCCTGGGCAACGAGCCGAGCCGCGGTGGCGTCATCAACTGGACCGCCGCACAGCTCCGTGCGCAGGACCTGCTCGCCCGCGTCGGCCTGGCCGACGACCCGGACACGCAGATCAAGAACATCGGTGTCGGCAAGCAGCAGCTCGTCGAGATCGCGAAGGCCCTACACAAGGACGTCAAGCTCCTGATCCTCGACGAGCCGACCGCCGCGCTCAACGAGAACGACTCGCAGCACCTGCTCGACCTGATCGTCGGGCTGAAGGCCAAGGGCATCGCGAGCATCATCATCAGCCACAAGCTCAACGAGATCGAGCAGATCGCGGACGAGATCACGATCATCCGCGACGGCAAGGCCATCGAGACGCTCAACGTCAAGGCGGACGGCGTCAACGAGGACCGCATCATCCGCGGCATGGTGGGCCGCTCGCTCGAGTCGCGCTTCCCGGACCGCACCCCGAAGATCGGCGAGACCTTCTTCGAGGTCCGCAACTGGACGGTGCAGCACCCGATCGACCCGTCGCGTCTGGTCTGCAAGGCATCGAACTTCCACGTCCGCAAGGGCGAGATCGTCGGCTTCGCCGGCCTGATGGGCGCCGGACGCACCGAGCTGGCGATGAGCCTGTTCGGTCGCTCCTACGGCACCTGGCTCGACGGCCAGATCATCAAGGACGGCCGCGAGATCAAGGTCACGAACGTCCAGCAGGCGATCGAGAACGGCATCGGCTACGTCTCCGAGGACCGCAAGGCGCTCGGCCTGAACCTGCTCGACACCGTGAAGCGCTCGACGGTCGCCGCCGACCTGAAGAAGATCTCGAAGGCCGGTGTCGTCGACTCGCTCGAGGAGTACTCGGTCGCCGAGAAGTACCGCAAGATGCTCCGCACCAAGGTGCCGAGCGTCGAGGACAACGTCGGCAAGCTCTCTGGTGGCAACCAGCAGAAGGTCGTCCTGTCCAAGTGGATGTTCACCGACCCGGACATCCTGATCCTCGACGAGCCCACCCGCGGCATCGACGTGGGTGCCAAGTTCGAGATCTACGGGATCATCCAGCAGCTCGCCGCCGAGGGGAAGGGCATCATCCTCATCTCGTCCGAGCTCCCCGAACTCCTCGGTCTCTCCGACCGGATCTACACCATCTTCGAGGGCCAGATCACCGCTGACCTCCCGGCCGACCAGGCCGATCCCGAATCGCTCATGCGCAGCATGACCTCCGCGCGGAAGGGCGCCACCGCCTCATGAACAACCTGAAACTGCTCTTCGGCAAGGGCAACAGCATCGGCCAGTACGGCATGATCATCGCCCTCATCGTGCTGCTGATCTTCTTCTCGATCACGACGAACGGGCTCATCCTCGAGCCGACCAACGTCATCAACCTGTTCCTGCAGTACTCCTACATCCTGATCCTGGCGCTCGGCATGGTCATGGTCATCATCGCGGGGCACATCGACCTTTCGGTCGGTTCGGTCGCAGCGGTCGTCGGCATCGTCGTGGCGCAGTCCATGGCCGTGTGGGACTTCCCGGTGTGGGCAGCGATCCTCCTTGGCCTGGCCTGCGGTGCCGCGATCGGTGCCTGGCAGGGCTTCTGGGTGGCGTTCGTGAAGGTCCCGGCCTTCATCGTGACGCTGGCCGGTCAGCTCATCTTCCGCGGTGTGAACCAGATCATCGGCAACTCGACGTCCGTTCCGGTCCCGAACGACTACATCCCGATCGGCGCCGGCTTCCTCGGCGACTTCGGCCCCGACTTCGGCTTCAGCAACGGCACCCTGCTCATCGGTCTAGCCACGATCCTCGCGCTCATCATCATCGAGGCCCGTGGCCGTGGCCGCCGCAAGAAGATGCAAGCCGAGGTCCCGCCGCTGTGGGTCTCGGTCGTCCGCACCGGTATCCTGGTGGCCGTCACGCTCGTCGCCACGTACCTGTTCGGCGCCGGCCCGGTCGGCACCTCGGTCCCGGTCGTCGCGATCATCCTCGGTGTCCTGACCATCGTCTACGGCTTCGTCACGAAGAACACGATCTTCGGTCGCCAGGTCTACGCCGTCGGTGGCAACGCCAACGCCGCGGTCCTGTCGGGTGTCTCCGCGAAGAAGGTCAACTTCTTCGTCATGATGAACATGTCGGTCCTCGCCGCGATCGCCGGCATGGTCTTCGTCGCCTACTCCGGCGCCTCTGGCCCCGCGGACGGCACCGGTTGGGAGCTCGACGCTATCGCCGCCGTCTTCGTCGGTGGTGCAGCGGTCGCCGGTGGTGTCGGCACGATCTCCGGATCGATCATCGGTGGTCTCGTGATGGCGCTGCTGTCGAACGGCCTGCAGCTGATGGGCCTCGAGTCCAACAAGGTGCAGATCATCCGCGGTCTGGTCCTGCTCGTCGCGGTCGCCTTCGACGTGTACTCGAAGTCGCAGGGTCGCCCGTCCCTCATCGGGGGCATGATGCGGCAGTTCCAGCGGAAGGACACCGAGCAGAACACGGTGTCCGCCCAGCAGCCGCGGTCCATCGAGGACCAGCCCGACAAGATCACCCTCCCCTAGTCCCAACTCCCCACACCGGGGCCCCGGCCCCACACCTCCTCAACGAAGAGAAAGCAATCACATGCGCAAGAAGATCGTCGCCGGCCTCAGCCTGGCGCTCATCGCGGGCCTCGCCCTCAGCGGTTGCTCGGCACGCGGCTCGTCCGACGACGCCGGCAGCACCAGCACCATCAAGAAGGGCGACCTCATCGGCGTCGCCCTGCCCGCCAAGACCTCGCAGAACTGGGTCCTCGCCGGTGCGGCGTTCAAGAAGTCGATCGAGGAAGCCGGATTCAAAGCCGACATCCAGTACGCGAAGGCAGACGGCCCCGTCCCGGACCAGCAGGGTCAGATCGCGACCATGATCACCAAGGGCGCCAAGGCCGTCATCATCGGCGCGGCCGATGGTTCGCAGCTGACCGCGCAGGTCAAGTCGGCCAAGGCTTCTGGTGCTGTCGTCATCGCCTGGGACCGCAACATCCTGAACACGAAGAACGTCGACTACTACGTGGCGTTCAACAACTTCAAGGTCGGTCAGCTCCAGGCCGAGGCGCTACTCAAGGGCCTCGAGGAGAAGAAGGGCGACAAGCCGTACAACGTCGAGCTCTTCGCCGGTTCGCCGGACGACGCCAACGCCACCGTGTTCTTCAACGGTGCGATGGACGTCCTCCAGCCGAAGATCGACGACGGCACCATCAAGGTCGTCTCCGGTCAGACCACGTTCCAGAAGGTCGTCACGCAGGGCTGGCTCGCACAGAAGGCCCAGTCGCGCATGACCGACCTGCTCGCGCAGTACTACACGGGTGACACCGAGCTCGACGGCGTCCTGTCGCCGAACGACACCCTCGCCCGTGCGATCCTCACCGCGACCAAGGCCGCCGGCAAGGACAACCCCGTCGTGACCGGGCAGGACTCGGAGACCGCGTCGATCCCGCTCATCATGCAGGGCACGCAGTACTCGACGATCTTCAAGGACACCACGAAGGAAGCCCAGGCTGCCGTCGACCTCGTCTCCACCCTGTCGAAGGGCGACAAGCCCGAGACCAAGATGGACAAGACGAACAACTACAACGGTGTGAAGACGGTCCCCGCGATCGAGCTCGCACCGGTCCTCGTCACGAAGGACAACGCGGTCGAGGCCTACAAGGGCAACGACACCCTCGAGGACCTGGCAAAAGCAGGTCAGTAGCTCCTAACCGAGAGCAAGCCCACCTCGATCGAGGTGGGCTTGCTCTCGTTGAGGGGGGGTACGCGATCGGTCGGCCGAATCGTGGACTGCGCAGCGGCTCGTACCGGTCTACTTTTGCCCCAGATGAGTTCTCATCGAAAGATCAAAGGGGATCGACATGAAGTTGATGATTAAACTCGCGGCCGTTGCCGTAGCGACGGGGGCCATCCTGACGGTGGGTGCCATCCCGGCGCAAGCCGTCGGGACGAGTGCGCAGACGTGCCCTGGCGGCTCTGCGGTCGGGCACTCGTCCACGAACGGCGGCGCAGACACGAACGCCGTGAACTGCCGGGGGGCACTCCGGGTCGAAGTTCGGCAGTTCTACACGGTGACCGGGGGGAAGACGTACCCCACGGCTTGGAAGCGCAGCAGCAACTACGTGTTGACCGTGAAGCAAGCCAATCCTGGTTACCCGGTCTTCAAGTCCGAGCACCGTTGGGTGCCGAGCGTGACCGGAGCGGGCGGCGCGCCGGGCATCTTCGGCCTCTGATGCGGAACTGAGGCTGGATCACGGTGGCCCTCGCCCTTCTGGCGGGGGTCGCCGCATGTCCCGGGACGGCGCGGGAGGTTGTGCCCTGGCGCGAGAACCCGAGGAAGCGCAGCAAGGAACGAGAACGGCCGTCTGCTGGAGGGGCAGGAGCGGCCGTCGGGACTGCTGACGGTCGGACGGGAGGCGCGTGGCGGGCCCGCCACGCGCCTCCCGTCCCTCAGTCGCCCCGGTGGGCGCGGTACGCGCTTAGCCGCTCGACGGCCGCTCGCAACCGCGGGACGTCGGTGCGTGCCGTCTCGACCAGGACGGCGTCCGACACCGCCGCGCCTCCGACGGTCACCTGGTCGCCGATGTGGGCGAGCCGCGCCCAGAGGATGTCCGGCTCCGTCGCCGTCACCGCGGCGGGCAGGGAACCCACCGCGGCACCGATCTCGACCAGCCGCATCCGGACGGCGTCAACGAGCATGGCATCGGGTGCCGAGTCCTCGTGCACGTACCGGTCGATCGCAGCGCAGGAGTGCAGCACTCGTCGAGACAGCGGTCCGTGTCGGGCGTCACGGCGACACGGCTCCGGCGGACCGTTCGGGCCCGACGTCCGACGCGTCCGAGACCGTCACGTCGACGCCGAGCAGTCGTTCGACGTCGTCCTGGATCCGCATCAGGGTGAAGTGGCCGCGCCCGGTCCGCGCCCGCGTCCGTCAGGGGTGGGCCGCGCGCAACCGGCGCGCGGCGTCGGCGAGGTGCGGGACGTCGGTGCGGGCGGTGCCGAACACCAGCGCACGCGTCGTGTCGAAGTACCGCCGGGTCAGCCGCTCCCCCAGGTCGGACACGCGCGACCACGGGATGCCGGGCTCGCTCGCGGTGACCCCGGCGGGGAGCACCCGGACCGCCTCACCGATCTCGACCAGGCGCATCCGGACCGCGTCGTGCACAAGGTCCTCGGGCACCCGCTCGTCGTCGATGTAGCGCCGGATCGCCTCGCACGCCCGGATGACGTCGTCGAGGCGGTCGGCCACGGCACGGCGGATGCCGGGCTGCGCACTCACAGCGGCACCGCGGTCCGGACGACCCCGGGGCGCATGCCCGCGGCGTCGACGACGTCGACGCGGACTCCGAGCAACCGTTCGGCGGCGTCCTGGATGCGCATCAGTGCGAAGATGCCGAGCCCCGCGTCGACGTCGACCATCAGGTCGACGTCACTGTCCGGGCCGTCCTCACCCCGCGCGACGCTGCCGAAGATCCGGGGGTTCCGCCCGCCGAACCGCTGCACGATCTCGAGGAGGTCCTGCCGGGCCGCGACCACGCGCTCGAGGAGCGGCGGGGGCTCCTCGACCGGCTGCAGGTCGATCGTCGTCGTGAAGCCCGCCGCACGGAGCATCCGCTGCAGGGCCGCGAGGGACGGTTCGCGCCGACCGTTCTCGTACGTGCTGATGACGCTCTGCGTGACGCCGGCGCGCTGGGCGAGCTGGACCTGGGTCAGTTCGGCGCGTTCACGGGCATCGCGGATGAGCACCGCGGCCGACAGCGGCGGGGCGGACCGTGGGGGAACAGCGGACATGCTGCAACGATACACAGCATCCAACATTTCGTCCGCCGCCGGAGCGGCATACGCTCAGCGCGGGTCGGAGACGTCCGCCCGGTGGAAGTTCTGCGCCGAGCGGGACGCGGTCGGGCCACGCTGGCCCTGGTAGCGGGACTGGTACTCGGCGGAACCGTAGGGCTTCTCAGCCGGGCTCGACAGCTGGAAGAAGCACAGCTGTCCGATCTTCATCCCCGGCCACAGCTTGATGGGCAGCGTCGCGACGTTCGACAGCTCGAGCGTCACGTGCCCGGAGAACCCGGGGTCGATGAAGCCCGCGGTCGAGTGGGTCAGGAGGCCGAGGCGACCGAGCGAGCTCTTGCCCTCGAGCCGAGCGGCGATGTCGTCGGGCAGCGTCACGACCTCGAACGTGGAGCCGAGGACGAACTCGCCCGGGTGCAGCACGAACGCCTCGTCCGGGTCGGTCTCGACCAGGCGGGTCAGGTCGGGCTGGTCCACCGCGGGGTCGATGTGCGGGTACTTGTGGTTGTCGAACAGCCGGAAGAACTTGTCGAGCCGGACGTCGATGCTCGACGGCTGGACGAGCGAGGCGTCGTACGGGTCGAGGCCGATCCGGCCTTCGGCGAGCTGGGCGGTGATGTCGCGGTCGGAGAGCAGCACGGACGAAGCCTAGCGGCAGCGCGCGTCGCGCCGGTATGCTGCCAGGCTGCCCACCACCCGGGCGGGCGGCGTTCGGAGCAGTGATGACCACGTACACCGTCGACGAGATCACGGTGCCCGCCGCCATGGACGACGACCCGGCGACCGTCGCGACCTTCGCCGAGTGGCTCGCGGTGTCCGACGGCGCCGAAGCCGCCGTGCACGGGCTGCACGAGTTGGCCTGGACGCCGGAGGAGTACCTGCCGCTGTGCCGAGAGCCGGGTGCCCCGAGCCGGCTCGTCGTCGCCCGCGACGACCGCGGCACCGTGGTCGGTGCGGGCTCGTACGACACGAAGCAGGAGCCCGGCACCACCAACTGCTGGCTGTCGGTCGGCGTCGTCCCCGAGCACCAGCGCCGCGGTGTCGGGACGCTGCTCGCCGACCACCTGGAGTCGATGGCCCGCGCCGACGGCCGCACGCAGTGGAAGACGTACGCCGTCTCACGGCAGGTCGGGCCCGCGTCCGGTCCCGGGTACGTGCAGGCCCCGACGGGGTTCGGCGCCGTCCCGGAGGACGAGGCCGGGGTACGGTTCCTGACCGCCCGCGGCTGGCACTTCGGCCAGGTGAACCGGATCAGCCGGCTCCCGCTGCCCGCCGACGCATCCGTGGTGCGCGGACTGCACGAGCGGGCGTCTGCTGCCGCCGGGTCGGAGTACCGCGTGCACGCCTGGACCGGTCGGACGCCGGAGCAGTGGCTCGACGGCATCGCCCTGCTCGAGACCCGGATGAGCACCGACGCGCCCGCCGGGGACATGGAGGAGCCCGAGGACGTCTGGACCGCCGAACGACTCCGGGAGCACGAGGACGAGCTCGCCCGGGCACCGCGCACCCTGCTCACCGTGGCCGTCGAGCACCTGCCGACCACCAGCCTGGCCGGTTTCACGCAGCTGTCCGTGCCGGACGACCCCGCACGGCCGGCACAGCAGTGGGACACCCTGGTGCTCCGCGAGCACCGCGGCCACCGGCTCGGCTGGCTGCTCAAGGTCGTCGGGATCCAGGAGCTCGAGCGGCGGTTCCCGGGGCGTCCCTCGGTCATCACGTTCAACGCGGAGGAGAACCGCCACATGCTCGACGTGAACGAGGCAGTGGGGTTCGTCGGCGTCGGCTGCGAGGGCATCTGGGAACGGCGGGTCTGAGCGCGCATCCGAGGGGCCGCCGTCCAGCCGACACGCCTACGATTGGACGGTCATGACCGTCACGTCACCCGAAACCCAGCCCACGGGGTCAGCGCCGGACGCCGCCCCCACCACCGGGCGCTCGTCCACCGTCGCGACGGTCCTCGTCATCGCGATCCCGCTGGCCGTCGCGTGCTCGATCCTCGGGCTGACGATCACCGGTGCCTTCAGCGCGAGCCAGCAGCTGGTGTCCGCCGGCGAGGTCGTCGAGTACGGCCTGCCGATCGCCCGCGTCGTGCACGACACGATGGCGGCGCTGACCATCGGGCTCCTCATCGTCGCCGCCTTCGCGCTGCCCGCGCAGAAGAAGGACCACGGCGCCCTGTCCAGCGTGCAGCACCGTGCGACCCGGTGGGCCGCGGCGACCGGCGCCGTCTGGTTCCTGGCCGCCGCGGTGAGCATCGTCCTGACCGGCGCGAACACCCTCGGTGTCCCGCTCACCAGCCCGGTGTTCGCCCGCAACTTCATGCTCTTCGCGTTCCAGGTCGAGATCGGCCAGGCGCTCGTGGTGTCGGCAGCCGCGATCCTCGTCGCCACGGTGGTGGCCGCCTTCGCCACCCGGGTGACGACCCTGGCGTTCGCCACCGTGATCGGCCTGTTCGCCCTGCTCCCCCTGGCCCTGTCCGGTCACGCCGCCGGGTCGCTCGAGCACGCGAACGCGGTGAACTCGCTCGCGATCCACCTGGTCGGGGTGTGCGTGTGGGCCGGTGGCCTGGTCGCCGTGGTCCTGCTCCGCACCCGCACCAAGGGCGCGACCGGACGCGTGATCGCCCGGTACTCGACGCTCGCCGGCTGGTCGTTCGGGGCCGTGGCGTTCTCCGGCATCGTCAACGCGTCGCTGCGTCTGACCGGCCCGCTCGACCTGTTCACGACCACGTACGGCTGGCTCATCACCGTCAAGGCGCTCATCCTCGTGCTGCTCGGCGTCGCGGGGATCGTGCAGCGCCGGAAGCTCGTGCCCGGGCTCCTCCGCGCGCCGCTCGACCGCCGCCTGTTCACCCGGTTCGCGCTGGCCGAGATCGTGTTCATGGCCGTGGCCATCGGCGTCTCGGTCGCCGTGTCCCGCTCGCAGCCGCCGATCCCGCAGACCCCGGCGACGGGCGAGGACACCCGCTCCGGCCTGATCGGGTTCCCGTTCCCGCCGGCACAGACCACGCAGACCTACCTGACCCAGTGGCACATCGACTGGGTGTGGCTCGGCCTGGCCGTCGTCGGGGCCGTCTGGTACCTGCTGGCGGTGCGCAAGCTCCGGAAGCGCGGCGACGCCTGGCCCGTCGGGCGCACCATCGCCTGGCTGATCGGCTGCGCCCTGTTCATCTGGACCACGTCGGCCGGCCCCGCCGTGTACGGCATGATCCACTTCTCGTCGCACATGCTCCAGCACATGCTGCTGATGATGTTCGTCCCGCTGCCGCTCGTGCTCGGTGGCCCGGTGCTGCTCGCGCTCCGCACCCTGCCGGTCCGGAACGACGGCTCACGCGGCGCCCGCGAGTGGCTCATGCTCTTCGTGCACTCCCGCTGGATGCAGTTCCTCGGCAAGCCCGCCGTCGCGGGGATCATCTTCGCCGGGTCCCTCGTGGTGTTCTACTTCACGCCGGCGTACCAGGCCGCGATGCAGTCGCACGAGTGGCACGTCGCGATGATCATCCACTTCGTCCTGAGCGGCTACCTGTTCTTCTGGGTCTTCGTCGGCGTCGATCCGGGCCCCCAGCGCCCGCCGTACCCGATGCTCATCATCACCCTGCTGGCCACCCTGGCGTTCCACGCGTTCTTCGGCGTCGCGGTCATGACGTCGCAGTCGGTGTTCGCGATCGACTGGTTCCACGCGCTGGGCCAGACGAACGACGCCGCACTGCTCGACGACCAGCACACCGGCGGCGGCATCGCCTGGGGCGCTTCGGAGCTCCCGATGGTGTTCGTGGCCCTGCTCGTCGTCCGGAATTGGATGCGCTCGGACAAGCGCGACGCGAAGCGCCTCGACCGCAAGGCCGACCGCGACGGTGACGCCGACCTCAAGGCGTACAACGAGCGCCTGGCGGCGATGAGCAAGCGGGACTGACCCGCAGCACCGGTCACACGGCGGGCGTTGCCCCGGTCAGTCCCCGTGGACGATGCAGACCGCGTCCAGGTCCATCGCGGCCTCGAGCGCGGCCGAGATCCCCGATTCCCCGTCGGGTCCGGCGGGGGTCACGGTGTCGACCCACCACAGCGGTGTCGCCAGGGTCGGGGCGTCCGGCAGGATCCGCTCGACCTCGTCGAAGGAGTCCACCCGGCGCACGCCGAGCACGGTGATCACCGGGTGGGTGGCGTCACGGCAGACCTGCATCATCGGGCCGTCGTCGAGCGCCCGGACACCCCAGGTCTCGTCGTGCAGCAGGAGCGCCTCCGCCACCTCGCGCGTCTCCACCGGCTGGCGGCAGAGGATGGTGACGTCACGCGGCACCCTGACCGCCCACCATCCGGTCGTCGCGGACGTGGCCGTCGAGCGTGCCCTCGTCGTGCGCGGGGTCGAGCGGTGCGCCACCGACCAGCTGCAGGAAGCGGTCCTCGTCGATGCGGTCGAGGAACGACTCGAGCGCTTCCCAGCCGTCCTCGAAGCGGACGATCATGCCGCCGTCGTCAGCGGCGTCGGCATCCGGGCGGGCGGCCGAGCCGGCTGCGAAGGTCGCGGTCGTGGTGCGCGGTGGCGGCCAGACGCCGTCGCGGTCCAGGAAGCCGGCGGCCTCGGGCCCCACGACGACGGCGAGCGGCGACGGTTCGCCGTGCGAGACGGCCCGCACCAGGTGGTCCGCGTCGCCGCGGCGCTGCATGACGACGCCGAACACGGGGACGACCTGGTCGGCGACCCGCTGCACGGCGTCGAACATCCGGTTCGCCAGGCCCGGGTCGGTGTTCTCCTCGGGCACGGTGAGCACGGCGGACATCGTCTCGACGACGACCCCGCCGACCAGGTGCGCGGTCATCGTCGCGGAGAACCCCTCGCCGACGGCGTACGAGGTCGAGATGCCGGGTGCCTCGTGCTTCGCGTACTGCGTGACGACCCAGCGGTCCCACGGCACGGTGAGCGGTTCGGCGGTGCCCCACCGGGTCGGGCAGGTGCCGACGGTGTGGCACAGCGCCTCGATCGCGGAGCCCATGTCGACCGCACGGCCGGGGTGGTGGCGGAGGGTCAGGTCGATGCTGATCTGTCGCACCGAGTCGGCCGAGACGGGGTGCTCGGGCGACGGGGTGCCCACGAGTTCGGGGCCGCGGTGCACGAAGTCCTCGATGTCGGAGGCGGCGACGCCGGTCCGGCCGTCACGCAGCGTGCCGTCGAAGTCGGACACCGCCCACGCGGCGCCGTACGCGCCGAGCGCGTGCCGGAGCGCCGGGGTGATCGCCGCGGCCCGGCCGGTGCGGAGCACGACCGTCCGTCCGGCGTCCGCCGACCGACGGAGCAGCGAGGCGAGCGCGTCCGTCAGCCACACGACGGGCGAGGCGGACTCGACCACGATCGCCGAGCCGACCACGTCGTCGATGAGGGGATGCCTGACCATCCGGGTCCTCCTCGGTTCGGGGCTGGAACTCCCTGGACGGTACACACGGGGGCGACACCTGTCCGTCAGGCGCCCACCCTCACAGCGGAGACTCGGGAGGCGCGACACGCGCCGGCGAGACGGCGTACGGTGCGCGGTCGGCTGGCTTCCAGGCGAGAATCCGCTAGGCTTGCCGAGTCCCGTTCTGCGGGGCGCGCGAGTGTAGTTCAATGGTAGAACTCCAGCTTCCCAAGCTGGTAGCGCGGGTTCGATTCCCGTCACTCGCTCTGTCGGACGTACGCTCGCCGCATGTCCTCCTCCTCCGGTTCCCCCGAACACGCCGCACCCGTGGTCGTCATCGGTGCCGGGGTCGTCGGCGCCGCGACCGCGTACGCCCTCACCGCCCGCGGCGAGCGCGTCCTGCTCGTGGAACAGCACGCTCGCGGCCACCACCTCGGTTCCTCGCACGGTGCGACCCGGATCTTCCGGCAGGGCTACGCCGACCCCGAGTACGTCGCGCTGACCACGCGGGCACTGGCGCTGTGGGAAGCGCTCGAGGCCGCTGCCGGGGAAGAGCTCATCGTCCGCACGGGTGCCGTCGACCACGGCCGGCCCGAGGTCGTCGACGCGATCGCCGCGGCCCTCGCCGACGCGGACATCCCCCACGAGTCGCTCACACCGGAGCAGGCGGCAGCACGTTGGCCCGGCATCGCGTTCGAGGGGAACGTGCTGACCCACGCGTCGGCCGGACGCATCCGCTCCGACCGGACGATCGAGGTGTTCCTCACGCTGGCCGAAGCGACCGGTCTCGCCGACCTGCGGTTCGACACCCGGGTCACCGGGCTCGAGGACCACGGTGACGACGTCACCGTGACGCTGTCCGACGGCAGCGCGGTCCGCACCGCGTCCGTGGTGGCCGCGGTGGGCTCGTGGGCCCCCACGCTGGTCGGCGAGCTGCTCGCCGGACGCGGGGCGGGCCTCCCGGCCATCCGCGTCACCCAGGAACAGCCGGCCCACTTCCCCAGCCACCTGCCGGACGCGGCCTGGCCGAGCTTCGTGCACTGGGCCGACGGCGACGACGTGTACGGGCTGCTGACGCCGGGCGAGGGCGTCAAGGTCGGCTTCCACGGCACCGGGCCGGTCGTCGACCCGGACCACCGGGACTTCGTGCCCGTGCCGGCCGAGGCCGAGCGACTGCAGGCGTACGTCGCGCGGTACGTGCCGGGGGTCGACGCGACGAAGCCGACGTTCATCAGCTGCCTGTACGACAACTCCCCCGACGAGGACTTCGTCATCGATCGGGTCGGACCGCTGACCGTGGCGACGGGGTTCTCCGGGCACGGCTTCAAGTTCGCGCCGCTGGTCGGCGAGATGCTCGCGGACCTCGCCATGGGCGGCGTGCCGCACCCGCGCTTCGCCCTGCCGGAGGCGGTGCCCGCGTCCTGACGCGTCGGGGCGCGGTCGTTCGCGAGACGCCGTCGTGTTCGTTCGACGCCGTCATGTCGTCGAGACGCCGCCGAATCCGGAGGCGTCTCGCGGACGGCGCGGCGTCCTGCGCACACACCGGCGTCTCACACACGCGCACACGCCGTCGT
This sequence comes from Curtobacterium sp. MCLR17_059, assembly GCF_003234665.1. Taxonomy (NCBI): domain Bacteria; kingdom Bacillati; phylum Actinomycetota; class Actinomycetes; order Micrococcales; family Microbacteriaceae; genus Curtobacterium; species Curtobacterium sp. MCLR17_059. The sequence goes on along the minus strand of NZ_QKSU01000005.1, from coordinate 10,251 downwards.
CTTCTGCGCACGCCGTCGTCTGGCGACCGGCCGCTACGGTGGGAACCGTGCGCATCATCGTGGCTCCGGACTCGTTCAAGGGCACCGCGACGGCGGCGTCGATCGCTGCGGCGGTCCGCGACGGCTGGCTGACCGAACGCCCCGACGACGACGTGGTGCTCGTCCCGATGGCCGACGGCGGCGAGGGCACGCTCGACGCCTTCGAGACCGCCGTCCCCGGAGCCGTCCGGGTCCCCGTCACCGTCACCGGGCCGGCCGGCACGCCGGTCGACACCCACTGGCTGCGGTTGCCCGACGGCCGCGCGGTGGTGGAGCTCGCCGCGACGAGCGGCCTCCCCCTGCTCGACGCACCGATGCCGGACACCGCGACGAGCCGCGGGTTCGGCGAGGCGATCGCCGCCGCGCTCGACACCGGTGCCACGGGGCTCGTGCTCGGCATCGGGGGCAGCGCGTCCACCGACGGCGGGCGTCCGGTGCTCGAGGCGCTCGGACTCGACAGCGACGGAGCCGGCACCGACGGCCTCCGGGCACTCCCCCCGCTCGGCGTCACCGTGCTCACCGACGTGACCTCTCCGCTGCTCGGTCCGACCGGTGCCGCCGCGGTCTTCGGCCCGCAGAAGGGCATCACGCCCGACCGTGTGGGGTCCTTCGACGACCGGCTCGCCACCTGGGCCGCGCGGTTCCCCGACGTCGACCCGGACACCCCGGGCGCCGGAGCCGCCGGCGGTGTCGGGTTCGGCCTGCTGGTGTGGGGCGCCACGCTCGCCGGTGGGGCCGCGGCCGTCGCCGAGGTCCTCGGGCTGCCGGCGCTGCTCGAGGGGTCCGACGTGAACGGGGCCGGTGGAGCGAACGGGGCCGACGTCGTGATCAGCGGCGAAGGGCGCTTCGACGGGCAGAGCGCAGTCGGCAAGGTGCCCTCGGTGGTCCGCGACCTGACCGCGGCGCACGCTCCCGGAGCCCGCTCGATGCTCGTCGCCGGCGCGATCGAGGCCCCGCTCGACGACTACGCGGCCGCCGCGTCGCTCACCGTGCTCGCGACGCAGACCACCGGCGAGCCCGACGACGCCCTCGCCGACCCGCTGCGCTTCGCCACGATCGCCGGGCAGCGGTTGGCCCGGCTCGCCTGAGCGAGCAGAACGCCGCGACGCGCCCGTGCGCGGGCACAGGGGTGTCCTGGTTGTACCTCCCACCCGGCCGCGGCTGCGCGCACACTGGTTCCGGGCCGGAACCGGCCCGCAACGCACCACCCCCACGAGGAGATCATTGCGCACCGTCAACGCGTACGCGGCACCGTCAGCGACCGAGCCGCTCGTCAAGACCACCATCACCCGTCGGGACGTCGGCCCGGACGACGTCGCGATCGACATCGCCTACGCCGGCATCTGCCACTCGGACATCCACACCGTCCGCGGTGAGTGGGGCCCCATCCAGTACCCGCAGGTCGTCGGCCACGAGATCGTCGGCCACGTGACCGAGGTCGGCGAGAACGTCACCAAGCACAAGGTCGGCGACCGCGTCGGCGTCGGCTGCATGGTGAACTCGTGCGGCGAGTGCGAGAACTGCGTCGCCGGCCAGGAGCAGTACTGCCTCAAGGGCAACATCGGCACCTACGCCAGCGTCGACCCGGCCGACGGCTCGATCACCCAGGGCGGCTACTCGCAGGCCGTCGTGGTGAACGAGGACTTCGTCCTCCGTGTCCCCGAGTCGCTCGACATCGAGAAGGTCGCGCCGCTGCTCTGCGCCGGCATCACCACCTACTCGCCGCTGCACCACTGGAACGCCGGTCCCGGCACCAAGGTCGCCGTCGTCGGCATGGGCGGTCTCGGCCACATGGCCGTCAAGATCGCCGTCGCGCTCGGCGCCGAGGTCACCGTCCTGTCGCAGACCACCTCGAAGCAGGAGGACTCGCTCCGCTACGGCGCGAAGGCCCACTACGCGACGAAGGACCCGGAGACGTTCGAGAAGCTCGCGAACTCCTTCGAGCTGATCATCAACACCGTCTCGGCGAAGATCCCGATGGGCGCCTACCTCGGCCTGCTCAAGGTCGACGGCACGCTCGTCAACGTGGGCGCTCCGTCCGAACCGCTCGAGGTGCCGGCCTTCGCGCTCATCCCGCGTCGGCTCAGCTGGGCTGGCTCCGCCATCGGCGGCATCCAGGAGACCCAGGAGATGCTCGACTTCTGCGCCGAGCACGGGATCCTCCCGGAGACCGAGCTCATCAGCGCCGACCAGATCAACGAGGCCTACGAGCGCGTGCTGTCCTCGGACGTCCGCTACCGCTTCGTGATCGACGCGGCCACGCTGGCGTAGTCGCCACCACCTGAACGACTGGAGGCCCGGTACCAGCTGGTACCGGGCCTCCAGTCTGTCGTCTCGGTGCCGTCAGCCGACCTCGTCACCGGACGGCAGCGCGCCGCACCAGTCGACGGAGCCCGCGTCGATGCTCGCCTCGAGCGCGCCGGAGGCCGCGTCGACGATGCTCACGAGCTCGCCGGTCGCCGACTTCGTCGCGACCGCGACGAACTGGCTGTTCGGGGACGGGCAGACCGCGGTGACGCTCGCGTCGTCGGGGATCGTCACCGGCAGCCGGGAGGCCCGTCCCCCGTCCACGCGCACGATCCGTGCCGCGATGGTGCCGTCGGACCGCACGTCCCCCAGCACCCGCAGGTACGTGTCGTCGGACAGCTGGGCGATGCGGCCGAGGACGGCCGCATCGGTGCTGGCGGCGGGCGCCTGCAGCGCCGACTTCGACCCGTCGGTCAGGTCCAACCGCTCGATCCCGGTGCCCGTCTCGACGACGGCGGTGGTGCCGGTGCCGACGAAGCCGTGCAGGTAGGTGGCGCTGCCGAGCCGGACCGGGTCGGCACGCCCGCTCATGTCGACGAGCACCAGGTCGTCGCTGCCCGTCCGGACCAGTGCGCTCTCGGTGCGCGGCACGTAGGCCCACTGCCCGACCGTCATCGGCACGGCGCCCGTCTTCGGCTTGCCGTTCGCCGCGATCGCCGTGGGCATGTGGGTGCCCGTCATGTCGACCACGTACAGGCCGGTGTTCCGGGACTGCCCGGTCGAGGTGTCGGCGTACTCGAACCCGAACGAGGCCCCGTCGTCGGCGACGTGGAGCGCCGTGACGCGGCCCTCGGCGGTCGGCAGGGTGAGGTGTTCGACGGGGGCGTCGGCGTCCTGCACACCACCGCTCAGCGCCACGATGTCCACGGACGAGCTGGCGTCCGTGCCGCTCACGACCACCAGGGAGCGGCCGAGCCGGGCGTACTCGGAGATCGCGGTGCCCTCGTAGACCGTGGTGGCGCCGCCCGCATCGAGGGAGCGTCGGACGATGCGGTCCTTCGCCCCGGCCTGCCCCGGCACGAGTGCGAGCACGTCGGTGCTGCCCGTGCGGATCGCCGCCGTCAGGTCGGACGTGGCGCGCTGCCCGGGTGCCCGCACGCTCGCGACCGTCACGGTGTACTCGCGGTCGTACGCCAGGGGTCCGGCGAACTCGACGGCGATGGTGTTGCCGCTCGAGGTCACGGTGTGCGCCGCAGCCGGGCTGATCCGGACGTCGGCGGCGGCGACCTTCTGCAGCGCCTGGTTCGCCGTCAGGATCACCCGCTGGGCCGGACGGGTGACGAGACCGGTCGCGTCGTAGGACACGTCGCGGAGCCGCGGGCCCTGCTGCGAGCCGACGACCGCGGCGAGCGCGGCGACCACGGCGAGGACCACCACGACGGCGACGTACCGGCGGTGGAAGCGGTGTGCGACGGGGCGGCGCTCGCGGCGCTGGTCACCGTGGTGCTGGTCTCTGCGGCGCTCAGAACTCATACGGGTCCTCGGGCTGCGCGATGTCGGTGATCTTCGCGGCCTTGACGACGATGCGGGCGTCGGCGGACTGGTCCGGGTTGGCGGCCAGGGCTCCGCGGACGGTGACCCACTGCCCCTCGTCGGGGACGGTCCCGGCACCGGCGCCGTCGCCGTCGCCGGTCACGACACCGAGGCCGACCGGTTGCGCGTCCACGGCGCAGCAGCTGATCACGAAGCGGGTGAGGGTGAAGGACCCGTCGTCGCCGGGCACCACGAAGCCGGTCAGTTCGACCTGCTTGCCGACCAGGGCCGTGGTGTCCGTGGTCTGCCGGATCAGCGCGGCCCAGTCCTTGACGCCGTACTCCGAGGTGTCGACGCCCTCGCTGCCGAGCAGCTGCACCGCGGACTCCGAGCCGGTGGCGTTGGACAGGGTCGCGGAGTCCACGCTCCGCTGCTGGGCGGTGCGGGCGGACAGCGTCGTCGGCGGCAGGACGAGCATCGCGACGGTGACGCCGATCGTGACGACGGCGGCGGCTCCGCCGAGGGCGAGGCGGACGGCGCGACGGCGGCCTCGGCCAGGCTCGTGGGCGTCGGCGTCGGCGTCGGCGTCGTGCTCGTCGACGTCGTCGCCGTGCGTGTGGCCGTACCCGCGGGCGGTGGCCACCAGTCCGGCGATCGACGCGGGCACCCCGACGGCGGCGAGCACGACCGTGAACACCGAGTAGCGCGGGTTGATGTACAGGTCGAGGTGCCCGACCAGCGCGAGCCACAGCGTGCAGAGCGCCGCGGCCAGCACCGACCCGAGACCCAGGTACGCGGCCGCGTTGCTGCGTGCATCAGACGAGGACATTCATCACCAACCCGACGGCTCCGGCGAACAGGACGCACACGACGGACAGCAGCACCAGGAAGCGGACCCGGAACGTCGTGCGCAGCAGGGCGATCATCTTGACGTCGATGATCGGCCCGATGATCAGGAAGGCCGTGATCGACCCGGGCAGGAACGTCGACGCGAAGGACAGCGCGAAGAAGGCGTCGACGTTCGAGCAGAGCGACACCGTCATCGCCAGCAGCATCATCGCCGCGACGGACAGCACCGGGTTCGAGCCGACGGCCACCAGGGTCGAGCGGGGCACCGCGACCTGGATCGCCGCGGCGAGGCCGGCACCGACGAACAGCGCCGGCATCATCGTCGCCGTCTCGCCGCCGAACTGCGCGGCGCTCTGCCGCCAGCGGTGCAGGCCGCGAGGCGTTCCGACGGCCGCACGGCACCGGGCCTCGAAGGCGGGGAGCAGCAGGTCGGCCGGACGGCGGTGCGCGGCGACGATCCAGCCGACGAGGTTCGCGATGACGAACCCGCCGACGATGCGCACCGGCAGGATCCACCCGGACCAGCCGAACGCCTGCGCGGTGCTGATGATGACGAGCGGGTTGAGGATCGGGGCCGCGACGAGGAACGTGACGGCCTCGGCCGGCGTGAACCCACGCATCATCAGGCCGCGGGCGAGGGGCACGTTGCCGCACTCGCACACCGGGAAGAGCATGCCGATCAGGGAGATCACGGCGCGACGGCCGAAGGCGTTCTGCGGCAGGACCTTCTCGAGCGCGCCGACCGGCACCCAGACCTCGACGACGATCGACAGCACGATGCCGAGCACCACGAACGGCAGGGACTCGACGACGACGCTGATCGCCAGTGTGAGGAAGTCCTGCACGACGTCCGGCAGCCCGGTCGACCCGATGCTCGGGGAGAACAGCCGGATGCCCAGCAGGACGACGACGGCGAGCAGCACCAGGCCGGGGCCGGTGAGGCTCCGGGTGCGCTGCGGCGGCCGCGTGGTCGTCGTCACCGGGACAGGATAGGTGACGCGTTCTGCCCGGGGCTGCGCACGGGGCGGCTCAACCCGCGGTGACGCCGTCCAGGTGCCGGTCGAGCACGTCGATCGACCAGTCGCCGGACTCCCCCGGAGCCAGTCGGACGACCTGCATCGCGAGCCCGTCCAGGAGCGCGTGGAGCCGGCAGGCCTCGTACTCCCGGTCGTCCGCCGGTACCCCGAGCAGCCCGAGGACTTCCTCGCACCACGTCCGCATCGCCGCGACGGTCCGGTCGAGCGTCGGCCGGAGCCCGACGTCGGTGAGCGCGGCGTTGCCGAGTGCCAGGTAGACCTCGAGCTCGACGACCCGCTCCTCGTCGAGGGGCAGCAGCTCGAGCACGATCCGGCGTGCGCGCCGGGCGGGCGTGAGGTCGTCGGGGATGGCGTCGATGCGCTCGCGGATCCGGTCGAACACGAGCGTGATGGTGTGCTCGCGGACGCTCGCCTGGGTCGGGAACGTGTAGCGGACCGTGCTCGGCGGCAGTCCGGCCTCGGTGGCGACGTTCCGCACGCTCAACGCTCCGAGCCCGTCGCGCACGAGGACCCGGCACGCCGCCTCGGACACGGTGCGGCGCCGTTCGTCGACGTCCATGCTCCTGGCCACGACGCCATACTCGCACAGTCGTACGAACTCGTGCTACCGTCGAGGTCGTTGTCGCACAGTCGTACGACAACGAGAACGAACGACTCCCGCAGGAAAGGACATCGTCATGGCATGGGCAATCCTCGTGCTCAGCGGCGTGCTCGAGGCCGTCTGGGCCACCGCCCTCAGCGCCTCGAACGGCTTCAAGAAGGTCGTCCCCACGATCGTGTTCGTCGCCGGGATGGCCCTGAGCATGGTCGGGCTGGCGTTCGCGATGAAGAGCATCCCCGTCGGCACCGCCTACGCCGTCTGGGTCGGCATCGGGGCGTCCCTGACCGTGGTCGTCGCGATCCTCCGTCGACAGGAGGCCGCGTCCTTCGCCCGCCTCGCCCTGGTCTTCGGCCTGGTGGCGTGCGTCATCGGCCTGAAGGTGGTGAGCTGACGTGGCCTGGATCGTCCTGTTCGTCAGCGCCGCACTCGAGACCGTCTGGGCGACCGCCCTCGGCGAGAGCGACGGCTTCACCGAGCTCCGCCCGACGGTCGTGTTCGCCGTCACGATCGTGATCAGCCTGGTCGCCTTCGGCTACGTCCTCAAGCACATCCCGATCAGCACGGCGTACGCGGTGTGGACCGGGACCGGCGCCGCCCTCACCGTGCTCTGGGGCATGGCCACCGGTGCGGAGCCCGTCACCGTCCTGCGCCTGCTGTTCATCGCCGGCATCGTCGGGTGCGTCGTCGGCCTCAAGCTCGTGCCGGCCCGCCCCGTCGCGGAGCCCGCCGCCGACCTCACGCGCTGAGCGACAGCTCACGCACCAGCGATCCTGTGAGGTGTCGCTGACCCTGTGAGGCGAGTGCGGTCCGAGCACGCGCGCCGAGACGGACGGGAGGCCCGGTGCCAGCTGGCACCGGGCCTCCCGTCCGATCTGGGGTCGCGCCCACCGCATGGTGAGCAGCAATGGTCGGGTCACCTCGCGGGACCCGACCGTTCCTGCTCACGAAGCGCGCCTCAGACGGACGCGCCCGTCCACTCATCCTCGGCGGCGACGTGGTCGCTGCCGACCGTGCCGGCCGCCATCGCGGCAGCGGCGCGTGCCGCGTGCGACGGCGGGTCCGACGGCACGTCGGCGGGGCGACCCTCGTCGTTGAGCTTGCGCAGTTCCGGCACGATGTCCGTGGCCAGGATGTCGATCTGCTCGAGCACCGTCTTGAGCGGCAGGCCGGCGTGGTCGATGAGGAACAGCTGGCGCTGGTAGTGGCCGACGTGGTCCTTCATCGCGGCGTACCGGTCGATGACCTGCTGCGGCGAACCGACGGTGAGCGGGGTCTGGGCGGTGAAGTCCTCCATCGAGGGGCCGTGGCCGTAGACCGGGGCGTTGTCGAAGTAGGGCCGGAACTCGTTGATCGCGTCCTGCGAGTTCTTCCGCGCGAAGAACTGCCCACCGAGCCCGACGATCGCCTGGTCGGCGCGGCCGTGCCCGTAGTGCTCGAAGCGCTGGCGGTACAGGCCGACCATCTGCTCGGTGTGCTGGATCGGCCAGAAGATGTTGTTGTGGAAGAAGCCGTCACCGTAGTAGGCGGCCTGCTCGGCGATCTCCGGCGTGCGGATCGAGCCGTGCCAGACGAACGGCGGGACACCGTCGAGCGGACGCGGGGTCGAGGTGAAGCCCTGCAGCGGCGTGCGGAACTTGCCCTGCCAGTTGACGACGTCGTTCTCCCAGAGCTGGCGGACGAGCGCGTAGTTCTCGATCACCAGGTTGACGCCCTGGCGGATGTCCTGCCCGAACCACGGGTAGACGGGGCCGGTGTTGCCGCGGCCCATCATCAGGTCCATGCGGCCGTCGGACACGACCTGGAGCATCGCGTACTCCTCGGCGATGCGCACCGGGTCGTTCGTGGTGATCAGGGTCGTCGACGTGGACAGGGTGATGTCCTTCGTCTTCGCCGCCAGGTAGGCGAGCAGCGTGGTCGGCGACGAGGCCACGAACGGCGGGTTGTGGTGCTCACCGGTCGCGAAGACGTCGAGCCCGGCCTGGTCGGCGTGCTCGGCGATCGTCAGGATGTCGCGGACGCGCCGGGTGTCGTCCGGCGTGGTGCCGGTCGTGGGGTCGGTCGTGACGTCACTGACCGTGAAGATGCCGAACTGCATGATGCGCCGCCTTTCGCGATATCGATGCGTTTGCATCGACTTGCTGGGTACAACGTAGCGCACGGCGTGGCATTCCCGCCAGGCTCGCGCCCGTCGGGCGGGCGGCCTGGACGCCCGGCTCGACTCCCCGGGTCAGCGGGCGGTCGGCAGCGTGGCCGGGTCAGGGGGCGAGCGTGGCCGGGTCGGTGCGCGCGGCGTGGTGCATCCCGTCGAGGAACCACACGACGGTCACGACCGCCAGGACGCTCGCGCTGGACGCCAACCGCCCCGCCACCAGGATCGCGGCGTGGTCGTACGCGCCGTCACCGGTCAGGCCGACCACGAGCGCCGCGACACCGATCGCCAGCGTGAGCCCGGTCGCGACGAGGAGCACGACACTCACCACCCGCCGCGGCCCCCGCCGACCGTCACGGTCGCCCCGGAGCCCGCGGTCGACCCGGGGTCCGACCGCGCGGACGATCCCGAGCCAGAACATCGCGATCGCGCAGGCGCCGATGATGTCGCTGACCCGGTGCCAGCCGTAGACCACGGTCTGGTTCGCCACGAAGACCGCGTACCCGACGCCGACGATGGTCACCAGCGGGCGGAACCGACGAGGCGTGACCATCAGGACCGCGAACAGCGCCGCCAGTGCGATCGTCGCGTGCCCGGACGGGAACGAGTTCGGCGTCGTCGACTGAGCGATCTCAGGGCGCACGGCGATACGCTTGACGAGCGTCGAGGTGGCCGCCGACGCGAGCACCACGACCCCCGCGCCGAGTCCCACCGAGAGCCGCCGTCTGGCGAACGCCACGGCGACGATCACGACGACGAGCAACAGGATCACCGGCACCGAGATGACGTTGAGCGCAGTGTCCGAGCTGAACAGGTCGGACTCCCGGACCCCGCCGAGCGCGGCGTCCTCCGCTTTCTGACCGACCGGGGTCAGCACCGCGACCCCGTAGACGAGAGGCACGATCACGAACCCCAGAGCCGCCAGCGCAGCCCACCGCCCCCGCCGCGAGACCCACGGTCCGCGCGACTCGGATGCACTGCGCTCGGGTGTCAAGGTCACCGGGCTGGTCCTCCTGGGAGTGGTCGTCGTCGGGCTCGTCGCACGACTGGCGGCGGCGCTGCGATTGGGTCGGTCGGGGTCCGACACGATACCGTTGGAGCACCGGCCGGAGGCTGGGAACCGCACCCCCGTCGGCCGTGCACTGCGCGCTGACACGAGGGGATCCGTGATCCCCGCCGGGCCGTCGCACCACGCGGGACCGACGCACGTCGCGTCGGCAGTGTACGAGGAGGAAACCGAAGTGGCCATCAAGGAACCGGGCATCATCGCCTCGCCGAACCGGGGTCTCGCACTCACGGCCGGCGGCGTCCTCGCACTCTGGGGCGTCCTGGGCTTCTTCTTCGCCGCCGACGGCGACCCGGGCTTCTTCAACCGCCAGGGCGGCATGCTGTGGAACGCGTTCGGCGTGAACCCGGCGCTCTGCCTGGTGTGGGTGCTGCTCGCCGCGGTGCTGCTCATCACCGGCCTCGGCAACACCGTCGGATCGCGCAACGGCAACCTGCTCGTCGGCGTCCTGCTCGTCCTCTTCGCGGTGTACGGCTTCGTCTTCGTCGACACCTCGGCCAACGTCTTCGCGCTGAACACCACGGACAACGTGTTCCACGCCATCGTCGGTGTGCTCCTGCTGCTCACCGCGATCGGTGCCGACAAGGAGAACCTCCGCGCACTGCGTGCGGCGCGCGCCTGACGCACCCGCTCGACTGCACTCCCGACGCCCGTCTGCCGCTCCGGCAGGCGGGCGTCGTCGTGTGCGGGGGGAGTTTCGGCGGGGTGGTCCGGCGGCGGTGGTCCGGCG
>NZ_QKSU01000004.1:0-268315 GCF_003234665.1 Curtobacterium sp. MCLR17_059 | reverse complement strand
GGCCTGGGCGGAGGAGATCCCGAACGCGGCACCGCCGAGGACGAGGGCGCCGGTCGTGGCGAGGGTGATGGAGGTCTTGAGGCTCTTACGCATCGTGATCAGTCCTTTGCTGTTGTCGCGCTCGGCGCGGCTGCTGTGTGCGCGCCGAACACACCCTTGGTGGGGTGGAGAACCAGCGATGTGCGGCTGGTGAGCGCTCCGGGTGTTTCCCGGTCGTTGCAGGTGATTCGGCACCCTGCCGCGAAGGGTTTGGACCGATCTGCCGTCGTTACCGCTCTGTGACCTTCGGGCACATCCGGACAGCGGTCACGCCCGCAAGTACGTTCTCTGAGAGGCCGCTGAACGTGGTCCATCGAGAAAGGCACTCCCCATGGCATCGACGTCCAGTCGTCCCACGTCCGTCACCGTCGCGTTCGTCATCTGGCTGGTGGTGGTCCTGGCGAACATCCTGCAGGGCATCATCAACCTCACGTCGGGCTCCTCCGCCGACGTCGCTGACAGTGTCGGCACGGCCCCGCTCGTCGGCGGCGCGATCTTCGCGTTCATCCTCGCCGTGATCGAGCTCATCATCGTCTTCAAGATGCGCGACGGCCGCAACTGGGCCCGCATCGTGCTGACGGTCCTCGCGGTCCTGCAGCTCATCGGTGTCGGCGTCGGCGCGGCCTCGGGTGGCAACGCCTTCGGGTTCATCGGTGGCATCGCGGTGCTCATCGCCACGATCCTGATGTACGTCGGCGGCGCGAACGGGTACTTCCGTCGCCACTGAGCGGGCGTGCGTGCGGATGCGCTCCTGCGTGACGCACACCGGTCGCTGAACGCGACCACCTGACGGACGGGAGGCCCGGTGCCAGCTGGCACCGGGCCTCCCGTCCGTCGTCCGCTCGGGTCAGAACGCCTTGCCCGGGTTCAGGGTCCCCGCCGGGTCGAGCGCGTCCTTCACGGAGCGGTGCATCGCGAGCACGCGGTCGCCGAGCTCGACGCGCAGGCCCGGCAGCTTCAGCAGGCCGACGCCGTGCTCACCGGTCACGGTCCCGCCGAGCGCCAGGCAGTCCGCCACGATCTGGTCGAACGCGGTCTTCGCGCGGGCCTTCGCGGCGTCGTCGCCCTCGGGCGCGATGATCAGCGGGTGCAGGTTGCCGTCGCCGGCGTGCGCGATGTTGGCGATCGTGACGTCCTGTGCGTCCGCGGTCACCTGGATCCGCCGGAGCATCTCGGGCACCGCGCTCCGCGGCACGCAGATGTCCTCGGTCAGCACCGGACCGAGCCGTTCGAGCGCCGGGTAGGCGAGTCGGCGGGCCTGGAACAGCCGGTCGATGTCCCCGGGGTCGGTGGCCCGCTCGACGTCCGTGCCGCCGGCCTCGGCGAAGACGTCCGCGACGTGGTCGGCGATCGCGTCCCCGGCGGCACCGCGCTCGTCGACCCGGGCGAGCAGCAGGGCGTCGACGTCCGCCGGCAGCCCGAGGTGCATCCAGTCGTCGACGGCGCGCAGGCAGGTGCGGTCGACGATCTCGAGTGCTGCGGGAATGATCCCCGCCCGCGAGATCGCGGCCACGGCGTCGCCCGCGGCGGTCAGCGAGGGGAAGTACCCGATCACCGCCCGTTCGTCACGGCCGGCCAGGGGGAGCAGCTGCACGGTGACCGACACGACGATGCCGAGCGTGCCCTCGGAACCGACCATCAGCCCCGTGAGGTCGTACCCGGCGACGCCCTTCGCGGTCCGGCGGCCGAGCTCGACCACCGACCCGTCGGCAAGCACGACGGTCATGCCGAGGACGTAGTCGCGGGTGACCCCGTACTTGACGCAGCAGATGCCGCCGGCGTTCGTCGCGACGTTGCCGCCGATCGTCGAGATCGCCGAGCTCGCGGGGTCCGGCGGGTACCAGAGGCCGTGCTCGGCGACCGCGGCGCGGAGTGCGTCGTTGATGACGCCGGGTTCGGTGACCGCGTACCGCTCGTCGGTGTTCACCTCGAGCACCCGGTCCATCCGCTCGAGCGACACGACGATCGAGTCGGCCATCGCGTTGGCGCCGCCGGACAGACCGGTGCCGGCACCGCGGGGGACGACCCGGAGACCGGCGGCGGCTGCCCAGCGGACGGCGGTGACGACGTCGTCGGTGCTGCGTGCCAGGACCACGGCGAGCGGTGCCGTGGAGTCGGCCCACTCGACGTCGTCGTGGCGGTAGCGCTCGAGCGACTCCGGGTCGCGGAGGACCTGGTCGGACCCCAGCAGGTGTTCGAGGGCGGTGGCGTCGGCTGCGGTGGCGGATGCGGCGGTGACGGTCATGCGGGGTGGGGGTCCTTCCGTGGCGCGGCGGTGCGGTTCGGGTCCGTCGACGATACGCCGGTCAGTGCAGGCAGAACTCGTTGCCCTCGACGTCCTGCAAGACGATGCACGACTCGTTCACCTGGTCCGCCGTCATCCGACGGACCTGGGTGGCGCCGAGTCCGACCAGTCGGGCGCTCTCGGCGTCGAGGGCCGCGAGCCGTTCGGCACCGACCATCCCGGTTCCGACCCGGACGTCCGGCTCGGCGCAGTCGAACGTCACCTGGACCTGTCGCACCGTTGCCATGGCGCCGAGGATACGACGATGCACGACCGGCGTCCGCTGAGCGCGGCCGCGCCGTCAGCGGTGGGCGTGCGGTGCGCCGGACGGGAGGCACGGTGCCGGGCCGCCACGGGCCTCCCGTCCGTCGCGCAGCCGCGTCAGTGCTGCGTGCCGCGCAGGCGGCCGATGCCCAGCACGATGCCGACGACGACCATGCCCAGCGCGAGGCCGGCCACGGCCGACACCGCGGTGTCGGCGACCCAGACGACGACGGGGCCTGCGGCCTCGAGTGCGTGCTCGATCACGTGCAGCAGGTCGTACGGTCCGTGCCAGACGGTCTCGGCGAGGTTCGCGATGACCAGGTGTCCGCCGACCCAGAGCATCGCGACCGTGCCGATGACGCTGATGACCCGGAAGACCATCGGCATCGCGCGGACGATGCGGGCACCGATCCGACGGGTGCGGCGGACCGAGTTCTTCATCATCTGCAGGCCGATGTCGTCGACCTTCACGAGCAGTGCCACGGCACCGTAGACGACGGCCGTCATGACCAGACCGATCACGATCAGGGCGCCGAGCGTCGGCCAGAGCCCCAGGTCGGGGTCGAGGCCCGCCAGCGCGATGAGCATGATCTCGGTGCTCAGGATGAGGTCGGTGCGGATGGCGCCGAAGACGAGCTTCGGTTCGGTGACGGCCTCGTCCGACCCGCCCTCGTGGTGCACACCGAACCACTCGGTCACCTTCTCGGCACCCTCGAAGCACAGGTACGTGCCGCCGAGCAGCAGCAGCCACGGCAGCACGCCGGGCGCGAAGGCAGTGAGCAGCAACGCCAGCGGGATGATGATGATGAACTTGTTGAACAGGCTGCCGAGGGCGATGCGCCCGACGACGGGGAGTTCACGAGCGGGCTCGAGGCCCTGCACGTACTGGGGCGTGACGGCGGCGTCGTCGATGACGACCCCGGCGGTCTTCGCGCTGGCCTTGAGGGCTGCGGAGAGGATGTCGTCCACCACGGCGAGCAATCCGACTGACAATGCGTTCTCCACTCGTCTGACCTGTGACCGTGCACAGCGTAGTGGCCGCGGGGCATCCTGAACGCCAGCCGCGGGGCGTCCGTAGGCTCGCGGCATGGCTGACTTCACCGCATCCCAGGCCGCCGTCGTCCGGATCGAGCGTTCCGAGCAGGGGCGCTGGGACCTCTCCGTCATCAGCGACGCCGGTGTCGCGATGGGGCACGGCGTGTACCTGTTCGACGCGGACCACGACGACGCCGAGGACGAGCAGGCCGCGGCCCTCGACTTCGTGCGCGACTACGGGTTCCGGTTCGAGCGCGACGCGGTGCAGGCCGATGGTCCCGACGCCTTCTGGGCACCGCTGCTGCCGTCCGACCAGCAGTAGGCGCTGCAGCGCGCGGGAGTCAGCGCGCCGAGTCCTCGAACCCGATCAGCCAGGTGACCCCGTGCGCGTCGCGGACGGTGCCGTCCCAGTCGCCCCACGGGCGTTGCTGCAGCGGGTCGATCACCGTGCCGCCCTCGGCGAGCTGGTCGAACCACCGACGCAGGACGTCCGGTTCCGCAGCGCCGAGCAGTGAGAAGAGCAGCCCGGTCGCCGAGAACGGGGTGTCGCCCTCGCTCGCGTCCGCGGCGAACAGCTGCAGCTCGCCGGTGAGCTGGCCGTGCGCGACGGCGTCGGCCGGGCCGTCCGTGCGGGAGAAGTCCGCGTAGGTCGCGATCTGCACGTCGCCGCCGAACACCCGCTGCCAGTGCTCGAGGGCCTGCCTGGCGGTGCCGGCGAACTGGAAGTACGGCGCGGGTCCGGTCGTGTGCATGCCCGGCAAGGTACTCCGGAGTGCGGCGAGCGGGAACCCCGGGGCTCGTCAGTCGAGCAGCGCCAGTGCGCGCTCCAGGACGTCCTCCGGACGGCCGTCGCCGTGCAGTGCCCACCAGGTCAGTGCGGCGCTCGCGGCGGCGGCCAGCGTGTGGGCGCGCACGGCGACGGCGAGGTCGTCGGCGGTGACCCCGTCCCGCTCGGCCACGTACCGCAGGATCTCGTCGGTCAGGGCTGTGACCGTGGCAGCGCCGACGTGCTCGAGCGACGGGTTCGCGCGGATGACCCGGAGCCGGTGTCGGGTGACCTCGACGGCGTCGTCCGGGAACGTGGCACCGATCCGGTAGGCCGCCCGGAGCGCCACCGCCGAGGGCTCGTCGGACGGCCGTGACCGCAGGGCCTCGCGGAACCGTGCGGCGAACTCGTCGAGGCCGCCCCAGACCAGCGCCGCCTTGTTCGGGAACAGCCGGAAGAGCGACCGGCGACTGACCCCGGCCGCCGCGGCGACGTCGTCCATCGACACCGCGTCGAAGCCCTGGTCGTCGAACAGCCGCAGTGCGACGAGGGACACGGCGTCGGGGTCGATGGTGCGCGGGCGCCCCGTCGGACGGTCGTTCGTCGAGCTCATGGAGACCTTTCGGCACTGAGTGCTATAACCGGTGTGGCGCAGCGAGCGCCCCGCATCGAGGAGACGACATGACCGACACCACCACCGCCGGACGGTTCACCGGCAGGACCATCATCGTCACCGGAGCGGGTTCCGGCATCGGACGCGCCACGGCGACGCGCATCGCGAACGAGGGCGGGCGGGTCATCGCGACCGACGTCGTGGCCGAGCGGCTCGACGCACTCCGCACGGAGCTCGAGGGCTTCGCCGTGGAGACCGTCGTCGGGGACGTCGCCGCGAGCGAGACCATCGACGCACTCATCGCCGCCGCAGGCGACCGGGTGGACGGGCTCGCCAACGTCGCCGGCATCATGGACGCGTTCCTGCCGCCGGACGAGGTTGACGACGCCACCTGGGAGCGTGTCTTCAGCGTCAACGTCACCGGCCCGATGCGCCTGACCCGCGCGGTGCTGCCGCTGATGATCGCCGCCGGCAAGGGATCGGTCGTGAACGTCGCGTCCGAGGCTGCGTTGAAGGCCTCGGCTGCCGGTGCTGCCTACACCTCGTCGAAGCACGCCATCGCCGGGTACACCAAGAGCGTCGCGTTCTTCCACGGGCCGCAGGGCATCCGGGCGAACGCCGTGGCGCCGGGGGCGGTCGCCACGAACATCGAGGCGCCGATGCGCAGCGAGTACGCGGCCCGCCGGGTCGGTCCGATCATGCAGACCACCATCCCGCCGGTCGCCCAGCCCGAGCAGCTCGCCGCCGCCATCACCTGGCTGCTGAGCGACGACTCGGCGAACGTCAACGGTGCGGTGCTGCCGAGCGACGGTGGCTGGTCAGTGGTCTGACGGATTTGCTCAGATACGAGTAGAAATCTACCTGGAGTGGTAGATTTCTACTCGATCTGATCGGACATCTCCATGCAGTTGCAATCTCCCCTCGCGACGGTCACCACCTCCGTGGACGGCGATGTCCTCGCGGTGTTGGCACTGGCCCCAGGGCCGTTGACTATCGCGGGCATCTGCAACCTGGTACCGGACCGGTCGTACGCCGGGGTCCGGAACAGTGCGGATCGGCTGGTCGAGCAGGGCCTCGTCGACGGGCATCGGACCGGACGGACGAAGTCCTTCACCCTGAACCGAGAGCACCTCGCCGCCGATGCGGTCACCGCCCTGGCCGACCTCCGGCGTGCCCTGCTCGAACGACTCCGCTCCGGCTGTCGGTCGATCCCCCTCCGGTACGCCGCGCTCTTCGGATCCGGGGCCCGCGGTGCGATGCGCCCGGACAGCGATCTCGATCTCTGCTTCGTCGTCACTCGCGGCCGACGCCCGGACGCCGAGGACCAGATCCACGCCTTGTGCCGCGCAGCCGGTCGTTGGACCGGCAACGCCGTGCGGCCGGTCGTCTTCGACGAGGACGAGATCGAGGGCACCGATCCGCTCCTCGCGTCGGTTGCTCGGGACGGGATTCCCATCGCAGGTGACGGTCGTTGGCTGTCCCGGAAGCTCCGTACGCTGACCGGATGACCCCGCGAACCGGCACCACCGCACCGGGCGACGATTCGTTCCGGAGGGGCCGGCTCGCCAAGGCGACGGAGTTCCTCGACGCCGCTGACGTCCTCCGCGCGTTGGGTGGTGACGGAGGGGTGTTCAGCGCCGGTTCACAGTTCGCGAACGCGTTCGTCACACAGTGCGTCCTCAGCGGCATCGCTGCGGCTGACGCGATCTGCGTGGCTCGGACCGGCAACTACTCGCGATCGGGAGCGCACCACGAGGCGGTGCCCGTGCTCCGCGCAGCTGCCGGGCCAGCGGTCGCGAAGCACCTCGAGGTGCTGTTGGCGGTGAAGACCAAGGCCGAGTACAACGCGAAGTCGGTCAGTGACGGTGACATCGTGCGCGCCGGCGAAGCCGCTGAGGCACTCGAGGCGGCCGCGCGGTCGGTCTGACGCGCTGGTCGAGCGAGCGACCACGACATCGTCGTGCTGCGCGTGCTCCGGTTCGCCCGCGACCGCTCGCGTGACGCCCTCGTGTGGCACCGGCCGGCGCGGCGGCGTCAGGGCGTCTCCACCTGACGGACGGGAGGCCCGTGGCGACGCCGCCACGGGCCTCCCGTCCGCCTTCGCGCACGTCGACGACGCGCGGTTCCTTCCCATTGCGCGTGCGCTGGAAAGCGGAATCGGGCGTACCTGGCGGGAAGTTCCTGCCAGGTACGCCCGATTCGACCAGGTACGCCCGAAGGGCCCCGCCTCAGGAGACGAGCGCCGCCATCTCGCGCACGACGGCACGGAGCCGGTCCGCGAGCTCGTCGTTGCTCCGCACGGTCTCGCGGTGCGCCACCTCGCTGAGCGCCGACATCACCAGGGTCACCGCGGTGCGGGCGGTCTGCGCGTCCGTGCGGGTGCCGACGACGCTGAGCAGGGACTGACGCGACTCGGCCATCCACTGCATCACCATCGAGGACATCTCCGGCCGGAGTACGAGCAGCTCCTTCATGCGACGGCGGTCCTGCGAGAGCGGGACGGTGGCCGCGACCAGGGCGCACAGGTCGTCGACCAGGGCACCGTCGGCCTCGGCGAACCAGGCCGCTGAGCGCTCCGGGACCTCGACGGAGTCGAGCCCGAGCGCGGCGTGCGCCTTCGATGAGAAGTAGTTGAAGAAGGTGCGGGGGGAGACGTCGGCATCGGCGCAGATCTGCTCGACCGTGACGCCGTCGAGCCCGTGCGCGGACACGAGCGTGAGCGCTGCGTCGTGCAGTGCCTGCCGGGTCTGCTGCTTCTTCCGTTCACGCAGCGTGCACGGCTCCGTTGCCGCAGCCGCTGCCGGGGTGGTGATCACGTGGACTCCTGCTGGGTTGGTGTGTGTGGGAGGGGCGCCCGCCCGGAAAGGGGGCACGGACGGACGCCCCGGTCGGTCACCGACGGTGCGTCGGCGTGGATCCGGTCGAACCCGAACCGGTCGAACCCGAGCCGGTCGGCACGGACCCGGTCGGCACGGACCCGGTCATCGGGCCCGTGAACGAGCCGGCCTCGGCTGCGGCGGCGCCCGCCTCGGCCTCGAGCTGCGCCTCGGCGGACATGTCGGCCTGCTCCTGCAGCGCGGACCGCTGGCGCAGCGGCGGCACCCGGAAGAACCAGGTCAGCACGAACGCGAGCAGGATGACGCCGAGACCGACCCAGTAGATCGTCACGGACGAGGCGTTGAAGCCCGCCATGAACGGCCGGGTCAGGCGGCTGTCGGCACCGGTCAGGAACGAGGTGTCGTTCGTGCTGGTGGCGCTGTCGCTCGTGGTGTTGCCGTCGTCGATCTTCTTCGCCAGCTCCGGGGTGAGCTCGTCGACCCAGTAGGAGCGCTGGTCGGCGTCCGCCCAGTCGACGGACACGGTGTCGCCCTGCACGCTGGCGTGCGCCTGGTCGGCGACCTGCTCGAGTGCGGACTGCTCGGCGGCCGGCGTGGCCGCGGCGACCTGCTGGTCGATGACGGTCTGCGCTGCTGCGGCGGGCACGGCACCGGCGGTGACCTGCTGCTGCACGGCCGCGGTGACCTGCTCGGTGACCGCGGCGTCGGCGGCCTGCTTCGCCTTGGCCGAGGCTGCGTCGAGCTGCGACTGCACGGTCTTCGTCAGCGGGGTGACGACGGGCGTCCAGATCTTGTCCATGGCGCCCTGGTTCGCCTTCGCGCTGGCGACGGTCGGGTTGAGCGCGGCGTCGAGCGCCGGACCGAGGTCCTTCTGGTTCGCGGTCGCGGTCAGGATGTTCGCCGGCATCACCGAGAACAGGATGGACAGCAGGACGGCGGTGCCGAGCGTGCCACCGATCTGGCGGAAGAACGTGGCGGAGGACGTGGCGACGCCCATGTCACGAGCCTCGACGGAGCCCTGCGACGCCAGGGTCAGCGACTGCATGACCGAGCCGAGACCGAGACCGATGAGGAACATGCCGATCATCAGGAACCAGAGCGGCTTGTCGATCGACATGAAGGTCAGGACGACGTAGCCGGCGGAGACGAGCGCGGTGCCGATGACCGGGAAGATCCGGTACCGGCCGACGCGGGCGACGATCTGACCGCTCGTGATCGAGGCGATCATCAGACCGCCGACGAGCGGCAGGGTCGCGAAACCGGACTCGGTCGGGGTGAGCCCGACGACGATCTGCAGGTAGAGCGGGATCGTGAGCATCGCGCCGAACATCGCGAAGCCGACCAGGAACCCGATGACGGTCGCCATCGAGAACGTGCCCGAGCGGAACAGCTTGAGCGGGATGATCGCCGCGTCGCCCATCTTCGACTCGATGAGCAGCAGACCGATCAGGCCGACGACACCGACGACGTAGCAGGCGATGGCGGCGGGGGAGCCCCAGCCCCAGATGCGGCCCTGTTCGGCGACGAGCAGGAGCGGCACGAGGGTGACGATGACGGCGGTCGCGCCCCACCAGTCGACCTTCGGCTTCGCGTCGCCGGCGCCGTGCACCTTCGGCAGGTGCAGGAACACGATGACCATGAGGAGCGCCGCGACGCCGATCGGCACGTTGATCAGGAGCACCCAGCGCCAGCCCGTGATCCACAGGATCTCGGAGGAACCGGCGAGCAGACCGCCGATGAGCGGGCCGATCACGGACGAGATGCCGAACACGGCGAGGAAGTACCCCTGGTACTTGGCACGCTCACGCGGGGCGAGGATGTCGCCCATGATCGCGAGCGGCAGCGACATCAGCGCGCCGGCACCGATGCCCTGCACCGCGCGGAAGGCGGCGAGCATGAGCATCGAGGTGGACATCGACGACAGGACGGCGCCGAGGATGAAGACGACGATGCCGAAGATGTACAGCGGGCGGCGGCCGAAGATGTCGGACAGCTTGCCGTAGATCGGCGTCGCGATCGTCGAGGTGATGAGGTACGCGGTCGTCACCCAGGCCTGCTGGTCGAGCCCGTGCAGGTCGTCGCCGATCGTGCGGATCGCCGTGCCGAACACCGTCTGGCCGAGCGAGGACAGGAACATGCCCGCCATCAGGCCGTAGATCACCAGGAGGATCTGACGGTGGGTCATCAGCGGCTGCTGGCCGGCGCCTCCGGAGGCCGCGGGGGCCTCGGCGGTGTGCCGACCGTGCTGCACCGAGACGGGTGCGGTGGCGGTCATCGAACTCCTTTTTCTGGCTGTGAAACTTTGCAGACCGCGCAACGATACATCTGTTGCTTCCGGCAAGCAACTAAATGTGCCCGCTACGCTGAGCGCGTGACCGACGACCGGCGTGCCGCCGAGCGACTCCTGCGATCCCAGCTCGACCGGCTGTGGGTCCGGCAGACCCTGCGCTCCTCGCTCATCGAGTCCCGAGGCGGCCTCGACCCGACGGCCCGCGTGATCCTGCGCGCCGTCGCCGGGCACGGCCCGGTCCGGGCGACCGCGATCGCCGACGCGACGGGGCTGTCGCGCCCGGTGATCAGCCGCCGGGTCGCCTCGCTGATCGAGGCCGAGCACCTGATCGGATCGCCGGACCCCGCGGACGGCCGCGCCACACTCGTCACGCTCGCCCCCGCCGGCCGACGGCTGCTCGACGAACTGGACGCCGCCGGTGCCGAGGTGTTCGACGACCTGACGGAGGAGTTCGCCTCGGACGAGCTGCGCTCGCTCGCCGAGATGCTGACGCGACTGAACGACCGGGCGGACGCGGTCCTGGGGATCGGCACCACGCGCTCCTGACGTGACCAACACGGCGGACGGGAGGCCCGTGGCGGCGCCGCCACGGGCCTCCCGTCCCTGCGGAGCGCGCATTCGAGATACCGTTGGTGGTATGAGCACGGACACCACCCCCACCACTGAGACCCTCGACGACGGGCCCGTGGTGACGTTCGCCGATCTCGGCCTGAGCGACGCTGTGCTCAAGGCCGTCAAGGACATCGGTTACGAGACCCCTTCCGCCATCCAGGAAGCCACCATCCCCACCCTCCTCGCCGGGCGCGACGTCGTCGGCCTGGCACAGACCGGTACCGGCAAGACCGCGGCCTTCGCGCTGCCGATCCTGTCCCGCATGGAGTCCGGCAGCAAGAAGCCCCAGGCGCTCGTGCTGTCCCCGACGCGCGAGCTCGCCCTGCAGGTGTGCGAGGCGTTCGAGCAGTTCGCGTCCCACATGAAGAACGTCCACGTCCTGCCGGTCTACGGCGGCCAGGCGTACGGCGTGCAGCTCTCCGCCCTGCGCCGCGGCGTCGACGTCATCGTCGGCACCCCCGGTCGCATCATGGACCACCTGGCGAAGGGCACGCTCGACCTGTCCGAGCTGAAGTACCTGGTGCTCGACGAGGCCGACGAGATGCTCAAGATGGGCTTCGCCGAGGACGTCGAGACGATCCTCGCCGACACCCCGGACGACAAGCAGGTCGCGCTCTTCTCGGCGACGATGCCCGCGCAGATCCGCCGCATCTCGCAGCAGTACCTGACCGACCCGGCCGAGATCACCGTCAAGACCAAGACGAAGACCGCCGCGAACATCACGCAGCGCTACCTGATGGTCTCGTACCCGCAGAAGGTCGACGCGCTCACCCGCATCCTCGAGGTCGAGGACTTCGAGGGCATGATCATCTTCGTCCGCACCAAGAGCGAGACCGAGACCCTGGCCGAGAAGCTCCGTGCCCGCGGGTACGCCGCCGCCGCGATCAGCGGTGACGTCGCCCAGGCCCAGCGTGAGCGCACGGTCAACCAGCTGAAGTCGGGCAAGCTCGACATCCTGGTCGCCACCGACGTCGCCGCCCGTGGTCTCGACGTCGACCGCATCACGCACGTCGTGAACTTCGACATCCCGGTCGACATCGAGTCCTACGTGCACCGCATCGGTCGTACCGGCCGCGCCGGTCGTTCGGGTGACTCGATCAGCTTCGTCACCCCGCGTGAGCGTCGCCTGCTGTCCGCGATCGAGCGCCACACCAAGCAGCCGCTCACGCAGATGCAGCTGCCGACCATCGACGACGTCAACGAGACGCGCCTGACCCGCTTCGACGACGCCATCACCGCGGCGCTCGAGGACCAGGGCCGGATCGCGGCCTTCCGCGACGTCATCGCGCACTACGTCGAGCACCACGACGTCCCCTCGGACGACGTCGCCGCCGCCCTGGCCGTCGTGGCGCAGGGCGACTCGCCGCTGCTCCTCACCGCAGCCGACGACGCCCTCCGCAGCCAGATGGAGCGCGACGCCCGCCGCAGCGAGCGCGACGAGCGTGGTGCCCGCGACGACCGTGGCGGCCGCAACGACCGCGGCGACCGTGGTGGCGACCGCGACCGCGGCGACCGTGGCCCGCGCCGTTCGCAGCCGATGTCCCCGTACCGCATCGAGGTCGGCCGTCGTCACCGCGTCGAGCCGCGCCAGATCGTCGGTGCCCTGGCCAACGAGGGTGGCCTGCGCCGCGACGACTTCGGTGCGATCCAGATCCGACCGGACTTCTCGATCGTCGAACTGCCGGCCGACATGGACCCCGGTGTGCTCGACCGCCTGACCGACACCCGGATCAGCGGCAAGCTCATCGAGATCCGTGCGGACCGCCGTGGTGGTGGCCGCCGCGACGACCGCGACGACCGTCCGGAGCGCAAGCCGCGCTACTGAGACGCGCCGCGTCCGAGACGCGACCCCCTTCTGACGGGAGGCCCGGTGCCAGCTGGCACCGGGCCTCCCGTCCGTCGTCGGTGCGGGTCCCGTGCCCGCGAGACGCCGTCGTGTCGTCTCCACGCCGCCGAGTCGGCGAGACGCCGTCGGATTCGGCGGCGTCTCGGGAACACGACGGCGTCTGCCGGTCCAGCCATGCGGCATCTTGCGGTGCGGGGAACCGCAGATCCGACCCGCAAGCGTTCCCCTGGGGTCAGCGCGGTGCTGTGATACGTGGAGCCGTGACGCAGGGAGCCGCGGAGAAGGCAGGGGAACCATCGTGTACCGAGCACTCATCACCGCGGTCGCCGCCGCGGCGCTCGTCTTCGGAGGTGCGGTGCCGGCGACGGCGCACACCTCTCCGTCGGTGCCGGGAGCACCGACCGCCGTCCGCGTCACCGGCGACGCGGACAGTGCCACGCTGACGTGGCGCGGCCCGAAGCACGGCGCGAAGGTGACGGGCTGGAAGGTCGCGGTCGCCGCCGTCGCGAACCGCCACGACCGCCAGGTCGACCGACTCCACCCGCGTGCCCGCTCCGACCGCTTCGACGAGCTCTCGCCCGCGACCACGTACCGGTTCTCCCTCCGTGCCCTCGGACACCGGGGGACCGGACGCACGATCACGCTGCGCTGGACGTCACCGTCGGTGCCCGAGCCGGAGACGACGCAGTCGCTGTTCGCGCTCGACGGCAACGGTGACGTCGTGCGGTTCGCGGACTCCGGCAGCGGTGCGAAGACCGTCGTCGCGACGGACGGCGAGGGCTTCACCGCGAACGCCGACGGTGACGTGTTCACCCCGTCGGCGGACGGCACCGACATCCTGCGGGACCCGGCCGACGGCAGCGGGGTCTCGATCATCGCGTCCGGCCTGCACCTGACCCCGGACCTGCGTTCCGACGCCGACGGCAACCTGTACTGGGTGGACTCGGTGAGCGGTGCGGTGCAGAAGCTGTCCGTCGGCACCTCGACCCCGAAGGTCGTGCTGGACCTGGGTGGCAAGGCCGTCGGGAGCGATCAGCGTTTCTGGACGGTCACCCCGGACGGCAAGGTCGTCGTGCTCGGCGGAACGGTCAGCCAGCCGTACGTCAAGGGCACCGGCATCGCGCCCCGCACGTTCACCGGGCCCGCCGGCTCGACCGTCGGCTACCCCGCCGGTGTGCTCGCGGACTCGCAGGGCAACGTCTACGTCGACATCCGCTCGCCCGGTGCCGCCGGGTCGTGGATCTGGTACCAGCTCAAGCCCGGGGCGACCGAACTGACGAAGATCGAACCGCGGTACGCGTTCGAGTACGCCGCCGCGAACGCGGACGGCTTCTCGCTCCTGCAGTCGGCGCAGTTCTGCCCCGCCCCGTCGGAGTACCCGACCAGCCCGACCGGTTGCACGATCGACCGCGGTATCCCGGACAAGCTCGTGGTGGGCAGCGGCGGGACGTCGACCGTGCCGGTGACCGGGCTGACTGCCGGGTCGCGTGGCGAGCACCTGGGTGCCGCCTCCGCCGACGGGGACGTGTTCGTCTCCATCGACAGCGGCCCCTCGGTCGGGCTGTGGAAGGTCCCCGCTGCGGGTGGAGCTGCGCAGCAGCTCGACGCGGCGCAGTACTCGAGGCTGCTGGTGATCTGACCGGCGGTGCGAGGCGGAAGGGGGTGGGACGCAACGGCGCGTCCCACCCTCTTCCGTGTGTGGCGTCGGCGGGTTGTGGCGCCGGCGGTGGCGGTGGCGGTGTCGGCGGCTTTGTTTCAGGCCGCGCCGGCGGCCGTCCGGCGGCACACCTCGTCCCACGGGGTCGGCTCGATGCCGAAGTGCGCCCGGCTCTCGCGGTCGTCGACCACGTACGGCGCGGTCCACTGGTAGGTCAGGTCGGCCAGCTCGCGCATCATCGGCGACACGAGCCCGCCGACGCGGAACAGCGCCGCGGGCATCCGGCGCACCGGCACCGCGGGCTTCCCCGCCGCCGCGAGGACGTCGGTGAGGGCCTGGCGCTGCGTCCGCGGCGCGTTGCTCGGCACCATCCACGTGTGGCCGTGGGCGCTCTCGTCCTCGGCAGCGGCGATCAACGTCCGAGCGACGTCGAGCACGTCCGTGAAGGTGTGCGGCAGGTCGGTGCGCCCGACCATCGCCACCGCACGGCCCCGGAGCGCGGCCGGGAGCACACGCGTCACGTGGCCGTTGGCACCGATCCCGGGGCCGAGGTAGTCCGAGGCGCGGACCTCGACGGCCCGGACACGGCCGGCGTCGTGCGCGGCGAGGGCATCGGCCCACAGCGTCGCCCGGAGCACCCCCTTGTGGTCTGTGGCGGCGTCCGGCAGTCCCTCGTGCATCGGCCCGTCGACCGGGCCGTACGGGTACAGGTTCCCGGTGATGGCGTAGGTCGACCCGGTCCGTTCGGCCGCGGCGAGCAGTGCTGCGGCGAGCGGGGGCCAGGTGCGCTCCCACTGCGTGTAGTCGCCGGGGTTCGCGCAGTTGTAGAGGGTGGCTGCTCCCTCGGTGGCGCGGGAGAGGGCGTCGGCATCGGAGGCGTCGAGCGCGAGGTGCTCGACACCGGCGATGCCCGTGCTGCGACCGGAGCGGGAGACGACGGTGACGCGGTCGCCCCGGACGGTCAACAGCTCCGCGACGTGCCGGCCGACGGGGCCGGCGCCGACGATGAGGTGGTGGGGCATGGGCTCCTGCTTCCTGGTTGATCGCTTCTTGGTCGATCGCTTCGTGGTCGTTGCGAGAGCACCGCTCTCGGAATCGAGCATGACGGCTCGCCTACGCGAAAGCAAGAGCAGTGCTCTCCTTTGTGTGCGCTGCTCTCTCGTGCCAGGATCGTCGGATGGCACCCACCGCCCGAGCACTCGCACGGCAGACGGTCACCGCGGACATCCTGGCCGCGGCACGCACCCGCCTGACCGAAGAGGGTCCGGCCGCCCTCAGCCTGCGTGCCGTCGCCCGTGACGTCGGGATGGTCTCGTCGGCCGTGTACCGGTACTTCCCGAGCCGCGACGACCTGCTGACGGCCCTGCTCATCACCGACTACGACGAACTCGGCGCCGCGGTCGAGGCCGCCGGTGCTGCGGCCGGACCGGCTCCCGGTGCACGCTGGGTCGCGATGTGCCGGTCGATCCGCGACTGGTCGATCGCGCACCCGGGGGACTTCGCGCTGCTGTTCGGTTCGCCCGTGCCCGGCTACGCGGCGCCGCGCGAGACCGTCGTGCCCGCGTCGCGGACGGCGCTGGCGCTGGTGCGCGTGGTCGCGGACGCCGTCGGGTCCGGTGCGCCCGGTACGTCCGGTGCGCCTGGTGCGTCCGGTGCGTCGGACTCGTCCGTCACGTCGACGCCGGGGGCGGCCGGGAGGCCCGGATCACCCACCGCTCCTCCGGCGGCTCCCGGGGTGGCCGGTCCCGCCGTCGCGGACGGGGTCGCCACCCTGCGCTCGTTCGGCATCACCCTGCCCGACGAGGTCCTGGTCCGCACCCTGATGGCCTGGACGACGGTGTTCGGGACGATCTCGTTCGAGCTCTTCGGGCACTTCGTCGGTTCCGTGTCCGACCCGGCCGCCTACTTCGACCAGGTCATCGTGCGCCTGGCGGATGACCTGGGGTTCACCGCCACGTTCTGACGGGCGTGCTGTCCCCAGATCGGGTGCGCTGCCTGACAGAGCACCCGCCCGTGCGGTAGACAGGTCGTCACGCCGAGGTCGTGCCCGATGACCGGAGCGGACGACCGGCACGGTGCCCTCCGGGTCAGCTGCCGGACGGAACCACACTCGGGCGTGCGACGCGGCCGGGGCCCGCGCGGGGATCAGGAGGAACGCTTGCGACGCAGCACGTCCGGCGACGCCGCGGACGGGGAGACCCGGTGACCGCGCTCGACGTCAGCAGACAGGACCGCCGCCGCCTGAGCACCGGCACCGCCCGCCGACGCCTGGTGGCCGTGCGCACGGTGGCGCTCCTGGCGTCCCTCGCCGGGGCGAACTACATCGTGTGGCGCTGGGCGGCCTCGGTGAACTGGCACTCGTGGTGGATCGCGGTGCCGCTGATCCTCGCCGAGACCTACAGCGTCATCGACTCCCTGCTCTTCGCCCTCGGGGCCTGGCGGCTCCGGGAGCGCGGCGAACCACCGGCGAAGCCGTCCACCGACGTCACCGTCGACGTCTTCATCACGACCTACAACGAGCCGATCGACCTGGTCGAGCGCACCGCCCGGGCGGCGAAGGCGATCACGCACCCGCACACCACCTGGATCCTCGACGACGGCAACCGCCCCGAGATGCGTGCGGCGGCCGACGCGCTCGGCATCGGCGTCATCACCCGCGGTGCCGACTGGGTGGACCGACCCCGGCACGCCAAGGCCGGCAACCTCAACAACGCCCTGCTCGCGACCCAGGGCGAGTTCCTGCTCATCCTCGACGCCGACCAGGTGCCCGATCCGGCGATCCTCGACCGCACCCTCGGCTACTTCAAGGACCCGAAGATGGCGCTCGTGCAGACGCCACAGTGGTTCGAGAACGTGCCGGACGACGACCCCCTCGGCAGCCAGGCGCCGCTGTTCTACGGTCCGATCCAGCAGTCGAAGGACGGCTGGAACGCCGCGTTCTTCTGCGGGTCGAACGCCATCCTGCGACGCGAGGCGCTCATGCAGCTCGGCATCTCGCGCTACGTGGCCGAGGTCGAGGCGTCCGTGCAGCGCACCCTCGCCACCTCGCGCAAGCTCCTCGCCCGCTCCCGTGAGACCGAGACCGACCCGCGCGTGCTCGCCGCCCTCGACGACGCCGAGGCCGTGGTGGACCAGGCGCGCGAACAGGTCCGCGCCGGTGAACCCCTCGGTGACGTGACGTACGGGTTCCAGCGGGGGATCGACGCCATCGCCTTCCGGTTCGCCGCCGCCGACCTCGAGTCCGTGCGGAACGACCTGCAGGAGCTCGCGGCGATGTCGACCGACGCCAACACCTTCGCCGGTCTCGACGACGCCGCGCTCGACGTGCTCGGCCGGCGCGAGGCTTCACCGGTCGCCGCCATCGAGTCCATCGCGGTGCTCGCCCGTGCCCTCGACGTCAACCGCGACGACGAGGCGCAGCCGATCATGCCGCTGGCGACGATCTCGGTGACCGAGGACATGGCCACGGCGATGCGCCTACACGGCCTCGGCTGGAAGTCGGCGTACCACGACGAGATCCTGGCGAAGGGCCTGGCCCCCGAGGACCTGCCGACGATGCTCGTGCAGCGACTCCGCTGGGCGCAGGGCACCATGCAGGTGTTCTTCCGCGAGAACCCCCTGGTGCAGAAGGGGCTGTCGTGGGGGCAGCGGCTCATGTACTTCTCGACGATGTGGAGCTACCTGTCGGGGTTCGCCGCGATCGTCTACATCGCCGCCCCGGTGCTCTGCCTGTCGTTCGGGGTCATCCCGGTGCAGGCCTACAGCGTCGACTTCTTCGCCCGGCTCATCCCGTTCCTGGTTTTCAACCAGCTTCTGTTCTGGGTGGTGGCCGCCGGCAGACCGACCTGGCGCGGGCAGCAGTACTCGCTCGCCCTGTTCCCGGTCTGGATCGAGTCGGTGACCAGCGCGTTCCAGAACGTCTACCGGGGCAGGCCGCTCGGGTTCCGCGTCACCCCGAAGGTGCGCGACGAGACGGAGCAGAAGCCGCGGTGGGACCTGGTCAAGCCGCAGCTGTACGCGATGGGTGCCCTGGTCGCCGCCCTGGTGATGATCGGCATCCGCTACCTGACCGGCCAGGCCGAGGGGATCGCACCGCTCGTGAACACCGCGTGGGTCGTCTTCGACCTGTTCATCTTCAGCATCGTGATCCGGGCCGTCCGGTACCGGGGCCCGGCCACCCCAGCCCAGTCCGAACACGAGTCGAGCACCGCCGGAGGACCCCTGTGAGCACCGAGACCACGTTCGAGGTAGGTGCGACGCCCGACTCCCTCGACGAGGTGCAGGACCGCTTCGCCGCGTGGTGGGACGGCCTGGGCATCGACGACGTGCGGCTCCGGTTCGCACTCGAGACCGCGTTGGCCGAGGTCGCCGCGAACATCGTCGAGCACACCGTCCGCGCCGACCGGGGGACCGGGCGCCGGTACTCCGTGCACCTCGAGGCCACCGACCAGGCCCTGACCGCGGTGCTCACCGACAACGGGATGCCCGTCGACATCGACCTGAGTGCCGTCACCATGGCCGACGTCGAGCAGGAGAGCGGCCGCGGGTTGGCGCTCGCCATCGCCGCCCTCGACCGCCTCGAGCACCGGCACGAGCCCGGCCACAACGTCTGGACGCTTGCGTGCGACCGGTGAAGCAGCCGGTGGTCCGCGCGGTCGCCCTCCTCGTCACGATCGCCACGCTCCTGCTCGGTGGTGCGCTGCCGGCGTCGGCTGCGTCCGTGCACCCGGCCGCCGCCGTCCAGCCGGCCGAGGGGACGACGTGGTTCGGCCCCGACCTCGACTGGGCCAGCGACTCGCCCGAAGGGTACGAGGGACGGCTCGGCGCGACGCCGTCGATGTACGGGGTCTCCGTCGACTACCCGCTCGACCGCACGGCGAAGCAGGAGCTCCTCCGCTCGGCGCGTGCGGCGGCGACCCAGGGCGCGGTGCTCGTCGTGAGCCTCGAACCCGACCGCGAACTGCGGTCGCTCGACACCGCGGACACCCGTGCCGTCAACACCGTGTTCGAGGACCTGCACGACCAGTACGACACCCAGGTACTCGTCCGGTTCGCACCGCAGATGAACGGCACGTGGGTCCGCTGGGGCCAGCAGCCGACGGAGTTCGTCCGGGCGTTCCGGGCGCTCGGGACGACCGTGCACGCGGGCACGTCGGACGCGCTCATGGTCTGGTCGCCGGGGTACGGTGCCGGCTACCCGTTCGGCGAGTCCGCCGGGCGGCTGCGGAACCTGTCCCCGGTCGACGTCGCGAAGGCGGACACGAACGGCGACGGACAGCTCACCGGTGCCGACGACCCGTACGGGCCGTACTGGCCAGGGGCGGAGGCCGTCGACTGGGTCGGGCTCTCGATGTTCTCGTACGGCAAGGGCGACCCGACCGAGGCCGCCGGTCGCGCCGTGCCGCTCACCCGCAGCGGTGAGGTCGAGTCGCGGTTCGACGAGGACTGGGGCTACGACCAGCCGCAGTCGGGCACGTTCTACGACCGGTTCGCCGCGGCCGACGACCGTCCGATGCTGCTCGACACCGGTGCCCTGTACAACCGCGAGCTGCAGGGCGACGCCGAGCTCCAGGTCAAGCGGAGCTGGTGGCGGCAGGTGCTCGCCGCGGTGCAGGAGCGCCCGCTGATCCGGGGCATGACCGTGCTCGAGGCGGAGCGACGCGAGCCCGAGGCCGGCAACCGCGTGGCCGACTGGCGGCTCACCGCGGACCCGGACGTCGCGGAGGCCTTCCGCGCCGATCTCGAGCGGTCCGGTGACTTCGCCTTCGGCCCGGTCACCGACCGCGTGACCGTGCAGCAGGGCAACGCCGCGATCTCCCAGGAGTACGAGACCGGCGGCGACCAGATGGCGTGGATCGTCTGGCTGGCCGCCGGCCTGGCGATCGTGTTCCTGCTGAGCGGGGTGTTCGGTCGGCTGCTGCCGAGCTGGCGCTACCCCGACGACGGCAAGCCCGGCCGTGACCTGCGCCTCGACCTGTTCCGCGGGTTCATCATCCTCGCCGTGGTGATCACCCACATCGAGATCGGCGGGCCGTACTCGTACCTCACGCTGCACGCCGTCGGGGCGATCACCGGCGCCGAGATGTTCGTGTTCCTGTCCGGCATGGTCCTCGGCATGACGTACCCGTTCGCCGTGAAGAAGTTCGGCGAGTGGGCGGCCGCGATCGGGGCGTGGAAGCGCGCGCGCAAGCAGTACGTCGTCACGCTCGTGGTGATCCTGGTGGTCTTCGCGCTGAGTTTTGTCCCGTTCCTGAACACCGACGCCATCACCACGTTCACCGACCGCGGCACGGGCACCGGCGGCGTCGAGGCCGAGGGCCGGGTCTACGACCTGTACCCGAACGCGATGCAGCTGCTCGCCTACCCGCCGCCCTGGTACGCGATCCGGCAGTTCCTGCTGCTCGAGATGGGGCCGTGGCCGTTCAACATCATGGGCCTGTTCGTGGTGCTGAGCCTGTTCATCCCGGCGTTGATCTGGGTGATCCGCCGCGGGTTCTGGTGGGTGGTCCTCGCCGCCAGCTGGGCGCTCTACGTGTTCCAGGCGCTCAACCCCGACTTCCGTCCGCTGAACTCACAGTTCGAGGCGGTGTTCCCCCTGTTCACCTGGCAGGTGGTGTTCACCCACGGGCTCGTGCTCGGGTACTACCGGCGGCAGATCGTCGGCGCGCTCACCGGACGTCTCGGCAAGGTCCTGGTCGGCGTCGCCGTCGGCGGGTACGCGGCGTTCCTGGTCTACGTGTGGGCCGGTGACCACTTCGGGTTCACCCCGGTGCCGTTCCCGGCGACGATGTACGAGTCCCTGTACAACACGGCGTACCAGCGGGTGGACCTGCAGTGGGGCCGCCTGGTGGACATCGCGTTCTTCGCGGTCGTGTCGTACGCGATCCTCACCGTGTTCTGGAAGCCCATCGCCGCAGCGATCGGCTGGCTCTGGATCCCGCTCGGGCAGGCGAGCCTGTACGTGTTCGTCTGGCAGGTGTTCTTCGCCCTGGCGATCGCGTCGATCCCCGGTGTGCCGTGGGGGGACTTCTGGATCGGGTTCGTGGTGCACACCGCGCTGATCCTGCTGGCCTGGTACATGGTCCGCAAGAAGTTCCTGTTCTCGGTCATCCCGCGCTGACCGCGCGCACGGATGGTGAGCAGGAATGGTCGGGTCCGACGTGCGGACCCGACCATTCCTGCTCACGAAGCGAGGCAGGACGGACGGGAGGCCCGTGGCGGTGTCGCCACGGGCCTCCCGTCCGTCCTGCGGTCGCGTCTCAGGACGCGGGCAGGCGCTCGCGCAGGGCGCCGCGGACCGACTCCCAGCCGGCCAAGCGGTCGCGGATCGCGTCGTCCTGCTCGGCGGCCAGGGCGTCCCGGTGCGCCTGTTCGAGCACCTCGTCGATGACGACCCGGCGGCCGCTGCGGGCCGACGTGATGGCTGCGTCGACCATCGTGAGGCTCATCACGTTGCCGTGCACCTCGCCGTCCGGCACCTCGCCCGAGCGGACCGCCCGGACGAAGGACGCCAGCGACCCGGCGATCTCGTGCCCGACCGACGGCGCAGCGGCAGGGGAACCGGGGGTGCCGTCGAGGTCGCTCGACGGGTCGTGGTCGCCGTCCCAGAGCGCCGTGCCGGCCGCGCCGGAGGCACGCCAGTCGCCGTTCCACGAGGTCTCGGCACCCGGCGCGCACCACGAGCCGTCGTAGACGTAGCGGACGTCGTCCTCGAACGTGAAGACGGCCGCGGCGGCCGCGTCGCCCCGGTACCAGGACCACGACGGGTTCCACGACTCGCAGTACACCGACACCGGGTCGCATTCGAGCACGTACCGGGCGGAGTCGAAGGCGTGGATGGCCATGTCGAGCAGCAGGACGTCGTCCATCTCCTCGCGGAACCCACCGAAGTGCGGCGCCTTCGCGAACCGGGTGCTCAGCCCGCCCACGGCACCGAGGTCGCGGACGTGCTGCCGGAACGCGACGAGCTGGTCGTTGTACCGGCGGGACTGCGACACCATGAACAGCTTGCCCGTGGCCTCGGCGGCGGCGGCGAGCGAGAGTGCCTCGGCGACGGTCTGCGCTGCTGGCTTCTCGCCGAGCACGGGGAGCCCGGCCCGGAGCGCCTGCAGCGTGACCGGGTGGTGCGCGACCGGCACGGTGATGTCGAGGACGGCCTCGGCACCGGTCTCGGCGGCCAGCGCGGTCAGGTCCGTGCCGACCGGGATCGACGGGTTGCCGGCGTGCTCGGCCCCGGCGCGTGCGGCGTCGAGGTCGAGGTCGACGATGCCGACCAGCTCGACCTCGGGGTCGGCGGCGACGGTGGCGAGCCAGGCCCGTCCCATCCCGCCGGCGCCGACCTGCAGGACGCGGAGCGGGCTCACGCCTGCGCCCCGTCGCGCTCGGCTGCCTGCTCGCTGGCTGCCGGCTCGCTGGCTGCCGGCTCTGCGGTCTCGGGCTCGGCGTCGTCGAACGGGCCGCGGTAGTGCTGCCCGTCGAAGTACTCGCCCAGGTCGTATCGGCGGAGCGTCGGGATCTCCCGCTCCCGCTCGGGCCGGGCCCACTCGGCGCCGTTCGCGATCACGCGGCGGACGTCCGGGTGGTGGTAGACGGGGAAGTCCTGGTCACCGGGGGAGAAGTAGAAGATCTTCCCGAGGCCGCGGCGGTAGGTCATGCCGCTCCGGAACACCTCGCCGCCCGTGAAGCCCGAGATGAACACGAGCTCGTCGGGCGTCGGGACGTCGAAGTACTCGCCGTACATCTCCTGCTCGGGGATGACGATCGGGTTCGGCACCCCGCGGGTGATCGGGTGCTGCGGGTTGACGGTCCAGACGAGCTCCTGGTCGTGCTCGCTGCGCCAGCGGAGGGTGCAGGTGGTGCCCATCAGCCTGCCGAAGATCTTCGACCAGTGCCCGGAGTGCAGGACGAGCAGCCCCATGCCGGAGAGCACGTGCTTGTGCACGCGGTCGACCACGGCGTCGTCGACGTCCTGGTGTGCGGCGTGCCCCCACCAGGTGAGGACGTCGGTGTTCGCGAGGACCTCGTCGGTGAGGCCGTGCTCGGGCTCCTGCATGGTGGCGGTCCGGACGACGGCCTCGGGCAGGTGCTCGCGGATGCCGTCCGCGATCGCGCCGTGCATGCCGTCGGGGTACCGCTCGGCGACGTGCTGCTCGACCTGTTCGTGGACGTTCTCGCCCCAGACGGTGATGCGGAGCGGGGTGGTGGTCATGGTGTGCCTTTCGGGGGATGCGTGGCGGCGTCGGTCCGGTGCCGTCACTTGACGGCACCGCCGAGGGCACCAGCGGAGATGTACTTCTGCGCGAAGATGAGCAGGACAGCAGCGGGCAGGGACGCCAGCACCGAGGTCGCCATGACGGGCCCCCAGTCGGTGACGTTCGACCCGATGTAGTTGTAGATGCCGAGCGTGATCGGTCGGACCGCTGTCGTCGACGTCAGGGTCAGTGCGATGAGGAAGTCGCCCCACGCGCCGAGGAAGGTGAAGAGCGCCGCGGTGACGATGGCGTTCCGGCTGATCGGCACGACGATCGACACGAACGCCCGGAAGTCGCTGGCGCCGTCGACCAGTGCGGCCTCGACCAGGCTCGGCGGGATCGACTCCATGAACGCCCGCATGAGCAGGATGGCGAAGGGCACCTGGACCGCGCTGTCGGCCAGGATCAGGCCGACGTAGCTGTTGAGCAGCCCGATGTTGTTGAACAGCGTGTACAGCGCGTTCGCGATGACGATCGCCGGGATCATCTGGGTGATCAGCAGCACGAGCAGGAACACCCGGCCGCCGCGCATCCGGAACCGTGCGAGCCCGTACGCGGCGGGTGTCGCGATGGCCAGCGTCAGCAGGACGGTGCCGAGTCCGATGATCATGCTCGACACGAAGTTCTGCCCCTGCTGGGCGAACGCGGCCTGGTACCCGGCGAAGGTGGGGGAGAACGGGAACCACGTCGCCGTGGCGGCCCCGGACGTCGCCTGCAGGCTGGTGTTCACCATCCAGTAGACGGGGAACACCATGATCGCGAGGAACACGCAGCCGAGGATCGTGAACGGGATGCCCTTGGCCGAACCGCGTGGCCGGGGAGCACGGGCGCTCTTGGTCGTGATCGCGCGGGTGGCGGTGACGGTCTGGTTCGCGAGTCCGACGCTCATTCGTCGACCGCCTTCCGTGAGATCGCGATGTACACCATCGCGAAGACGAACGAGACGACGATCAGCACGTTGCTGACCGCGGCTCCGATGCCGAACTGGAAGTTGATGAACGACTGGTGGTAGGCGTTCGTGGCCAGGGTCTGGGTCGAGTTCGCCGGGCCGCCGCCGGTCAGGCCGAGGATGATGTCCACGACCTTCAACGTGTAGACGACCCCGAGCACGATCACGACGCTGACCACCGACCGGATGCTGGGCCACGTGATGTACCAGAACGCCTTGAACCCGGTGGCGCCGTCGAGCGAGCCGGCCTCGTAGAGCTCCGGGGGCACGGACTGCAGACCGCTGTACAGGATCGTCGTGTTGAACGGGATGCCGAGCCAGACGTTGACGCCGATCACGGCGATGAGTGCGAGGCTCGGGCTGACCAGCCACGGCACGGGGGCGATGCCCACCACTCCGAGGAGCTGGTTGAGCGCGCCGCTGTCCTGGTCGAGCAGCCACTTCCACACCGCGCTGGACGCGATGAGCGGCAGGAGCCACGGCAGGAGCAGGAGCCCCCGCAGGAAGCCCGACAGCGGGAAGTGCCGGCGGAAGAACAGCGCCAGGCTCAGCCCGATGACGAACTGCAGGATGATCGAGCCCGCCGTGAACAATGCGGTGTTCACGAGGCTCGTCGTGAAGACCGAGCTCTGGAACACCGAGATGTAGTTGGCGAGTCCCACCCAGGGGGCCTCGCCGGTGAAGAAGGTCGCCGTCGTGTAGTCCTGGAAGGACATGACGATGTTCTTCACCACCGGGTAGCCGAAGAAGACGGCCACGAAGACCGCCGCTGGCACCACGAAGAGCCATCGGGTCACGCCGGATCGGAACCGGGCCCGTCGTTGCCCGGGTCGTGGTGTCGTCACGGGCGGGATCGTCCGTGGTCGTGTCTGTGTCGAGGCGCTCACGCCGGGGTCCTTTCCTCGTCGCCGGAGGGAGCCGACCGGTCGGCCGGCTCCCCGTGGACTACTGCTCTTGGGACTGCGCCTGCTTGAGCGCTGCCTCGGGGCTGGCCTTGCCGGTGAGGGCGAGCTGGACGGCGGTGTAGATCTTCGTGGCGGCCTTGGGCCAGTCGGGTCCGAGCTCACCGGTGCGGGCGCGAGCGGTCTGCACCGTGGTCACGAAGGACGCGACCTGCGGGTGGTCCTTCGCCCACGCGGCGCCGGCCTCGAGGTTCGTCGGCACGTTGCCGCTCACCTCGGACAGGGCCTTCTGCATCTTCTGGGTGTGCAGGCAGCCGACGAACTTGCCGGCGAGCTGCATCTTGTCCTTGTCGCCGGTCTGCGGGACGGTGAAGGCCTCGCCGCCGAGCGGTGCGACCGTGGCCTCGCCGGTGCGTGTCGGGATCGGCACGCTGTCGAACTCGAGGCTCTTCTTCTCGTTGAGCGCCGGGAGCTGCCAGGGGCCGTTGATCATCATCGCGGCCTTGCCTGCCAGGAACTGGTTGTTGACGTCTGCCTGGGCCCAGTTGATCGAGCTCTTGGACATCGAGCCGTCGTCCTGCAGGTCCTCGACGAGCTGCAGGGCCTGGGTGGCGTCCGCGGTGGCGATGTTCTTCTCGTCACCACCGTTCGACCAGAAGAAGGGCAGGAACTGCCAGGTGCCCTCGTACGTGTTGATGTTGCTCATCGCGAAGCCGTAGGTCGAACCCTTGGTGAGCTTCTTCGCGGCGGCCTTGAGCTCGTCCCACGTCTTGGGCGGCTGGACACCGGCGTCCGAAAGCAGCTTCTTGTTGTAGTAGAGCGCGATGGAGTTCGTGTTCGACTGCAGGCCGTAGAGCTTGCCCTTGTAGGTGCTCGCCGCCTTCACGCCGGGGACGTCGCCGTCGGCGTCGAGCCCGTAGGCCGACAGGTCGGAGAGGGCACCCGACGAGGCGATCTGCTGCACGTCGGGGTTGTCGAGCATGAGGACGTCGGGCAACGTCTTCGACGACGCCTGCTGCAGCACCTTCGAGATCAGGCCGGCGCCGGCGACGTGGTTGATCGTGACCGTCGCGCCGACCTCCTTCGCGCACTGCTTGTAGACCGGGTTGTAGTTCGCGTCGTAGTAGTCCTCGATCGTCAGGGCCTTGCTGCCGCCCGACGAGGCCGATCCGGAGCCGGAGCACCCGGACAGGACCAGGGGGACCGTGGCGAGCACGGCGACGGCGCCGACGAGGGCGCGGGTCCGGCGCGACTGGGAGGGGAATCTTTGCTTCATTGCAGAGCTCTTCTCTTGACGGATGCTGGGACAGGCACGCATCGACGAGGCCGCTGACGTCATCGTCGCTGTGCTC
This sequence comes from Curtobacterium sp. MCLR17_059, assembly GCF_003234665.1. NCBI lineage: Bacteria > Bacillati > Actinomycetota > Actinomycetes > Micrococcales > Microbacteriaceae > Curtobacterium > Curtobacterium sp. MCLR17_059. The sequence goes on along the minus strand of NZ_QKSU01000004.1, from coordinate 241,618 downwards.
CTGGGGCGAGAAGCTAGCAGATAAGCGCTTCACCTGTAAAGCGCTTTTCTGACTTGACGAGCGCTAGGATCGGCGGCATGGCCACGATGCAGCAGGTCGCCGATCGGGCGGGGGTCTCGATCGCCACCGTGTCCTTCGTGGTGAACGGGACGAAGTACGTGACCCCCGGAACCACGGCGCGGGTGCGGACCGCGATGCGCGAGCTGAAGTTCCGCGGCAACGTCGTCGCCCGTGCGCTCGCGAGCCGGCGGACTCGGATCATCGCACTGCTGTTCCCGACCACCGGCAACCGCTTCAGCCCGACCACCTCGCAGTTCTTCATGAGCGCGGCGGAGCGTGCGTCAGAGCGGGGGTACCACCTCGTGCTCTGGCCCGTGGACCCCGCGGGAGACGACCTCGACGACCTCGTGTCCGGCGGGCTCGTGGACGGCGTCATCCTGATGGAGGTGCGGATGGACGACCCTCGCGTCGCCGTCCTCACCGACCTCGACGTGCCGTTCACCCTGATCGGCCGGACCCGCGACAGCAGCGGGCTGCCCTTCGTCGACATCGACTTCGAGACGACGATCGAGGACAGCCTCGACCACCTCCAAACCCTCGGGCACCGGCGGTTCGGGCTCGTCCTCGAGGACCTCGAGGGCACCCCGATGGCCGGCTACGCACCGCACCTGCGCGTCGAGTCGACGTTCCGGCACGCGATGGACGAGCGCGGACTGACCGGGACGATCGTCACGGCGGGGCCCGGGAGTGACGGCGGGCGGCAGGCCACGAGCGACCTGCTCGCGGCGGACCCCGACGTCACCGCCGTGCTCGTGATGAAGGACGACTCGTCCGCCGGCGTCCTGGTCGGGCTCTACACCGCCGGGCGGCGGGTCCCCGAGGACGTCTCGGTGCTCAGTATCGCGTCGTCCGAGGCGAACGCCGACCAGCACTACCCGCGGCTGTCGACGATGGTCGCTCCCGGCCCGGAGCTCGGTGTGCGGGCGGCCGACGCCCTCATCGAGCAGCTCGATGGCACCTCCGAGGACCTGCCGCACTTCCTGCTGCCGTGCACGCTGCGGATCGCCGAGTCGACGGCCCCCGCCCCCGCCTGACCCCCTGCCGGCCTGGAGGCGCGGGTCGGCCCCATCTGCGAAAGCGACAGATCTCCGCCAACGGTTCGCGGCACACTGTCGCTTTCGCGGGGACTGACGGGTTCGGCCGCGCGGGTTCTGTCGCTTTCGCGACCCCCTGCCGGCCTGGAGGCGCGGGGCGGCCCCGCCACGCGCCTCCAGGCCGCCGCCCCGCGGTCCCACGCCCCCACCCGCGAAACCGACAGATCCCTGCGGACGTTCCGCGGCAGGGTGTCGCTTTCGCGACAGCGACCGCGCAGGCGCCCCGCCGCCTGGCGGACAGACCAGGCTCCGCCTGGTTGTGTGGATGCACAGGTTCGCAGCACCACACGTCGAGGAGGACGGATGGCAATCGACCGGAGGACGTTCATGCTCGGGGGAGCGGGGGTGCTGCTGCTCGCCGGCTGCTCCACCCGACCCGAGCGCACGCGGGTCGAGGACTGGCCCACCGAACCGCCCGAGGGCGAGGCGACGATCAGCTGGTGGGCCGGCCAGGTCGCCTCGAAGGACGGCGGTGACCTGCGCCGCCGGCTCATCGCGGAGTTCCAGAAGGAGCACCCGAACATCCGCGTCCGGATCGTCAGTGCCCCGAGCGACACCGACACGAACCGCACCAGCCTGACGACCCAGATCGCGGCCGGCAGCAGCACGCCGGACGTCTACCTGGGTGACGTCGCCTGGCCCGGGCAGTTCGCGAAGAACAAGCTCGCGACCCCCGTGAACCAGCTCGTCGGCGAGGCCTTCTTCGACCAGTTCCCCGAGGGCCTGCGGCTGGCGGCGAGTGTCGACGGCACGTACTACATGTTCCCGCTCTACATCGACGAGTCGTTCTTCCTGTACCGGAAGGACCTGCTCGCGAAGCACTCCCTGCAGGTGCCGGGGTCGTGGGAGGAAGTGCGCGAGACCGCCGCGAAGCTCGTCGACACCGGCGACGTGTCGTACGGGTTCGCGTTCCAGGGCGACGTGTACGAGGGACTGACCTGCAACGTCACCGAGTTCGTCGCCGACGCGGGTGGGTCGCTGCTCAACGACGACCTCACGAAGCCCGAGACGACGAGTTCCGAGACCAAGCGCGCGTTCGAGTTCATGCGCTCGCTGGTCACGTCGGGGGCATCGCCACGGGCCACCCTGACGTACCAGGAGCAGGACACCAACGACGCCTTCTCCGGCGGCCGCGCGGCCTTCCTCCGCAACTGGTCGTACGCGTGGGGGATCGCGAACGGCCCGGACAGCCAGGTCGCCGGCAAGGTGGGGCTCGCCGCCCGGCCGACGTTCGACGGCATGGACGAGCACCACTCGACGATCGGCGGGTGGGGGAACTACATCAACCCGCACACCCAGGAGCCCGCGGCGGCACTGACCTTCGCGCGCTGGATGTCGAGTGAGACCGCGCAGCAGTTCCTGACCCGCGAGGGCGGGGTCCTGCCGGCCCGGTCGGCGAGCCTCGTCAGTGCGGACGCGAAGCGGCAGGAGCGCCCGACCTACGACACGGCGGCGGGCATCACGCTCGTGCCCCGCCCGACCTCGACGGCCTACTACCCGAAGGTCTCGCAGGGCGTCTACCAGAACGGCAACAGCATCCTCGGCGGGCAAGCGTCCGTCGACGGTGGCACCAGCGCGATGGCCTCCGCCATCTCGCTCGCCCTGCAGGGAGCAGCGCTGTGAGCGCCGGCACGGCGACACGACCGGCACGGCCTGGAGGCACGGGTCGCGTCGATCCGCCGCCCCGGCCTTCGGGGCGGTCGCGTCTCGACCGCATCCGCTCGCGGGGCGCGTGGGGCTTCGCGGCCCCGGCGCTCCTGGTGGTCGCGGCGGTGACGATCTTCCCGGTCGTGTACTCGGTCGTGCTGAGCTTCGCGGACGTCGAGGTCGGCTACGAGGCCTTCACGATCCAGTCGTTCGGGTTCGACAACTACGCGGCCCTGCTGCAGAGCGCCGACTGGTACCGGGCGCTGGGCTTCACGGTGCTCTACACGGTGGTGACGGTGTCGGTCGAGCTCGTGCTCGGCATGCTCGTCGCGCTGGTGCTCGAGCGGCTCGGGGCCACCCGCGGCTGGATGCTCGCGCTCATGCTCATCCCGTGGTCGCTCGTGACCATCGTCAACGCGCAGCTGTGGAAGTACATCTACGACAGCACCTACGGCGTCGCGACGTGGTTCTTCGGGTTGTTCGGGGACGCTCCGGTGATCCTCGGCGAACCGGTGCCCGCGATCACCGGGCTGATGGTCGCGGACATCTGGAAGACGACGCCGTTCGTCGCGATCATCCTGCTCGCCGGCCTCGTGCAGATCTCCGAGGACCACTACGAGGCCGCCGAGCTCGACGGTGCGAGCACCTGGCAGACGTTCTGGCGCGTGGTGCTGCCGCAGCTCACCCCGACCCTGACGATCGCGGTGCTGTTCCGCATCCTGCAGGCGTTCGGGGTCTTCGACCTGCCGTTCGTGCTGACGAACGGCGGCCCGGGCACCGCCACCCAGTCGCTCGCGATCATGGGCTACAAGGTGCTCTTCCAGGACATCAACATCGGACCGGGCGCGGCGATCGCGACTTCCACCGCGGTCATCGTCGCGGCCGGGTGTCTGCTGTTCCTCCGGGCGTTCCGGAACCAGGCGAAGGGAGGGGACGACTGATGCCCCGTCAACGTGTGCGCAAGGGTTGGCGCAAGTGGGTCAACACCGTCAACGTCAGCGGTGTCGTCATCGCGGTGCTCACCGCGCTGCCGCTCTACTGGCTCGTCACGACGTCGCTCAAGCCGGCGTCCGAGATCGGGCAGTCGCCGCCCACCGTCTGGCCGCAGTCGTTCACCTTCGACAACTTCGTGGTGGCCTTCCGCGACAACGCGCTCGGCCAGTACATGGTGAACAGCGTCATCGTGTCGGTGTCGACCACGGTGATCGTGCTCGCGCTGGCGTTCCTCGCCGGGTACGCCCTGGCCGGCCGGTTCATCCGGGGGCGGACGGCGATCATGACCTCGCTGCTCATGCTGTCGGTGTTCCCGGCGATCGCGGTGCTGACGCCGCTGTACCTGCTCGAGCGCAACCTCGGGCTGCTCAACTCGTACCCGGGTCTGATCGTGCCGTACGTGGCGTTCAACCTGCCGTTCGCCATCTGGATCATGCGGAACTACCTGCAGGGGATCCCGTCGACGATCGAGGAGGCGTCCGAGATCGACGGCGCCGGGGCCTGGCGGACCGTGCTGTCGGTGATCCTGCCGATGGCGAAGCCGGGCCTGTTCACGGTCGGCGTCTTCACCTTCACGGCCTCGTGGAGCGAGTTCCTGATGGCCTTGACGTTCAACAGCGAGAACTCGTTCCGGACGATCCCGGTCGGCATCGCGCTCTTCGGGACGCAGTTCACGGTGCCGTTCGCGCAGATCTTCGCCGCGAGCGTCGCTGCGACGGTGCCGATCGTCATCCTGGTGCTGGTGTTCCGCCGCTCGATCGTGTCCGGTCTGACCTCCGGAGCCGTCAAGGGGTGACGGGTGTCCGGCATGCGGAGATAGGTAGAGAACTTACCTAGCTGCGCATGCTGGACATTCGTCCGAGCGCCGTCCTGACCGCCCGTACCCTGCCGTCAGGGGCTCGGTGCGCCGAGATCGACGGCTGCGACGATGCGGTCGATGATCCGCACGAACCTGGCCCGCTCCCGTTCCGAGAAGGAGGCCATCAGGTCGTGCAGGTGCTTGTTCGTGCCGTCCATCGCGCGCGCGTAGTCGCGGCGGGCAGCATCGGTCAGCTCGATGTACCGGCTGCGGCCGTCGTCGGGGTTCGGGACACGGCTGAGGTGTCCGCTGTGCTCGAGGCGGTCCACCATGCCGGTGACCGCCGGGCCGGTGAGTCCCAGGTGCTTCGACAGGTCCTTCACGCGCACCGTCCGACCCGCTTCCTCGGCGCGCGAGACGAACTGCAGCAGCGTCAGGTCGCCGCCGGAGACGCCGAGCTCGTCGCGCAGTCGACCGCGCAGTTCGGAGACAGCGGCCTCGAGCCTGGTCAGCGCCGCGTTCAGGTCGACATCGCTCACGACAACGTCCCCTCTGCACGGGTCTCGTCCGGGTCACGATACGCCGCAGTCACCGCACCAGCGTATCCACATAACGCGGAGCGTGGAACGGTGCGGGTGACGGCATCGGGAGCGGGGCACCGTGGCTGACCCCGTCCCGAGTCCACAGTCCGCTGCACCCGCCGGGGAACCGGTCCGTTTCGAGGTCTCCGGCGGGGACCCTGACGCCGCCGAGCGCGACCTCGCCGCCGTCCACGGCGCCGATCGGTGGTCCGTCCGGCGCATCGACGAGGACTTCTCGTACCGGTACACGGCCGTCGGGGACTCCGACGTGAGCATCCGGCGTTCGCAGCTCCGCGGTGCCGTGCGCGGCTCGGTGCCCGTCGGTGCCGACTACGTGGTGACGTGGATCACCAGCGGGACCGCGCACCTGGACTCCGGGCGCGTCCGGATGGAGTTGCGCCGGGACGTCCCCGTGCTCCTGCCCCCCGAGGACGACTTCGTGTTCACGGCCGAGGACCATGACCAGCGGCTGGTGCACTTCGGGCGGGAGTACGTGCACCGCGTCGCGTTCGAGCACCTGGAGGTCGAAGCGGCACCGCTGCGGTTCGACCCGACCCGCATGCCGGAACCGGAGACCGCCGAGCGCTGGCAGGGGGCGCTCGTGGCGCTGTCCCGCGCCTTGCGCGCCGAGGGCCCCGACTCGGACGCTTGGCACGAGGCCAAGCGGTCGGCGGCCACCGCGTTCCTGGACACCTTCCCGCCGCAGGCCGACGACCTGCCCGCGGTGCTCGGCCTGCCCCGGAACGCCCGGCTGCGGGCAGCGGTGGAGTACATCCACGCGCACGCTGCCGAGCCGGTCACGGTCCAGGAGCTGTCCGAGGTCGCCGGCCTGAGCGTGCGGTCGGTCCAGGAGTCGTTCCGCCGGGTCTTCGACGTGTCGCCGCTGACCTACCTGCGCGAGGTCCGGCTCGATCGGGTGCGCGGCGAACTGCTCGAGCTCGACCCGCAGGCCGGGGTCGTCGGCGACGTTGCCCGCCGCTGGGGGTTCGCCCACCTCGGCCGGTTCTCGGCGGCCTACGCGGCCCGGTTCGGCGAGTACCCGAAGCAGACCCTGCGCCGCTGACGGCGGCGGGTGCTCAGCGGCCGGGCGTCGGCCTCGGCGCGGGGCCCGTGCTTGCCCGAACCCGCAGGGTCGTGGGGAGCCGGACGTGGTCCGTGGTCGGTTCGCCACGGAGCATCGTCAGGAGCATCTGCACGGCGTGCGACCCGAGTTCGGCGAGCGGCTGCGACACCGTGGTGAGCGGCGGGGTCGTGGTGGACGCTTGCGGCACGTCGTCGAAGCCCACGACGGACAGGTCCTGGGGGACGCGGAGCCCGACCTCGGCCGCGGCGCGGAGCACACCGATCGCCGACGAGTCGTTCGCGGCGAACACCGCGGTGGGGCGGTCGGCGAGGGTCAGGAGCTCGCGGGCGACGGCCGCGGACTGGTCCTCCTGGTAGCCGCCGTCACGCAGCAGGCACTCGTCGACCGTGATGCCCGCGGCGGTCAGGGCCGAGCGGTACCCGGCCGCGCGCAGCTGGGCGGAGGCCAGGTCCGCGCGTCCCTGCAGGTGCGCGATGCGGGTGTGCCCGAGGGACAGCAGGTGTTCGACGGCCTGCACCGCGCCGGCCTCGTTGTCCGCGTCGACGGTGGCGTGCCCCTCCGGCCCGGTGTGCGGGTCGATCGCCACGACGGGGATCGACGAGCTCGACAGTGCCGTGGTCGGGGTGACGACGATCGCGCCGTCGATCAGGGTGCCGGACAGGCGGGACAGCGACCGGCGCTCCCACCCGGGTCGGTCGGCGCCGGTCATCAGGCCGGCGTAGGCGAGGAGCTCGTAGCCGGTGCCGGTGGCCGCCCGCGAGATGCCGCGGAGCAGCTCGGTCGAGAACGGCTCGAACTCGGGCACCAGGATGCCGACGACCCCGGTCCGCGAACTCCGCAGGCTCCGGGCGACCAGCGACGTCTCGTACCCCAGGTCGTCGACCACCTGCTGCACGCGGAGCATCGTGGCGGGTGCGACCCCGTCCCGCTGGTTGATCACCTTGGACACCGTCGGGATCGAGACCCCGGCCACCCGCGCCACGTCGCCGATCGTCACCCGGCCGGCACCGGGACGCGCGCCGAGTGCCGAGTCCATGTGCACACCGTACCGCTGCGGCACCATGCGAACGGTAAAGAAAACGTTATCGATATCGATTGACATGGACCTGGAGCAGCAGGCATGCTCTCCGCAGCGGCAGTCGATGTCGCGCATGTCAACGACGACACTTCAGGAGTTCCACGATGACGAGGAAGATCCGTGCCGCGGCAGCCATCGCGCTGATCGGGGCCACAGCACTGGTGGCCAGTGGGTGCTCGGCGGGCAGCGATGCCTCCGAGGACGGCGGGAAGGTCACGATGACCTTCTGGCACAACTCGACCACCGGACCGGGCAAGGCCTACTGGGCCTCGACGGTCAAGGCGTTCGAGGAGAAGTACCCGAACGTCACCATCAAGACCCAGGCGATCCAGAACGAGGACCTGGACGGCAAGCTCCAGACCGCCCTCAACTCCGGCGACGCCCCCGACGTGTTCCTGCAGCGCGGCGGCGGCAAGATGGACGCGATGATCGCTGCCGGGCAGCTCATGGACATCTCCGACTCCATCAGCGCCGACGCGAAGAAGTCCATCAGCGCGGGCACGTTCGCCGGGTACGAGAAGGACGGCAAGACCTACGCCATGCCGGGCGCGGTGCTCCCCGAGGGCATCTGGTACTCGAAGGACCTGTTCAAGGAAGCCGGCATCGAGGGCACGCCCACGACCATGGACGAGCTGAACGACGCGATCACGAAGCTCAAGGCCAAGGACATCGACCCGGTCGCCGTCGGCGCGAAGGACGCGTGGCCGGCCGCCCACTGGTACTACAACTTCGCGCTCCGCGAGTGCAGCCAGAAGACCCTCGAGGACACGGCGAAGTCGCTGAAGTTCGACAACGCCTGCTGGACGAAGGCCGGCGAGCAGCTCGAGGACTTCAACGCCACCAAGCCCTTCAACAACGGCTTCCTGACCACCGCCGCACAGCAGGGCGCCGGCAGCTCGGCCGGTCTCCTCGCCAACCACAAGGCCGCCATGGAGCTCATGGGCGCGTGGGACCCGGGCGTGATCGCGTCGCTGACGCCGGACGCCAAGCCGCTGCCCGACCTCGGCTGGTTCCCGTTCCCCGCGATCGACGGTGGCAAGGGTGACCCGAAGTCGATGATGGGTGGTGTCGACGGCAACTCCTGCTCGGCACAGGCCCCGAAGAAGGCGTGCACCGACTTCCTGAACTTCATCGTGCAGAAGGACAACCAGGAGGCCTACTACAAGGCCTTCAACGCCATCCCGGTCAACAAGGAGGCCCAGTCGGTCGTCGACTCGGACTACCTGAAGTCGGCCCTGGCCGCCTACCAGGAGGCCCCGTTCGTCTCGCAGTACCTCGACACCCTGTACGGCCAGAACGTCGGCAACGCGCTGAACACCAGCGTCGTCGACCTGCTCGCCGACAAGGGCAGCGCGAAGGACATCGTCGAGACCACCAACCAGGCTGCGGCCAAGGGCTGAGCATGACCCTCGACACCTCGCTCGGTACGACTCCGACCACCGGGTCGGACACGGCCGCGGGGACGTCCCCAGCGGGGAGCGGTTCGCCGCTCCCCGCCGGTCGGCGGACCAAGCGCCGCATCGCGGACTGGCGGAAGCGCGTCGAGATCGCGGTCCTCGCCGGACCCGCGGTCATCGTCTTCGTCACGTTCGTGATCCTGCCCGTGGCGCTCGCCGCCTACTACGGGTTCTTCAAGTGGCAGGGCTACGGCCCACCCACCGACTTCGTCGGGCTGCAGAACTACCTGATCATCTTCCAGGACAAGGCGTTCCACGCGGTCCTGATGCACAACGGCTTCATCGTCGTGCTCTCGCTGGTGCTGCAGGGGCCGATCGCGATCGTGCTCGCGCTGCTGCTCAACCAGAAGATGCACGGCCGCGGGCTCGTCCGCGTGCTCGTCTTCGTGCCGTACGTCATCTCCGAGGTGATCGTCGGCACCGGGTGGAGCCTGATGCTCCAGTCGAACGGCGCCGTGAACGACCTGTTCCAGAGCATCGGCCTGGGCGGACTCCGTGCGGACTGGCTGTCGAACCCCGACATCGCCATCTGGACGCTGCTCGTGATCATCTCGTGGAAGTACATCGGCTTCGCGGTGATCCTGTTCCTCGCCGGCCTGCAGAGCATCCCCGAGGAACTGTTCGAGGCCGCCGCCATCGACGGCGCCGGCTACTGGCAGATCCAGCGGCGCATCACGCTGCCGCTGCTCGGTCCGACGATCCGCATCTGGGCGTTCCTGTCGATCATCGGCTCGCTGCAGCTGTTCGACCTCGTCTACATCATCTGGGGGCAGTACATCGCGTCGACCGCGGGCACCTCGACGATGGCGACGTACATGGTCGCCAACGGCCGGACCTCGGGCAACTTCGGCTTCGGCAGCGCCGTCGCGGTCGTGATGTTCGTGATCTCGCTCGTGGTCGCCCTGATCTACCAGCGCTTCGTGCTCCGCCGCGACACCGCGGGTGCACTCACCGAGAGGAAGAACTGATGGCCACCACGAGCATCGTCGCCCCCGGGCGCCGGGCCGTGCGGGAGCGCCGGTCCAGTGCCGCGATCGGACGCGCGAACCCGCTGACCTACGTCGTCGCGATCCTGTTCGTCGCCGCCAACCTGGCACCCGTGCTGTACATCGTGCTGGGCGGCTTCCGGACCAACTCGCAGATCACCACGAGCCCCGCCGGGCTGCCGGCACCGTTCGAGTTCGGCAACTACGGGTCCGTGCTGTCCAGCGGCATCTTCTGGCAGCAGCTCGGCAACTCCACGATCAGCGCCGTCACGACCACCCTCGGGGTCGTCGTGCTCGGGCTGATGGTGAGCTTCGTGCTCGCCCGCTACCGGTTCGCCGGCCGCGGGGCGCTGTACGCCCTGTTCGCTGCTGGTCTGATGTTCCCGATCACCGTCGCGATCACCCCGCTGTACCTGCTCGTCAAGGACCTCGGTCTGACGAACAGCCTGGCCGGCGTGATCCTGCCGCAGATCGCGTTCGCGCTGCCGACCACCGTCATCATCCTGGTGCCGTTCCTGCGGGCGATCCCCGACGAGCTCGAGGAGGCGGCGTCGATCGACGGAGCGAGCCGTCTCGGGTTCTTCTTCCGGATGGTCGTGCCGCTGTCGCTGCCCGGCGTCGTCACGGTCGGCATCCTGGCGTTCATCGCCAGCTGGAACAGCTACATCCTGCCGCTGTTCATCCTGAACAACGAGGCCGCGTACACGCTGCCGCTCGGGGTCCAGTCGTTCTCGTCGCAGTACTCCGTCGACACCGCCAAGGTGCTCGCGTTCACCTCGATGTCGATGATCCCGGCGCTCGTGTTCTTCACGATCTTCCAGCGCCGCATCGTCGGCGGCCTGACCGGGGCGGTGAAGGGGTGACCGCGACCGACGCGACGCGGACCGCCGGACGCGATCCGCGCCTCCAGGCCGACAGCACGACGGACGCGACGACCGCGACGGACGCAGCCGCGACGGACGCGACCGCGACGGCGACGGCGACCGACGCGACCGCGACCACCGCCGGACCCCGCGCCGACGCCCTGCTCGCCGTGATGACCCTCGACGAGAAGGTCGCCCAGCTCGTCGGCTACTGGCTCGACCAGAACGGCGTCGTCGCCCCCATGCAGGGCGAGATGGCGGCCGTGCAGCAGGGCAGCACCCTGGCGGACATCACCCGCGACGGCATCGGGCAGTTCACCCGCGTCTACGGCACCCGCCCCGTCGAACCCGACGAACGTGCTGCCTGGCTCTGGGCCGAACAGCGCCGCCTGCAGCGCGAGACCCGGCTCGGGATCCCGGCGCTCGTCCACGAGGAGTGCCTGACCGGCCTCGCCGCGTGGAAGGCCGCGACGTTCCCGACCCCGCTGGCGTGGGGCGCGTCGTTCGACCCGGAACTCGTCGAGCAGGTCGGCGCCGCGATCGGTGCGTCCATGCGCCAGCTCGGCGTCCACCAGGGGCTCGCACCGGTGCTCGACGTGATCCGCGACCCGCGTTGGGGGCGGGTCGACGAGTGCATCGCCGAGGACCCCTACCTGGTCGGCACGGTCGGCACCGCGTACGTGCGTGGCCTGCAGTCCGCCGGGGTCGACGCGACGCTGAAGCACTTCCTCGGCTACTCGGCGTCGCAGGCGGGGCGGAACCACGCCCCCGTGCACGCCGGGGCCCGCGAGGTCGCCGACGTCTACCTGCCGCCGTTCGAGATGGCGCTGCGCGACGGCGGCGCTCGGAGCGTCATGAACTCGTACGCCGAGATCGACGGCGTGCCCGTCGCGGCGAGTGGCGAGCTGCTCACCGACCTGCTCCGCGACCGGCTCGGCTTCGACGGCACGGTCGTCGCGGACTACTTCTCGGTGGCGTTCCTCGAGGTCATGCACGGCATCGCCGCCGACCGTGGCGAGGCCGCGGCGCTGGCGCTCGAGGCCGGCATCGACGTCGAGCTCCCGACCGGTGACGCGTACCTCGCGCCGCTGGTCGAGCGGGTCCGCAGCGGGCAGGTGGACGAGGCACTCGTCGACCGTGCCGTGCTCCGGGTGCTCCGGCAGAAGGAGCGGCTCGGCCTGCTCGAACCGGACGCGTTCGCCGAGGACGCCCCCACCGGGATCGACCTCGACACCCCGCTGCACCAGGCACTCGCACGCCAACTGGCGGCGAAGTCGCTCGTGCTGCTGTCGAACGACAGCGGCACCGCCGACAGCGGCAGCGCCACCGTCGACGGCACCACCCCCGTCCTCCCGCTCGCACCGGAGGCCTCCGTCGCGGTCATCGGCCCGAACGCCGACCGCGCCGAGGCCCTGCAGGGCTGCTACTCGTTCGCCAACCACGTGCTCGCCTCGCACCCCGACCTGCCGCTCGGCTTCGCGATCCCCACCGTCCGCGAAGCCGTCGCCCGGGCCCTCGGCCCGTCGGCGGTCCGCTTCGCCGCGGGCTGCGGCGTCACGGGCGACGACCGGGCCGGCTTCGCCGACGCGGTCGCCGTGGCCGCCGCCTCGGACGTCGCGGTGGTCGTCGTCGGCGACCAGGCCGGACTCTTCGGCCGCGGCACGGTCGGCGAGGGCAACGACACCGAGTCGCTCGACCTGCCCGGCGTGCAGCGCGAGCTGGTCGAGGCCGTCGTCGCGACCGGCACCCCCACGGTGATGGTGCTGCTGACCGGCCGGCCGTACGCGATCGGCTGGGCGCTCGACGGCGACCAACCGCGTCCGGCCGCGGTCGTGCAGGCGTTCTTCCCGGGCGAGGGCGGCGGGCTGGCGATCGCCGACCTGCTGACCGGCGCGGCCTCGCCCTCGGGCCGGCTGCCACTGTCCCTGCCCCGGTCCGCCGGCGCGCAGCCGTTCACGTACCTGCACCCGCGGCTCGGCGGTCCGTCCGACGTCACGGCCGCCGACTCGACGCCGGTGCGGCCGTTCGGCTTCGGCCTCGGCTACACCGACTTCGCCTACGAGGAGCTCGTCGTCGACCCGGACGTCCGATCCGACGGCGTCTTCACCGCGTCGGTGACGGTCCGGAACACCGGGTCCCGTGCCGGCGAGGACGTCGTGCAGCTCTACGGGCACGACGTGCACGGCAGCGTCACCAGGCCCGAGGTGCAGCTCCTCGGGTACGCGCGGGTCGCGCTCGCCGCGGGGGAGTCCGCGCGGGTCCGCTTCCGCGTCCCGGTGCAACGCTTCGCGTTCACCGACCGTCGGATGCGCAAGGTCGTCGAGCCCGGCGACGTGCAGGTCTGGGTCGCGTCGCACGCGGCGGCGTCCCGGCCGGGAGGCCCGGTGGCAGCGGGTGGGATCGTCGCCTCGGGCGACGGGCCGGTCCGACACCCCGTCCCCGGCACCGCCACGGAGCGCGCCACCGTCGCGGTCACGGGCGCGGTGCACGAGGTCACCCTCGACGACCCCCGCCTGGTGGAGTGGTCCCTCGTCTGACCTGCTGACGGACCACGCGCCCTGGGCGTGACCGAGTGACGGACAGGAGGCGCGGTGCGGGCTCGCACCGCGCCTCCTGTCCGTCAGCGGGTCGGGATCACCCGACCGGTTCGATCCGGTCGGACAGGTCCAGCGACCAGACGGCGACGCCCGTCAGGCCGAGCCGCTCCGCCAGGGCGACCCGTTCGCGCAGCGAGCGTGCGTCGGACCACCAGAGCACCTCACCGCTCGGCAGGGTCGCGGTCCACTCGCCGACCGTCGCGTCCCAGCGGGCGGTCGCGCCCGCCTTCCGGACCCGGAGCCGGGCCTGGGCGTCGGAGAGCTGACCGGCCGGACGCTTCCCCTTCCAGTGGTAGCCGTACCCGGCGACACCGAGCACGATCTGGTCGGCGGGAGCGAGGGTCGCGAGCGCGCGGGCGGCCTTCGACGACCACGCGAGCGACCCGACCGGGCCGGGTGCGTCCGGCTCCCAGGGGCCGTGCTGGTCGTAGGCCATGAGCGTCAGGTGGTCGAGCGGGGCGCGGAGGGCGCGCACGTCGTAGCCGAGGCGGGCGTAGCCGGCGGCGGTGGTCGACGCGGACAGGGCGATGTCGAGCCGGACGTCGTCGCCGACGGCGGCCCGGAGCTCCCGGGCGAAGGCGGTGAGACCGGGCTTCTCGGCCGGGGTCAGCGCCTCGAGGTCGATCATGACCGAGTCCCAGCCGCCCGTCGCCACGTCGGCGGCGAGCGATCGGACGACCCGGGCGCGGTTCGCGGGCGAGGTGAGCAGCTTCCGCGCGATCGGCTCGCTGAAGTCCCCGTCGGCCTCGGAGTAGTTGCTGACGAGCAGCTGCGCGGTGAGGCCGTTCGCGTGCGCCCGGTTGCGCTGGGCCTTGGCGGCGCGCGAAGGGACGGTGACCTTCGTGCCGGTGCGGTTCACCAGCAGGCCGTCGACGCCGACCACGTCCATCGCGGTGGCGTCCGCGTCCACCAGGGCGGTGTCGGCGTTCTCGGGCTGGAAACCGGTCACGTCGAACCCGTCGGCCTGGGCGGCGGTCGGGGCCGTGCAGCCGGCGAGTGCGAGTCCGGCGGTGAGCGTGGCGGCGAGCAGCGCGGAGCGGCGTCGACGCGGGGTGGTGGTCACGGGGAGGGGCATCCTGTCGTTCGTGCCCGGTCGGGGCGCGTCGTCGGCGCCCCGGTCAGGAGGCGCTGATGGTCGTGGTGGGTCGTGCCGGCGGGGCGCCGGCGACGTCGTCGGCGGAGACCGGGCCCTCGGCGTCCGTCGGTTCCGGGCTCAGGACGAGGCCGGAGCCGCTCGCCGCGCTCGCGTAGAGCTCGTCGAGCCACGAGCGGTTCACGCTCGGGGACTTGCCGCCGGCGAACTTGAAGTGCAGTCCGCAGTACGGGTGGATCCAGATGCTGCTGCGGCCGCCCCCGACGGCGGGGTCGTCCTTCCACGAGAACACGAAGCTCTCCCCGCGGCGGATGAGGTTCACGATGACGATCTGCAGGTGCGTGAGGGCACGGTCGTCAAGGCGGAGTTCGAGGGGTTGGGAGTCGTAGATGAGCTGGCCCATGGCGCTGCCTTCCGTTCGCCGGGGCCCGCCGCACGTGCCGGGCCCGCGGCGTCCATCCTCCCGCGGATCCACGAAGCGTGGCGCATTCCGTCCATCGACGGCGTGATCAGTCCCGGTCCGGGCCGATGCCCGACGGCGGGACGGCCGGTGCCGACCACGGCGGGAGCTCGGCGGACGGGTACCCGCCGTGCTCGTCCGGAGCCCGCAGCATCGGGTTGACCGCACGCAGCCGGATGCCGGAGGTGTCCCCGGCGACTCCGCGGACGGCGTTCGCCAGCAGGAACGCGACGACGTCCGCCGTGCTGCCGTCGGGGTCGTAGCCGTGCCAGGGGCGGTCGTCGCCCTGGGCGCGGCGCAGGGCATGGGCGAAGGCCGCGTCGGCGTCGTCGACCTCCACCTCGCAGTCGAGCACGATCCGGAAGCGTGATCCCTCGCCCGGGGACCCGGCGAGGTCCGACGTGGCGCGGGGGTCCGGGTCCTCCGGGTCGAACGACCGGAGCGCCGCCGACGGTGCGGTGCCGAAGGCGGCGCGGTACTCGGCCGCCATCCGGCCGGCGTTGCTGAAGTGCCAGTGCTTGGCGACGTCCGCGATGGTGCGACGGTCGGCCGGTGTCATCGACAGCAGGTCGCGGCGGACGCCCTCGAGCCGCACCCCGCGCAGGTACGACGCGGGTGAGGTCTGCAGCTCCCGTCGGAACGCGCTCTGCAGGCCGCGGGTCGACAGGTGTGCGGCGGCGGCGATGTCCGGTACGGAGATCGCTTCGCGGGCGTGGGCGTGCACGAACCGCAGCGCCTCGTGCACGGTGCGGGACAGCCGTGCTCCGCCGTGCTCGGGACCACTCGCCGTGGTCGGTGCCTGGTCCATACGTGGAGGGTACGAGTCGGTCGGGCCGATCGGCCTCCGACGCCACGACGCCGCCGTTATCCGGCGTGCGCGGATGTGGATCGCACCCGTTCGGGGGCCATTGTGGCCCCCGGTGAGGGCGCTTATCGTCCAAGAGGTACTCAAACTGTCCCCCTCCGAACAGGGTCGGAGGCACGGGGACAGATCGGAGGATCTGATGAGTGGTTACGAGCGTGCACCGGGGGTCGCCCCGGTCCACATCACCTCCTACCGGGCTCGGGCACGCGCTGCCCGACGCGGGTGGATCGTGCAGTCCGAGGACGACGTCGACCGCGAGCGGTTCACCTTCGCGGACCTCCGCGCCCGGCGAGGGTCGGGCCAGTGAGCAGCGACACCGTCCCGCGGGTCGCCGTCGGCAACGCGCCCCGGACCGCCGAGCGGTGCGGCCGGACCCCCGCGGACGCCGTCCGGACGGTGCGTGCCGTGTACGACGGTCGCGACGTCCGGTTCGCACCCACCGACCGGTTCGCGTTCCGCCACCGGACGGTGCGCCACCACAACGTCGCACTGCTGTCATCGGCGGTGTCGACGACCACCGCCGCCTCGTTCACGCCGGACGGCACACCGGTGCTGGCGTGGTCGACCGCGGGGTGCCTGCGGGTCGACGACGACGCGCCCACCCGGCCCGGTGTGCCGGTGCTCCTGCCGACGGACCGGCCGTTCACGCTGCTCGTGCCGGCGGGGACCGTCCAGGTCCTGCGGGTCGACCGCGGCTTCCTCGACGCCGTGAACGGGGTCGTGTTCGACCACCGCTTCGCCGGCCGACTGCGATCCCGCCCGACCGAGGCCGAGGTGTCCCAGCTGCTCGCCCGCATCGATGCGGTCGCCGTCAACGCGCTGCACCCCGACCGCAACCCGGGCGGGCACCTGTCGGCACAGGTGCTGCTGGCCGAGTCCGTGCTGCGGGCCTTCGGCGGGACGGACGCCGAACCCGACGCATCGCCGGTCCGCCGGACGGTGAACACCGTGCAGCTCGCACAGGCCTGGCTCGCGGAGCACTGCGACCGGCCGCTCCAGCTCGCGGACGTCTGCGGGGCCGTCGGGGTCAGCTCCCGCACGCTGCAGGAGAACTTCGTGCAGCACGTCGGCGTGAGCCCCATGACGTACCTGCTGCAGGTCCGCCTCGACCGGGTCCGGATCGCGCTCCAGCTCGCCGACGGTGCGCAGACGACGGTGGCCGAGGTCGCGCACCGGTGGGGCTTCCGCCACATGGGGCGGTTCTCGAGCACGTACTTCCAGCGCTTCGACGAGTACCCGAAGAAGACGCTCCAGACGAGCACCTGACCCCTGGCGCCCGACGTCCGTCAGCGCAAGCGGTCCGCCAGGAACGCCGCCTGACGCTCCCAGTGCCGGAAGCCGCCACCCTCGTGTCCGTTGTACGGGTACACGACGATCTCGCGGTCGGTGGAGCCGAGGGCGTTGAACGCGGCGAAGGTCGTGCGCGGCGGCACGACGTCGTCCATCAGCGCGACCGAGAACAGCGCCGGGGCGGTGATGCCGGCGGCGTGGTTCACCCCGTCCAGGTACGCGGCGGTCGCCCACACGGTGTCGGCCGCGTTGCGGTGGACGGCGAGGTACTGCGCGAGCTCCAGGTACGGCCCGCCGACCGCGACGTCGGTGCCGTTCCGCCAGTCGGCCAGGAACGCCACGTCGGGCAGCACCGCGGCGACCGGTCCGACGTGTGCCTCGACCAGGGCCGCTGCGGCGATCGTGATGCCGCCGCCCTGGCTGCCGCCGGTCAGGGCGATGCGCTCGGGGTCGACCCCGGGCAGCGTGCGCACCGCCTCGACGAGCCGCACGCCGTCGGTGTAGACGCGGCGGTAGTAGTGGTCGGCGGGCGAGCCGATGCCGCTCGTCATCCAGCCGCTGGCGTGCGGTGCGGAGCCGTGCGGGTCCGGGGTGTCACCGCCGGCCCACCCGGAGCCCTGGCCGCGGGTGTCCATCACGACGTGCACGTAGCCGGCGAGGGCCCAGTGCACGCGCTCGCCCGGGCGACCACGGCCACCGCCGTAGCCGAGGAACTCGACGACGACCGGCAGTGCGCCCGGGTCATCGGTCACGGGACGGTTGACCCACGCGCGCACCGGATCACCGGCGAACCCGGGGAACGTCAGGTCCTCGACGACGAGCCCGGTCACCGGGGTCTCGGCCGGCACGAGGGTCACCTCGATGCCCTCGCCCGCGGTCCGTGCAGCGGCGATCGTGTCCGCCCAGAAGGCGTCGAAGTCGGCGGGACGACGGACGTCCGAGCGGTGGGTGCGGAGCGCGTCGAGGGGCAGGTCGGTCAGTGGCATGGGGGTCCTCCGGGGACGATGATGCCCCCGGCGCCCTGCTGGAGGGCGCCGGGGGCGGGGAGTGTCGGATCCGGTGCGTCGGTCAGCGCGCCGCGGCGCGGTACTGCTCGAGCACCTCGGGGTGCGGGTCGGACGGCACGTTGGTCGTCGCGGTGTCCCACGTCGGCAGTGCGCCGGTGAGGGCCCACGCGGCCTGCTTCGCAGCACCCGCGGCGACGTACTCACCGGGCTCGGGCACCAGGACGTCACGGCCGAACACCTGCGCGGCGACGGCACGGACCGCCGGGTTCCGCGCCGCGCCGCCGATGAGCAGCAGCCGCTCGACGGTCACGCCGGTGTCCTGCACCGCGGCCAGTCCGTCGGCGAGGGCGCAGAGCATGCCCTCGACGGCCGCCCGGGCCAGGTGCGCCCGGTCGGTGGTCGCCGGCGTCATGCCGAGCAGCGATGCGGTCGCGTCCGGCCGGTTGGGCGTGCGCTCGCCGACGAAGTACGGCACCAGCACGAGGCCGTCGGCCCCGGCCGGCGCCTGCAGCGCCAGCTCGCCGAGTGCGTCGTGGTCGACGCCGAGCAGGCCGCCGATCACCTCGAGCACGCGGGCCGCGTTGAGCGTCGTGACGATCGGGAGGCGCGACCCGGTCCCGTCGGCGAAGCCCGCCACGGTCCCGCTCGGGTCACGCACCTCGGCGTCGCTGACCCCGAAGACCGTGCCGCTCGTACCGAGGGACACCGCGACGTCACCCGGGCCGAGACCCAGGCCGAGCGCTGCCCCGGCGTTGTCGCCGAGTCCGGCACCGACGACGAGGCCGGACCGGGCGACCGCGCCGCCGGGCAGCTCGACGTCGGTGGACAGGGTGCCCATCGCCTCGTCGGGAGCGACCACGCGGGGCACGACCACGGCGTCGTCGTCACCCATCGACGCCGGACGCATCGGCCGCCCGAGCGCGAGCTCGAACAGCTCCGGGTCGTACTCGCGGCGCACCGGGTCCCAGTACCCCGTGCCGCTGGCGTCGGACGCATCCGTCGCCAGGGCGTCGAGGTCGGGGCCGAGCGGGCTCTCGTCCGCCGGTCCGTACCCGCGGAGCCGCCACGACAGCCAGTCGTGGGGGAGCGCCACGGCCGCGACGCGGGCCGCGTTCTCGGGCTCCGCGTCACGGAGCCACCGCAGCTTAGTACCGGTGAACGACGCGACCGGCACCAGCCCCGTCCGGGCGACCCACGCCTCCTGGCCGAGCTCGTCGACCATCTGCGCGGCCGCGTCCGCACTGCGGACGTCGTTCCAGAGCAGGGCGTCGCGGACGACGCGGCCGTCGGCGTCGAGCGCGACCATGCCGTGCTGCTGCCCGGCGATGGCGACGGCACCGACGTCGTCGAGGCCGCCGGCGTCCGCGACGGCGGCACCGAGCGCGTCCCACCAGTGACGGGGGTCGACGGCGGTGCCGTCCGGGTGGGACGCGCGTCCCTCGCGGACGACCGCACCGGTCGCGGCGTCACGGATGGTGACCTTGCAGGACTGGGTCGACGAGTCGACGCCGGCGACCAGGTCAGCCCCCTCGGCGGCAGGCCGCCTCAGCGCGCGGAATGCAGCCGCTGGCGCGTCTGCCTTCAATTCCGCGCGCCCATCAGGTGCTCGATGGCGAGCTGCTGCAGACGAACGAAGCCGAAGCCCTTGCCGCCGAAGTACGCGTCGGCGTCGAAGTCCTCGTAGGCCGAACGGTCGGCGAGGAACGTGTCGTACGACTCGCCGTCGTTCAGCGTCGGCGTCGACAGCTCGCCGACCTTGGAGGCCTCGAGCGCTGCCTGCACCTCGGGGTCGGCGCGGAACGCCTGCGCACGCTCCTTGAGGAGCAGGTACATGCGCATGTTGGCCGATGCGGAGTCCCAGACACCGGTGATGTCCTCGGTGCGGCTGGGCTTGTAGTCGAAGTGGCGGGGGCCGTCGTACGCCGGGCCGCCCTGCGGGGCGCCGTGCTCGAGCAGGTCGACGAGCGAGAACGCGTTCTGCAGGTCGCCGTGACCGAACACCAGGTCCTGGTCGTACTTGATGCCGCGCTGGCCGTTGAGGTCGATGTGGAAGAGCTTGCCCTGGTAGAGCGCCTGGGCGATGCCGGCCGTGAAGTTCAGGCCCGCCATCTGCTCGTGGCCGACCTCGGGGTTGATGCCGAACATCTCCGGGCGCTCGAGCGTCTCGGTGAAGGCGATCGCGTGGCCGAGGGTCGGCAGGAGGATGTCGCCGCGGGGCTCGTTCGGCTTCGGCTCGATGGCGAACCGGATGCCGTAGCCCTTGTCGGTGACGTACTGGGCGAGCAGGTTGACGGCCTCGCGGTAGCGCTCGAGCGCGGCCTGCACGTCCTTGGCGCTGTCGTACTCGGAGCCTTCGCGGCCACCCCACATCACGAACGTCGACGCGCCGAGCTCGGCGGCGAGGTCGATGTTGCGGAGCACCTTGCGGAGCGCGAAGCGGCGGACCTGGCGGTCGTTCGAGGTGAAGCCGCCGTCCTTGAAGACCGGGGCGGAGAACAGGTTCGTCGTGACCATCGGCACGACGAGGCCGGTCGACTCGAGCGCGCCCTTGAGGCGGTCGATCTGGGTCTGGCGTTCGGCGTCGGTGGAACCGAACGCGAACAGGTCGTCGTCGTGGAAGGTCAGGCCGTAGGCCCCGAGCTCGTCGAGCTTCTCGACCGCCTCGACCACGTCGAGGGCGGGTCGGGTCGGCCCGCCGAAGGGGTCGGAGCCGTTGTAGCCGATGGTCCAGAGACCGAAGGAGAACTTGTCTGCACGGGTGGGCGTCGTTGCCATGGTGGTCACCGTTCGTCGTCGAAACAAAATGTTGCCGCGCCCAACATAAGCGGTAGTGTTGGCTGTGGCAAGCACGTGATCGCAAAGGAGCGAGCGGATGGCAAGTGAGTCGACGGTGCAGCAACGACTGCGGGTCGCGATGGTGGGGCACGGCTTCATGGGAGCCGCACACTCACAGGCGTGGCGGACCGCCCCGAGGTTCTTCGACCTCGGCGCCGAGCCGGAGATGGCGGTGATCGTCGGGCGTGATCCCGAACGCACCGAGGCCGCTCGGCAGCAGTACGGCTGGCAGGCGGCCTCCACCGACTGGCGTGCCGTCGTCGCCGATCCGGACATCGACGTCGTCGACGTCGTGTCCCCGGGGTCCTCGCACGTCGAGATCGCGATCGCCGCGCTCCAGGCCGGCAAGCACGTCCTGTGCGAGAAGCCGCTCGCGAACACCGTCGCCGAGGCCGAGGCGATGACCGCCGCCGCCGATGCCGCCCGTGCACAGGGTGTCCGGGCGATGGTCGGGTTCAGCTACCGCCGGGTGCCGGCCATCGCGTTCGCGCGGCAGCTGATGCAGGACGGACGGATCGGCACCGTGCGCCAGGTCCGCGCGCTCTACCTGCAGGACTGGTTGGCGGACGAGGACGGCCCGATGACCTGGCGCCTCGACAAGTCGCTCGCCGGCTCCGGTGCGCTCGGTGACATCGGCGCGCACGCCATCGACCTGGTCGAGCACGTCACGGGCGCGTCGCTCGCCACCGTGTCCGGCACACTCGAGACCTTCGTGACCGAGCGTCCGCTGATGGCCGAGGGGGTCGGGCTCTCCGGCACCGCGTCGAGCGAGCGCGGGCAGGTCACCGTCGACGACGCCGCGTTCTTCACCGCGCGGCTCGACGGTGGCGCGGCCGACGGTGCGATCGGCACGTTCGAGGCCACGCGCTACGCGACCGGGCGGAAGAACGGTCTGACGCTCGAGATCAGCGGGTCCGAGGGCGCGATCCAGTTCGACCTCGAGGCGATGAACGAGCTCCGGCTGTACGAGTCGAACGCCCCGGCGGGGGAGCAGGGGTTCCGCCGCATCCTCGTCACCGAGCCCGAGCACCCCTACATGGCCGCGTGGTGGCCGACCGGGCACCTCATCGGGTACGAGCACACCTTCAGCCACCAGGTGAAGGACTTCGTCGACGCGATCGTCGCCGGCACCGACCCGTCGCCCTCGTTCGCCGACGGCCTGCACGTACAGCGGGTCCTCGACGCGGTCGAACGCAGCGCCGCCGCCGGCAGCACCTGGACGGCGACGTCGTGAGCGCCGCCGAGCAGACCCGCCAGGCGCTCGTCGTCCGCGGCGGGTGGGACGGCCACCAGCCCGTCGAGACCACCGACCTGTTCGTCCCGTTCCTGCGCGAGAACGGGTTCGAGGTCCGGGTGTCGGACTCGACGGCCGTCTACGCCGACGCCGCCGTCATGGACGAGGTCGACCTGATCGTGCAGGTCGTCACGATGTCGACCATCGCCGACGACGAGTTCGCCGGGCTGCAGCGCGCGGTCCTGGGCGGCGCCGGACTGGCCGGCTGGCACGGCGGCATCGCGGACGCGTTCCGGAACACCGCCGACTACCTGCACATGGTCGGTGGCCAGTTCGCCCACCACGCCGGCAAGCACCCCGACGAGCGCGTCGGGGAACAGTCCGACAACTACATCCCCTACACGGTGCACCTCACCGACCTCGGGCACGAACACCCGATCACGCAGGGCATCGAGGACTTCGACCTCGTCACCGAGCAGTACTGGGTGCTGTCCGACGAGTACAACGACGTCCTCGCGACCACCACCCAGGACGCGCGCGACTTCGACGCCTGGAACCGACCGGTCACCGCACCGGCGATCTGGACACGGCAGTGGGGCGAGGGCCGCGTGTTCGTCTCCGCACCAGGGCACCGCCTCGAGGTCGTCGAGTCGCAGCCACTCCGCACCATCATCGAACGGGGACTCCTGTGGGCAGCACGGTGAACGAAGGGGTGCTCCGCGTCGGTGTCGTCGGCGTCGGGGTCATCAGCCAGCAGTACTTCGAGCACTTCCCGGCGCTGCCCGGGCTGTCGCTCGTGGCGGTCGCCGACCTCGACGTCGCCCGTGCCCAGCAGGTCGGTGCGGCACAGGGCGTTCGCGGCACCACCGTGGACGACCTGCTCGCCGCCGACAACGTCGACGTGGTGCTCAACCTGACGATCCCGGCCGCGCACGCCGACATCGCCACCCGGGCTCTCGCCGCCGGCAAGCACGTCTACGGCGAGAAGCCGCTCGCGATGTCCACCGCCGAGGCCGCACCGGTGCTCGAAGCAGCCCGCGCCGCCGGCCTGCGCGTCGGCAGTGCCCCGGACACCGTCCTCGGCACCGGCATCCAGACCGCACGGGCCGCCCTCGACGACGGCGCGATCGGCACCCCGGTCGGTGCCGCCGTCGCCTGGAGCGCCCCCGGGCACGAGCTCTGGCACCCCGCGCCGGCGTTCTACTACCAGCCTGGCGGCGGACCGCTCCTCGACATGGGGCCGTACTACCTGACCAGCCTCGTCACGTTCTTCGGGCCGGTCGTCCGGGTCAGCGGCAGCGCGACCCGCTCCACCCGCGAACGGACGATCGCGACCGGACCGAACGCCGGCACGTCGATCCCGGTCGACATCGACACCCACGTCGTCGCGATCCTCGAGCACGAGGGCGGCGTGGTCTCCACCGTGACCGTCTCGTTCGAGGTCTGGGCAACCCGCGCCCCGCTGTTCGAGGTGTACGGCACCGCCGGCACCCTGGGCGTCCCGGACCCGAACCGGTTCTCGGACACCGTGTCGATCGCCACCGCCGACGACCGCTCGTGGCGCGACCTGCCGGTCGCCGCCGGGTACGCCGACGCCGGCCGCGGCTACGGCCTCGCCGACATGGCCCACGCGATCGCGACGGACCGGCCGCACCGAGCCTCCGGTGACCTCGCGTTCCACGTGCTCGAAGTCATGGAGGCGGTCTCCGCCGCCGCCCGAGACCACTCGGTCGTCGACGTGCACTCGCGCGTCGAGCGACCCGCCACCGTCCCCGCCGGGTCCGCACCCGGATCCTGGTGACGGAACCCGACCACCGCGAAGAAGGACGACGACGATGACGACGACGGACGCGAGCGACACGACGGAGACGACCCGGGCCTCCCGGCCGGTCACCCTGTTCACCGGACAGTGGGCCGACCTGCCCTTCGAGGAGGTCGCCCGGCTCGCCGGCGAGTGGGGCTACGACGGGCTGGAGATCGCCTGCTGGGGTGACCACCTGGACGTCCGGCGCGCCGCGACGGATCCCTCGTACGTCGCCGAGCGCAAGGCGATCCTGGAACGCAACGGGCTGCAGGTCTGGACGATCGCCAACCACCTGGTCGGCCAGGCCGTGTGCGACGACCCCATCGACCAGCGGCACGAGGACATCGTCCCGCCGCACGTGTGGGGCGACGGCGACCCCGAGGGCGTGCGGCAGCGTGCGGCCGAGGAACTGCAGTGGACCGCCCGTGCCGCCGCGGCGCTCGGCGTGGACACCGTCACGGGCTTCTCCGGCTCGTCGATCTGGAAGACCGTCGCCGGGTTCCCGCCCGTGCCCCCGGGGATGATCGACGCCGGGTACCAGGACTTCCACGACCGCTGGTCACCGATCCTCGACGTCTTCGAGGAGGTCGGGGTCCGGTTCGCACTCGAGGTGCACCCGTCCGAGATCGCCTACGACTACTGGACCGCTGCGCGGACCCTCGAGGTGTTCCGCGACCGGCCGGCGTTCGGGTTCAACTTCGACCCGTCGCACTTCGTCTGGCAGGACCTCGACCCCGCGGCGTTCCTGCTCGACTTCGCCGACCGGGTGTACCACGTGCACTGCAAGGAGTCGGTGAAGCAGCTCGACGGGCGCAACGGTCGGCTGTCCTCCCACCTGCCGTGGGGCGACCCCCGGCGCGGGTGGGACTTCGTCACCGCCGGCCACGGGGACGTGCCGTGGGAGCGGGTGTTCCGCGTGCTGAACCACATCGGGTACGCCGGCCCGACCAGCGTCGAGTGGGAGGACGCCGGCATGGACCGGCTCGTCGGCGGGCCCGAGGCGCTGGCGTTCGTCCGGCAGCTCGGTACCATCGCGCCGCCGGACGCTTCGTTCGACGCCGCGTTCTCGCAGTCGCGCTGACCGGCCGACCACGACCCAGGACCCCACCCACCACCGAGGAGGACCCATGGCACGGCAGCCCACGGCGACGCCGGGCAACGCCGCGCGCGTCCTCCGGCTCGTCCACGAGGACGGCCCCGTCACCCGCGCCGAGCTCACCCGGCGCACCGGCCTGAACCGCTCGACGATCCTCGCGCTCGTCGGGGAACTCGTCGACGCCGGGCTCGTGCACGAGGAGACCCCCGCCGCGGGCACCCCCGGTGCCGGTGTCGGACGGCCGAGCGGGGTCGTCCGGGCGTCCGCCGACGTCCTCGCCGCCGCGGTCACGGTCGAGATCGACGCCGTCGGGGTCGCCCTCGTCGGCCTCGACGGCACCGTCCGCGACCGGCTGGTCGAGCCGCAGACCACCGTGCCCACCGCGGCGCAGGCGATCGACGCCGTCGCCCGGGTCCTCGCAGCACTCCTTGCCCGCACCGGACCGGCGGCCCGGATCGTCGGGGTCGGCGTCGCCGTGCCCGGCATCGTGCGGGTCGAGGACGGCACCGTGCGCGACGCCCCGCACCTCGGCTGGCGTGACGAACCCCTCGCCGCACCGCTCGCGGAACGCCTGGGGCTGCCGGTCCGGGCCGCGAACGACGCCAACCTCGGCGCCTGGGCGGAACGGCTGTACGGCAGCGCCCGCGGCGTCGACGACCTCGTGTACCTGAACGGCGGCGCGAGCGGCATCGGCGGTGGGATCGTCAGCGCCGGCCGGCCCTTCAGCGGCGCCGACGGGTACGCGGGCGAGCTCGGGCACACCTTCGTCGCGGCGAACGGGATCCGCTGCCACTGCGGTGCGGTCGGCTGCCTGGAGACCGAGGCCTCACGCTCCGCCCTCACCGCGGTGACCGGGACCCCGCCGGACGACCTCGACGCGCTCGCCGCGGCGCTCGCCGAGGGCCGGCCCGAGGTCGAGCGGGTCGTCGACCGACAGGTCACCGCACTCGCGACCGCACTGCGGAACGCCATCCACACCGTCGACCCGGAGGTCGTCGTGCTCGGCGGGTTCCTCGGTGCACTGCTCGGGCACGTCGGCGACCGGGTCGAGACCGACGTCCGGGCGCAGACGATGGCCGCGATGACCGATCGGCTCCGGATCGTCCCGGCGGCACTCGGCCGTGACGTCCTGGTCCGTGGCGCCGCCGAGATCGGCTTCGCGGTGCTGCTGCGCGACGCCGCGATGCCGGCGGCACCGGCACCGGCGACCATGTCCTCGGCGCCCGCAGCCGCCCCCTCCACCACCCTCACGTCCGGCCGCGACGACGCGGCCGAGGAAGCGAGAACCGCATGACCTCCACCCAGCGCACCAGCGTCCTGCTCGGCACCCAGGACCTCACCGTCGAGGACCGCCCCGTCCCCGCTGTCGACCCCGGCGACGTGCTCGTCCGGGTCGCCGCCGTGGGTGTCTGCGGCTCCGACGTGCACTACTTCCGCCACGGCCGCATCGGCGACTTCGTCGTCGAGGAGCCCCTCGTCCTCGGGCACGAGCTCTCCGGCACGATCGAGGCCGTCGGCGAGGGCGTCGACCCGTCCCGCGTGGGGGAGCGCGTGGCCATCGAGCCGCAGCGCCCCTGCCACCGCTGCGCGCAGTGCCTGGCCGGCCGCTACAACCTCTGCCCGCACATGCGCTTCTACGCGACGCCGCCGGTCGACGGGGCCTTCACCGAGTTCGTCACCATCGAGGCCGAGTTCGCGCACGTCCTGCCCGACGCCGTCTCGTTCGAGGCCGGCGCGCTCCTCGAGCCCCTGTCCGTCGGCATCGCCGCCGTCCGCAAGGCCGGCATCGTCCCCGGTTCGTCGGTGCTCATCGCCGGCGCGGGTCCCATCGGCATCATCTGCGCCCAGGTCGCGAAGGCCTTCGGTGCGTCGCGCATCGTCGTCAGCGACCTGGTGCCGGAGCGTCGTGCGCGGGCCCTGGAGTACGGCGCCACCGAGGTCGTCGACCCCACCGCCGTGTCCGTCGCGTCCGACATCGTCCCCGTCGACGCGTTCATCGACGCCAGCGGCGCACCCCGAGCGGTGTCGGACGGCATCAAGGCGGTCGGTCCGGCGGGTGCAGCGGTGCTGGTCGGGCTCGGCAACTCCGAGATGACGCTGCCGGTCGAGCACATCCAGAACCTCGAGGTCACGGTCACCGGGATCTTCCGGTACACGAACACGTGGCCGGTCGCCATCGAGCTGGTCGCGTCCGGGCAGGTCGACCTCGACTCGCTCGTCACCGGCCGCTTCGGGCTCGACGACGTCCGCGAGGCCCTCGAGAGCGACACCGACCCGGAGTCGCTCAAGTCCGTCGTCTACCCCGGCGGCGTCCCCGCCTGAGCGGGCACGGTGCGGGTTTCGCCGGCCCGGGCCGCGTTGCGCGCTTGGTGCGGCGTTGCCGCCGGGCACGGTGCGCGGAAGCTCGCACCGGGTGACGACGCACGCACGGTGCGGACGGGAGGCGCGGGGCCAGGCCGCCCCGGTCCTCCCGTCCGGCACGGTGCGCGGCCTGTCGGACGGTGCGGTGTTGGCCGCCTGGTGCGGCGTTGCCGCCGGGCACGGTGCGCGGAAGCTCGCACCGGGTGAGGACGCACGCACGGTGTGGACGGGAGGCGCGGGGCCAGGCCGCCCCGGTCCTCCCGTCCGGCACGGTGCGCGGTCTGTCGGACGGTGCGGTGTTGGCCGCCTGGTGCGGCGTTGCCGCCGGGCACGGTGCGCGGAAGCTCGCACCGGGTGGCGACGCACGCACGGTGCGGACGGGAGGCGCGGGGCCAGGCCGCCCCGCGCCTCCCGTCCCGCAGGGTGCACGGCCTGTCGGATGGTGCGGTGTTGGCCGCCTGGTGCGGCGTTGCCGCCGGGCACGGTGCGTGGAAGCGCGCACGGGGTGACGACGCACGCACGGTGCGGACTGGAGGCGCGGGGCCGGGCCGCCCCGCGCCTCCCGTCCGGCACGTGACCCGGAACGGGGCCACCGCCGCGTCACCGGGACGCGCTACGGTTCGCGCATGACCGCTTCACCGGCCGCCGTCGTGCCGCAGCGCACCGACCGGCGCGCGCTCGTCTCCTGGGCGCTCTGGGACTGGGGTTCCGCCGCGTTCAACGCGGTCGTCACCACCTTCGTGTTCAGCACGTACCTGGCCAGCCGGGCGTTCGTGGACCCGGCGCTCGTCGGCGACACGTCCGCGGCCGGCAAGGCGATCGTGGAACGTGAGCTCGCGCACAACGCGGCCGTCGTGTCCACCGCACTGACCATCGCGGGGATCGTCGTGGCCCTGGTGGCACCGGCCATGGGGCGGCTCGCGGACTCGTCCGGACACCGCCGCCGGTCGGTCCTCATCGCCACGATCGGCGTCGCGCTGTCGATCGGCGGCATGGTCTTCGTCGCGCCGAGCCAGCCGTACCTGCTGCTCGGCGCAGCCCTGCTCGGCATCGGGACCGTCGCCTACGAGATCGCGAGCGTCGGCTACAACGCCATGATCGGGCAGGTCGCCTCCGGGGAACGCACCGGCCGCGTCTCCGCCATCGGGTGGGCGGCCGGGTACTTCGGCGGGATCGTGCTGCTCGTCCTGCTGCTCGTGCTCTGCATCCAGGACTTCCGCGGCGACGGGGTCGTCGGCGGGCTCCTGCAGTTGCCGGCCACCGTCGCCACCGGGCAGTGGGACGTCCGCGTCGCGATCGGCATCGCCGCCGTCTGGCTGGCCGTCAGCTCGATCCCGCTGTTCCTCACCGTGCCCGAGGCGGTGCCCGACCGCACCCGCGGTGGCGGCGTGTTCAGCGCCTACGCGGACCTCGGCCGGGACATCGCGCGGCTGTGGCGCGAGCGCCGCAACGTCCTCGCGTTCCTGCTCGCCAGCGCGGTGTTCCGCGACGGTGTCGGGGCCGTCTTCACGTTCGGCGGGATCGTCGCCGCGCAGGTGTTCGGGTTCACGCCGTCGCAGGTCATCCTGTTCGCCATCGCCGCGAACGTCGTGGCCGGCATCGCGACGTTCGTCTCCGGACGCCTCGACGACCGGTTCGGGTCGCGTGCGCTCATCATGGTCTCGCTCGTCGGCCTCGCCGTGTGCGGGGTCGGGGTCTTCGCCGCCGGCAACGAGACGCAGTGGTTCTGGGTGCTCGGGCTGACCCTCGCCGTGTTCGTCGGCCCGGTGCAGTCGTCGTCCCGCGCGTACCTGGCGCGGCTGACGACCCCCGGCCGCGAGGGCGAGCTCTTCGGCCTCTACGCCACCACCGGCCGGGCCGCGTCGTTCCTCGCGCCGGCGCTGTTCGGCGTCGCGGTGACCGTCGGTGGGTCGACCCGGTTCGGGATCTTCGGCGTGGTCGTCGTGCTCGTCGCCGGGCTGGTGCTGATGGCGTTCGTCAAGCGGGAACCGCAGGGCGCGCGGGCCTGATCCTCGGCGTGCGGGGTCTGCCATAGGTCCCCGTCAGGCGGCCTGGAGGCGCGGTTCCCGTCCGTCCACAGGCTGCGGTTGTGCGCACGGTTCCGCACAGGGCCGTGGTCGCGTCGGGCGGCCCGGGCTGCGGTGCGCCAGGATGGGTGCATGACCGACCAGCGCATCGCCGTCGTCGTCCTCGCCGCCGGGCAGGGCACGCGCATGAAGTCGTCCACGCCCAAGGTGCTGCACCGGCTCGCCGGACTGCCGCTCATCGGGCACGTCCTGCGCACGGCGTCGTCGCTCAGCCCCGAGCACGTCGCCGTCGTCGTGCGGCACGAGCGTGACCTCGTCGCGGCCGAGGTCGTCGAGCGCGCCCCCGACGCGATCGTCGTCGACCAGGACGACGTCCCCGGCACCGGCCGTGCGGTCGAGGTGGCGGTCGAAGCACTGCCCGCCGACTTCGACGGCGCCGTCGTGGTGCTGTCCGGCGACGTCCCGCTGCTCGACGCCGCATCGCTCCGGCTCCTCGTCGACGCCCACGTCGGTGGCGGCAACGGGGCGACCTTCGTGAGTGCGATCGCCCCGGACCCGACCGGCCTCGGGCGGATCGTGCGCGACGCGTCCGGCGCCTTCGTCAGCGTCGTCGAGCACAAGGACGCGACGGCCGAGCAGCTGACCATCACCGAGGCGAACGCGGGCATCTACGCGTTCGACGTCGCACGCCTCCGGGCGGCCCTGCCGTCGCTCACCACGGCGAACGCCCAGGGCGAGAAGTACATCACCGACGCTCCGGCGCTGATCAGCGAGCGCGGCGGGCGCATCGACGTGGTCACCCTGACCGACCCGTGGCTCGTCGCCGGCATCAACGACCGTGCCCAGCTCTCCGACGCCGCGCGTGAACTCAACGCCCGCATCGTCCGCCGCCACCAGCTCGCCGGCGTCACCGTGCAGGACCCGGCGTCCACCTGGATCGACCTCGACGTCACGATCGAACCCGACGCCGAGGTCCTGCCCGGCACCCAGCTCATCGGCGCCACCGCGATCGCCGCCGGTGCCGTCGTCGGACCGGACACCACGCTCCGCGACACCGAGGTCGGGGCCCGCGCCACTGTGAACCGCGTCGACGCCACCCTCGCCGTGATCGGGGACGGTGCCTCGGTCGGCCCGTTCGCCTACCTGCGGCCTGGCACGATCCTCGGTGACGGCGGCAAGATCGGCACCTTCGTCGAGACGAAGAACGCCCGGATCGGCCGGGGCAGCAAGGTCCCGCACCTGTCCTACATCGGCGACGCCGAGGTGGGCGAGGACTCGAACATCGGCGCGAACACCATCACCGCGAACTACGACGGCGTGCACAAGCACCGCACCGAGGTCGGCTCGAACGTCCGTACAGGCTCGCACAACGTGTTCGTCGCCCCCGTTAGGATTGGTGACGGTGCGTACACCGGTGCCGGGACCACCGTCCGCAAGGACGTTCCGGCAGGATCGCTCGCGATCAGCTACGCCCCACAGCGCAACACCGACGGATGGGTCGAGGAACACCGACCCGGCACACCGGCGGCCGAGGCTGCTCGGCTCGCGAACGGCGAATAGATCCCGGCGACCACCCGTCGCCGACATCGACCCCTCGTGGGTCAGGGAGTGAGCACCGCACTTGTCCGGAATCAAGACAACCGGCCAGAAACGACTCGTCCTCGTCTCGGGGCGAGCACACCCGGCGCTCTCTGCCGAGATCGCGGAGGAGCTCGGGGTCGACCTCGTGCCGACCGATGCCCGGACCTTCGCGAACGGTGAGCTCTACGCCCGCTTCGACGAGTCGGTCCGTGGCTGCGACGCCTTCGTCATCCAGTCGCACACCGCGCCGATCAACGAGTGGCTCATGGAGCAGCTCATCATGGTCGACGCACTGAAGCGTGCCTCGGCGAAGCGCATCACGGTCGTGGCGCCGTTCTACCCGTACGCCCGCCAGGACAAGAAGGGCCGCGGCCGCGAGCCGATCTCGGCTCGCCTCGTCGCCGACCTGTTCAAGGCCGCCGGCGCGCACCGCATCATGAGCGTCGACCTGCACGCCGCGCAGATCCAGGGCTTCTTCGACGGCCCCGTCGACCACCTGTTCGCCATGCCGGTGCTGCTCGAGCGCTTCCGCCAGATCCTCGACCCGAAGACGCTCACCGTCGTGTCGCCCGACATGGGCCGCGTCCGTGTCGCCGACATCTGGTCCGAGAAGCTCGGTGCCCCGCTCGCCATCATCCACAAGCGCCGCGATCCGCTCGTGCCGAACCAGGTATCGGTGCACGAGATCGTCGGAGACGTCAGCGGCCGCGTGTGCCTGCTCGTCGACGACCTCATCGACACCGGCCGCACTATCGCCAAGGCTGCCGAGGCGCTCAAGAACGCCGGCGCCACGGGTGTCGTCGTCGCCGCGACCCACGCCGTGTTCTCCGACCCCGCCACCGAGCTGCTGCAGAGTGAGTTCATCGACCGCGTGGTCGTGACGGACACCCTGCCCCTGCCGATGGACAAGCGCTGGGACCGCCTCGAGGTCCTGCCGATCGCCCCGCTCATCGCCCGTGCCATCCACGAGGTCTTCGACGACGGTTCCGTGACGTCGATGTTCGACGGCGCCGCTTGACACATCCCGCGCGTGATGCCCTCGCGGCCCGGCTCCGGGCCGCGGGGTGCGTCTTCGCCGAGGACGAAGCCGACCTGTTGCTCGAGGCCGGCGACGGTGAGCCGGTGCGGCTCCGCACCCTCGTGCAGCGTCGGCTGGCCGGTGAGCCGCTGGAGTACGTGCTCGGGTGGGCTGCCTTCGACGGGCATCGCATCCGGGTGACCCCCGGGGTCTTCGTGCCGCGAGCCCGCACCACCGTCGTCGTCGAGCAGGCTGCGCGTCGGCTGCAGCGCTACGACCGCGTGGTCGACCTGTGCTGCGGTGCCGGCGCGATCTCGGTCGCCCTGTTCGGTCGGGTCGGCGCGCTCGACCTCGTCGCGACCGACATCGACCCGGACGCCGTCGACGTCGCAGCCGAGAACATCGGCGACCGCGGCATCGTCGTCGCCGGAGACCTGTTCGCGCCGCTGCCCGATCGGTTCCGCGGGGCCGTGGCGGTCATCGCGGTGAACGCCCCCTACGTGCCGACGGCCTCGATCGAACTCATGCCGAGCGAGGCCCGCGAGCACGAACACCGTGTCGCGCTCGATGGTGGTGCGGACGGCCTCGAAGTGCACCGCCGGATCGCAGCGGGTGCGGGGGAGTGGCTCCGTCCCGGTGGCGCCGTGGTCATCGAGGTGTCCGAGGCCCAGGCCGAGGCGTCCGCCGCTGCGTTCACGGCCGCCGGCTTCTCCACCGTGATCGAGCGGGACGCCGAGGTCGACGGCACCTGCGTCGTCGCGACCCTGCCCGCCTGACCCCGGTCTGTACGCCTGGTCCTGGTCTGCCTGGCCGTGGTGCCGAGCGGTCACGACATGCCGCTCAGGTTCGTCGAGCCGGCACGAAGTGTCGCCTGCGCGTCCGGGAACCGACGCTTTCTGCGCCCCCGGCGTGACGCACGTGGCGTGTCGCGCGGCCAGGGCGAGGGGCGGGGCGGGCTGTCACCGGGCCTCCAGGCCGTCTGGTGACCGGAGCGGGCCGGCGCCGAGCGGTCACGACATGCCGCTCAGGTTCGCCGAGGCGGCACGAAGTGTCGCCTGCGCGCCCGCGAACCGACACTTTCTGCACCCCCGGCGCGACGCACGTGGCGTGTCGCGCGGCCAGGGCGAGGGGCGGGGCGGGCTGTCACCGGGCCTCCAGGCCGTCGGGTGAGCGGAGCGCGCCGGCGTCGAGTGATCACGACATGCCGCTCAGGTCCACCGAGGTGGCACGAAGTGTCGCCTGCGCGTCCGCCTACCGACGCTTTCTGCCACCTCGACGGCCGTCTGCGGGCGTGTCGCGGACCCGCTCCAGGACGGTCAGCGCGCGTCGACCGTCACCGTGTGCCAGCCCGTCGCACCGTTGGGAGCCGGCGGCCGGTCCACGCTCGTCTGCACCTCGCCGTCCGCACTGGTCGCGCGCACCTCGATGCGGTGCGAGCCGGTGGTCGGCGTCCACCGCACCACCCACTGCCGCCAGGTGTCCGCGGAGACCGAGTCGGCGAGTTCGGCGCGCTGCCAGTCGCCGCCTCCGACGCGGACCTCGACGGCCTTCACGCCCTTGTGCGGCTGCCACGCGACCCCGGCGATCGCGACCGGCTTGCCTGCGGTCACGGTCGACCCGTTCCGCGGGGTGTCGATGCGGGACTCGAGCTTGACCGGGCCACGCTCCGACCAGCCACGCGGGGTCCAGTAGCCCTGCGCGTCGGCGAACCGGGTGACCTCGAGCTCGGTGACCCACTTCGTCGCCGAGACGTACCCGAACAGGCCCGGCACGACCATCCGCACCGGGAACCCGTGCTCGGTCGGCAGGGGCTCGCCGTTCATCCCGACCGCGAGCAGCGCCGCGGTGCCGTCGTCCTGCAGCACGTCGAGCGGGGTGCCGGCGGAGAACCCGTCGATGCTCCGTGAGAGCACCATGTCGGCATCGCCCGTCGGACGTGCCCGGGCGAGGAGCTCCCGGATGGGGTAGCCCAGCCAGCGGGCCGTGCCGATGAGGTCACCGCCGACCTCGTTCGACACGCAGCTCAAGGTGGCCACGTGCTCCTCGAGCGGCAGTGCGAGCAGCTCGTCCCAAGTCAGCGTGATCTCGTTCTCGACCGCGCCATGGATGCGGAGCGACCAGTCGGCGGGGTCGACCTGCGGCACCCGCAGGGCCGTATCGATCCGGTAGAAGTCGGCGTTCGGCGTGATGTAGGGGGTGATGCCGTCGACGTCCAGCGACGCACCCGCGGGGACCGCCGGTGCAGGGGTCGCGGCGGCGGGCAGCCGGATGGCCCGCCTGGCAGCAGCGGCCGCCTGCATCCCGGACGACCCCAGCCGGGAGGCGGTGCCCACCACGACCGCGACGGTCGCCGTCGCGACGCCCCAGACCAGGAACGTCCGCCGCTCCGTCGACGCCGGTCGCGGTGCCGCCGTCGGCACGGTCGCCGCGGCCTCCCACCGGCGCAGCCGCTGGAGCAGCAGGCGCAGGACGACCACTGCTGCCGCGATGCCGAGGACCGTCGGGGCGCCGTCGAGCGTCCCGCTGCCCGAGCGGGTACTGACGGCCAGCAGCGCCAGCACACCACCGGCGGCGAACACGAGGGCACCGAAGGGCGGTCGTGCACGTTCGAGGACACCGGCACCGGCGCTGATCGCGATGACGATCACCGTCATGAGCACGAACAGGGCGACCTTGTCCCCGGTGCCGAACACGGCGACCATGAAGTCCTTCGCACCCGGGGGAGCGAGGTCGATGACGGCGGATCCGACGGCGACCAGGGGGCTGCCCGCTCCGCCGAGCAGCAGCGCGCCGAACTCGGCGACACCGAGGAACGCGGCGGCGGCCACGACGCCGACGATCGCGGCGATCAGCGTCCAACGTCGGGTCGAAGGGGCATCGGGCCCGCCCGGGCCGTCCGACGGACCCGCCGTCGGTTGGCCGATCGGTTCGTCCGTCGTCTCGGTGGTCACCGCCCGAGCGTAGGTCGCCCGGCCGCTCGTGGGCTGTGTGTGCGGGCTTCCCCGCGCGTTCATCGGGTTCGGCCAGCAGGTGGCGCGCGGCTCGTGGGAGGATCGGACCGTGCTGCAGCGTCCGGATGGTGTCCCGCGGTCCGGTCGTGCCCGCGGTGCCGGGCGGACACCGATGTCTCCGGCACGTCGACTCGCCACCCTGCGCTGGGTCATCGTCGTCGTCTGGCTGGTCCTCCTGATCACCCGGATCGTCGTGGTCTCGACGGCGCCGGGCGTCGACCTCTCCTGGTACGGCATCGTGGAGTTCGGCGCGATCGCCCTCGGTGTCGTGGTCATCGTGGTCGCCGTCGTGCGGACCGCGACGGCACGGCGGCGGCAGGCGGACGAGGCCCTCGCGCTCGCCATCCGGCGGATCGACCCGACGGTGTGGCTGGTGCCGGCGGCGCCGACGCCCGAACTCCGTGGCGTCGTCGACGAGGTCCGTCCGGACACCCACCTCGGTTCGCGCGTGACTTGGGCCTTCGGCGCTACCGAGGCCTCCCTGTGGGAACTCGACGAACGGCGGGCGACCCGGCTGCTCGTGATCCGGTGGAGTCGTGTCGTGCACGTCGGACTCGAAGACGTGGCGGACGGCGTCGACGGCTCGGACGGCTCGGGGCGAGACGGTGGCTCCGAGCGCCCTGGCCGTTCCGCTGGCGCTCGCCGCGCGTGTGCGGTGGCGATCCACCACGTACGACCGGACGAAACCCCCGCGGTGGCGACGTTCTTCGTCCGGACCGCCCCCGGTTCGCGTCGGCTGCTCGGGCGCGGTCCACGGCTGGACCGGCTCGTCGCCGACCTGGCACGGGAACGCATCGTCGCCTGACGCGACGGAGGGCCCCGTGGTCAGCGAGGCCCTCCTTGCAGGACCCGCACCGACCTCCGTGGTCGGCAGCGGGTGCGGTCGTCAGTGCGTGGACGGCTCCTGCTCGACCTCGCGGCGGTCGTCGTCGGACCACAGCGTGTGGAAGGTGCCGTCCTTGTCGATGCGCTGGTAGGTGTGCGCGCCGAAGAAGTCGCGCTGGCCTTGGATCAGCGACGCGGGCAGACGGTCGGACGCGAGCGAGTCGAAGTACGACAGCGCGGACGAGAAGCCCGGAGCGGGGACGCCCGACGCAGCCGCGATGCCGACGATGCGGCGCCAGGCGGCTTCGCCCTCGGCCACCGCGTTCGCGAAGTACGGGTCGACCAGCAGCGACTCGAGCTTCGGGTTCTCGGCGTACGCCTCGACGATGCGGTTCAGGAACTGAGCTCGGATGATGCAGCCACCCCGCCAGATCTTCGCGACGTTGCCGAGGTCGATGTCCCAGCCGTACTCCTTCGCCCCGGCGATGATGAGGTCGAAGCCCTGTGCGTACGCGACGACCTTCGAGGCGTACAGCGCCGCACGCACGTCGTCGGCGAAGGTGTCCGGCACCTCGGCGATCTGCGGACGGTTCTTGACCGACTGCTGCACCGCGGCACGCTGCGTCGGCTTCGACGACACGGCGCGGGCGAACACGGCTTCGCCGATGCCCGAGACGGGGATGCCCAGGCCCACGGCGTTCTGCACGGTCCAGACGCCGGTGCCCTTCGAGCCGGCCGCGTCACGGATGACGTCGACGAGCGGCTTGCCGGTGTCGGCGTCGCGCTGCTTGAGGACCTCACCGGTGATCTCGATCAGGTAGGACTCGAGGTCGCCCTTGTTCCACTCGTCGAAGACCTGCACCAGGTCCTCCACCGAGAGCCCGCCGACGCGACGGAGCAGGTCGTACGACTCGGCGATGAGCTGCATGTCGGCGTACTCGATGCCGTTGTGCACCATCTTGACGAAGTGCCCGGCGCCGTCGGTGCCGATGTGGGTCACGCACGGTTCACCTTCGGCGACCGCGGCGATCGACTTCAGGATCGGCCCGAGCGTCTCCCAGGCCTCCTTCGAGCCACCGGGCATGATCGACGGGCCCTTGAGTGCGCCCTCTTCTCCACCGGAGATGCCGGTGCCGACGAAGTTCAGGCCCTTCTCGCGCAGGTCGTGCTCACGTCGGATGGTGTCGTGGAAGTTCGCGTTGCCGCCGTCGACGATGATGTCGCCCGGTTCGAAGCGTTCGGCGAGCTGTCCGATCACGGCGTCGGTGCCCTTGCCGGCCTGCACCATGATGATGGCGGTCCGGGGCTTCGACAGCGAGGCGACGAACCCGTCGATGTCCTCGGACGCGATGAACCCGGCGTCGCCGTGCTCCTGGAGCAGCTCCTCGGTACGGGCGTACGTGCGGTTGTAGACCGCCACCGTGTTGCCTTCGCGCGATGCGAGGTTGCGGGCGAGGTTCGAGCCCATCACTGCGAGTCCGACGACTCCGATGTTCGCCTGACCGTTGTTGTCTGCCACGAGGGCCTCCTTTGTCCTGACGTTGGCGCCCAACCTACGACCGGCGGTCTGGGATCGCACAGGTGTTGCGGGAACTGGGGACCAGAGTTCACCGGATCAATACTGTGGAGGGATGAGCGAGCTCGCTGTCCACCCGCCCGTCCTCGTGATGGGGGTCTCCGGCTCCGGCAAGTCCACCATCGGCCAGGCGCTCACCGACGCCCTGGTCGCGCAGGGCGAACCGTGCGTCTTCGTCGACGCCGACGACCTGCACCCGGTCGCCAACAAGGAGAAGATGCGGCAGGGGATCCCGCTCACCGACGACGACCGCTGGCCGTGGCTCGACGCCTGCGCCGAGCGGATCGCCGCGGTGGAATCGGACGGCTCCCGGTGCGTGATGGCGAACTCGGCGCTCAAGCGCGCCTACCGGGACCGGCTGCGCGAGTCCGCGCCGGGTCTCGTCATCGCCTTCCTCGACGGGTCGCGCGACCTGATCGCCGAACGGCAGTCCCACCGCCAGCACGAGTACATGCCGACGACGCTGCTCGACTCGCAGTTCGCGACCCTCGAGTGGCCGCAGCCCGACGAGGCCGCCGTCGCGGTGTCGATCGACGGATCGGTCGACGACACCGTGCGGGAGATCCTCGCCGCGCTCGCGGTCACCACCGCCTGACGAGCGTCGACGACCCGCGACGGATCCGGGCAGTTCCTCCACAGGGCGCAGTGCGGCCGTCGCCATCCCCAACCGATCCCCGGTCCCGTCCGCGTCGAGGGAGACGCTCGTACCGTCGCTCCATGACCACGATCACTGCCGCGCGTTCAGATACCACTCTTGATACCATCGACCCCATGGCCATGACCCTCCGACTCGACGACGACGAGGCAGCGGCGTTGCGCAAGCGTGCTGACCTCGAGGAGCGCTCGATGCAGGACGTCGCGCGCGCCGCCATCCGCGAGTACGTCGAGCAGCACAGCCGCAGCGATCTGATCGACGGCATCCTCGACCGAGAACTCCCGCGCTACGCCGAGGCGCTCGAACGACTCGGCAAGTGATCCACCTCACGACCGACGAGGCGTTGCACGTCGCTCGTCGGACCCTGGGAGCTGACTACGCGATCCGCGACGTCGGACTGCTCGAGGCGGCGGTCGCGCGACCCGCCGCGTCGGTGGGCGGGAACGACGCCTACCCGACGCTGGTCGAGAAGGCGGCGGCGCTCGTCCACTCCGCCGTCCGGAACCACGCCCTGGTCGACGGCAACAAGCGCCTCGGGCTGATGCTGCTCGTGGTCTTCCTCGGCGTGAACGGCGTCCGGCTCCACGCCTCGAACGATCAGGCGTACGACTTCATCGTCGCGATCGCCGAGGGGGAACTCGATGCCGTGCCGGAGATCGCTGCTGCTCTGACCGCGATGGTCTCGGACGCCTGACCGGCCGCTGGAACGGACAGCGGTCAGCGATCAGCGGCGCACCGCACTGATCGCCCCGTGCGGCCGGGCCCCCGGGTCCGTGCGGGTGTGGACGTCCACGACGTCGAAGCCCGCTTCGTCCAGCAGCGCCGCCAGGGACGCGACCGGCCAGCGGTAGGCGGTGACGACGGCGTGGTCGAAGGCCTCGACCGCGGCGCCCTCGAAGAACCCGAGCAGCAGCCCACCGCCGGGGGCGAGCACCCGACGGAACTCGGCGAGTGCCCCACCGATCTGCGACGGTTCGTGGTGGATCACCGAGTACCAGGCCAGGACCCCGTCGACGCTGCCGTCCACGAGCGGGAGCGCGTCGAGCGACGCGACCCGGAAGTCGATGTCCGCGTCCACGGCGCCGTGCGTCCGTCGTGCGTGCTCGACGAACTCAGGCGCCGCGTCGATGCCGCTGACACGGTGCCCCTGCCGTGCGAGGTGCGCCGTCCAGTGACCGGGGCCGCACCCGGCGTCGACCAGGGGACCGCTTCGACCGGCTGCCCAGGCGTCGACGAGGGCTCGGTCGTCGGGGTGGACGGTGTCCATCGACCCGAGCAGTGCCGCGTACTCGTCGGCCCGAGCGCCGTACGCCGCCGTCACCCGCTCCGTCATGCGCCCGACCGTACCGCCGCAGCGCCGAACCGTGCGAGGTTCCGTGTTCCGTGCGACCCGGCACCCCTCGCACCAGGCACGGAACCTCGCACCACGCGGCAGTGCGGCGCCGCCAGCGTCAGAGCTTGAACGTCGCCCGAGGGATGTCGGACACGATGCGGCGGGCGGTGCGGACGGCGTCCTCCTCGGAGACCTGGTGCGTGACCACGAGCGACGCCAGGTACGCCGCGTCTGCCCGCCGCGCCATGTCGTGCCTCGCGGGGATGGAGCAGTACGCGCGGGTGTCGTCGATGAACCCGGAGGTCTTGGTGAACGACGCCGAGTCGGTGACGGCCGACCGGTAGCGCCCGATGGCCGCCGGGGTGTCGATGAACCACCACGGCGCGCCCGCGTACACGGCGGGGTAGAAGCCCGCGAGCGGCCCGATCTCGCGCGAGAAGACGGTCTCGTCGACGGTGAAGAGCACGAGGTGGAACCCGGGAGCGGTGCCGAAGGACTCGAGCAGCGGCCGGAGCGGCTCGGTGAAGGACCCGACGGCCGGCAGGTCGTGCCCGGTGTCCGGCCCGAAGCGCTCGAGCGTCGGGGTGTGGTGGTTCCGGATCACCCCGGGATGCAGCTGCATGACGAGGCCGTCCTCCACGCTCATCTCCGCCCAGCGGTAGAGCATGTCGTGCCGGTACGCCGTCGCCTCGGCCTCGGTGACCGAGGACGCATCGCGCAGCGCCGCGGCGTGGATGCGCTCCCGCTCGCTCGACGGCAGGGGAGCGGAGCCCGCGTCGAGCACTCCGGTGTCCGTGGCGGTCGCACCGTGCTCGATGAAGTAGTGGCGACGTGCGCGGAGAGCCGCCAACAGCCCTGCGTGGCTGCCCGTGTCAATGCCGGCGGCCTCGC
Source organism: Curtobacterium sp. MCLR17_059 (assembly GCF_003234665.1). Taxonomy (NCBI): domain Bacteria; kingdom Bacillati; phylum Actinomycetota; class Actinomycetes; order Micrococcales; family Microbacteriaceae; genus Curtobacterium; species Curtobacterium sp. MCLR17_059. The sequence goes on along the minus strand of NZ_QKSU01000004.1, from coordinate 201,417 downwards.
CGATCGACGCGACCACGGGCCTCCAGTCCGACCGCGTCGGGTCGAACACGGCGTCCGCGCGGAACGTGGGGAGGACCCGGCCGGTGAAGCCGGGGTCCGCCGCGAGCTGCGCGTGCGCAGCGAGGTCGTCCGCCGGGCCGTCCGTGGTGGCGAGGACCTCGATGCCGAAGGCGTCGAAGAGCGCGCGTGGCCGGAACGGGGGCGACGCCAGCAGGCCGGCGATGTGGTCGTACTGGTCGTCCGCGTTCGCCGCGGACGGCGCCTGGTCGAGCCCGAACACGTCGTGCAGCTCCGTCTCGAACCAGTAGCGCACGGGGGTCCCGAGGAAGTCGTCCCAGTGCTCCGCCAGCTGCCGCCAGATGGCACGGCCTGGCGGCGTCGGCTCAGCGGCATCGCGCCAGCGATGCGCCGACGCCGCCGGGCGAGCCTGCGAGCCCGGGCGGGGCCCCGACCGGTCCGCGCGTCCCAGCGCGGCCAGGTCCACCCCGTTCGCGTGCAGCAGGCGGAGCACGTAGTGGTCGGGCGTGATGAGCAGCGATGCGGGGTCGCTGAACGGCTGGTTCGAGGCGATCAACGCCGCATCGACGTGCCCGTGCGGCGAGATGATCGGGGCGTCCTTGACCGCCTCGTACACGGTGCGTGCCACGGCTCGCGCTCCGGGGTCGGCGGGGAACAGCCGGTCGGGGTGCGGTGCGAGCCGGGTGGGGGTGCTGGTGCGGGTCATCATCGACTCCTTCGGGGGCGGCGGGTTCGCCGGTGGCGAGTGCGGGATCAGTCGTTGTGGGCGCGCGGTGCCGGCCCGGTCGACTCGCGCACGGTCAGGTGGGTGGGCAGGGCGACGGCGCCGGACATGTGCTCCCCGGGCAGTTCGTCGGCGGGCAGGGCGCCGAGCCGTCCGAGCAGCATCCGGATCGCGACCCGGCCGGCCCGCTCGATCGGCGAGGTCATCGTGGTGAGCGGCGGGTTGCAGAAGTCGGCGCCGAAGATGTCGTCGCAGCCCACGATGCTCATGTCCTCGGGGACGCGGACCCCGCGCTCCCGCAGCCGGGCGAGCATCCCGATGGCGATCAGGTCGTTGAAGGCGATGCACGCGGTCGCACCGGCGTGCACGGCGGCGTCGGCGGCCGCGGCGCCGGAGTCGACGAAGGGTGCGTGCGGCCCGACCCGGGCGACGCGGATCCCCAGGCGCTTGGCGACCTGCACGAGCGCGCGCCACCGACGCTCGTTCGACCACGAGCTGTCCGGCCCGGCGACGTACAGGATCTCCCGGTGTCCCAGCGACACCAGGTGCTGCACCGCCTGCTCCACCCCGCCGGGGGTGTCGATGAGCACCGAGGGCACGCCGGTGGGCCGACGGTTCACGACGACCAGGGGGATCCGTTCGGCGAACCGTGCGATCTGCGCGTCGGACAGTCGTGACGCCGTGAGCACGACCCCGTCGGCCTTCGCCCCCACGGCGGTGAGTGCGGCCATCTCGGCGTCGGCGGACTCCTCGGTGTCGACGAGCAGCTGCGTCCAGCCGGCCCCGGCGAGCTGGTGCTGCGTGCCCCGGATGACGTCGAAGTAGAACGGGTTCGTGATGTCGGACACGAGCACGGCGACGGCACGGGTGCGGCCGGACGTCAGCGCCCGGGCCTGCGAGTTGGCGACGTAGCCGAGCTCGCGGGCTGCCCGCTGGATGCGCTCCTGGGTGACGGGGTTGACCCGGTCGGGCAGGGACAGGGCGCGGGAGACGGTGGACGCGGCGACCCCGGTGGCGTCGGCGATGTCGCGGATGGTGACGCGACGTGCGGCACCAGCGGCGGTGCCGGCAGCACCGCCCGTGCGCCCGCCGCCGTCCGTCGAGAGGTCCTTCACGAGGCCGAACGTATTCGCGTCTGGCAACAAGTGGCAACCGGTTGCCGCATGTTGCCAACGGCGGAACAGTGGTGCCACCGAGCAGCGCCGCTCGGAGGAGGTCTCGAGGAGGAAACCCCCGTGAAGACGCGAAGACTGCAAGTCCGCACCATCGTCGGTGCCGTCGCCGTGGTCGCCCTCGCCGCACTGTCCCTGCAGGGATGCGCTGTGGTGAACGGCAGCGGCGACGACCCGAACACCCTCCGCGTGATGATGGGCGCGGACACCACCTACCCCAAGGAACGCAAGCAGTGGCAGCGGGAGACCGCCGCCGAGTTCAAGCGCACGACCGGTGCGGACATCCAGTGGGAGACCTACTCGTCCGCGCAGGAGGAGTTGACCGCGATCCAGACGAGCGTCATCTCCGGGCAGGGCCCCGACGTCTACGCGATCGGCACCACCTTCACCCCGACCGCGTACGCGACCGGTGCCTTCGTCGAGATGGGCACGAAGGAGTGGGACGCGATCGGCGGCAAGGACCAGTTCGACCCCGCGTCGTTCGGCATCTCCGGTCCGAGTGCGTCGAAGCAGATCGGGATCCCGTTCGCCAGCCGTCCGTTCGTGATGGCGGTGAACAAGGACCTGCTCGCCAAGGCGGGGATCACCGACATGCCCACGACGTGGGACGAGCTGACCGCCGATGCGAAGGCCACCACGGGTGACGGTCGCCACGGAATGGCGATCGCCTACGCCGACGGCTTCGACCCCTGGAAGTTCGTGTGGGGGATGGCCCAGAACGCCGGCAACACGATCGTCGACGGTTCGAAGGCCGAGATCGACAGCAAGGCCGTCGAGAACGCGTACCGCACCTACTTCGACTGGGTCACGAAGGACGGTGTCGTCGACCCGGCCGCGATCGGTTGGAACAACGCCCAGGCCCTCGCGCAGTTCACCGAGGGCAAGGCCGCGTTCTTCCCGATGACGACCACCACCGCCATCAACTCCTTCACGGACACCAAGGTCGACGGCAAGTACGAGTTCGCCCTGCTGCCGACCGTCCCGCCGGGGGCGTCCGAGCGGCCGTCCGACGGGATCGAGGCCGCCAGCATCCTGTCCGGCGACAACTGGGTCGTCGCCGACTACGGCACGAAGCAGGAGCTGTCGTTCGCGTTCGTCAAGCAGCTCAGCGCCCCGAAGGCCCAGCTCGAGTACTACGACCTGTTCGGCAACCTGCCGACCAACGCGTCGGCCGCCGCCGACCTTGCAGCCGACAACCCGCAGCTCAAGCCGATCATCGACGCCGGCCGCCTGTCCAAGCCGACCGCGTTCACCGGCGCCTGGTCCGACATCCAGCTCGCCCTGGTCGACGTGGTCGTGCAGTCGATCCCGTCGCTGAAGTCCGGCGAGGTCACCGACGACCAGCTCCGCAAGCGACTGCAGGACGCCCAGAAGGACGCCCAGGCCACCCTCGACCGTCAGAAGAACGGAGGTCTGTGATGACCAGCACGCAGACCAGGCCCCGCACCGACGCGGCGCCGCCCCGGCCGGTCCGCCCGGCCGGCAAGACGCCCCTCTACAAACGCGAGCGCCCGCTGTGGATGCTCCTGCCCGGCGGGGTCCTCATGCTCGCCGTCATCTTGGTGCCGCTCCTGGTGGGCTTCTGGATCGCGATGCTCGACCTCGACCAGTACACGCTCCGCCAGTGGTTCAGTGCCCCGTTCGTCGGGTTCGCGAACTTCACCGAGGCGTTCACGAACTCGCCGCTGCTGCACTCCATCTGGATCTCGGTGTCGCTGTCGGTGCTCGTCACCGCGGTGACCGTGCCGATCGGGGTCGCCGCCGCGATCTCGACGCAGAACCGGTTCCCCGGTCGCGGGCTCGTCCGTTCGATCTACCTGATCCCGTACGTGCTCCCGGCATTCGTCGTCGGCACGTTCTTCCGCACGATGCTCCAGCCGCAGGGGGTCGTGAACTCGATCCTGCACACCGATGTGCTGTGGTTGAACGGCTCGGCGTCGTACTGGGCGCTCGCCGGCGTGATGATCTGGACGAGCTGGCCCTTCGTCTACCTGCTGTCCCTGGCCGGACTGCAGGCCGTGGACAACGAGGTGCACGAGGCCGCCGCGCTCGACGGGGTGACCTGGTGGGCGAAGCTGCGGTACATCATCTTCCCGTACCTGCGCGGACCCCTCAGCCTCGCGGTGATCATCTCGATCCTGCACAACATCAACAACTTCACGCTGCCGTTCGTGCTGTTCGGCATCCCGCTGCCGTCCAGCGTCGAGGTGATGCCCGTCCTGACGTACATCGCGAGCTTCCAGTCGTTCCGCTTCGGCCTGTCCGCCGCGATGGCGATCTGCTCGCTCGTGATCGTCGCGATCCCGCTGTTCGTCTACCTGCGGGCGGTCAAGCTCGACACCGGCGACGACGCCGGCCCCAACCGGAAGCAGCGTCGCGCCGACCGCGCCACGCTCGCCGCCGCCCCGACCGCCGCCGACATCGACGGAGCACGCGCATGACCACCCCGAGCACGTCCTTCAGCACCCGCACCCGCCCCACCGCGACGCTCACCGAGAGCATCACGACCGGCAGCAGCGGCCGACGGAGCAAGCGTCCCTACGACACCGACGTCACCCGGCTGCTGCCGCGCTGGCTGCTCGTCACCGTCATCGCGGTGATCATCGCGTTCATCGCCGTCCCGGTGCTCTACATCCTGTTCGGCTCCGTCAACTCCGACGTCGCCGTCGCCCGTGGCGAGTACTTCCCGTCCGAGTTCACGCTGTCGAACTACGTCGAGATCTGGTCGACGGTCGCCCTCGGCGAGGGACTGGTGAACTCGATGCTCACCGCCGGTGCCGTCGCCGTCGCGAGTGCCGCGCTCGCCGTGTCCACGGCCTACGTGCTCGTCCGGTTCCGGTTCCTCGGGCGGCTGACGATCCTGCGTGGGCTCCTCGCCCTGCAGTCGATCCCCGGCACGCTCCTGCTCCTGCCGGTCTTCGTGGTGTTCTCGAACATCGCCAGCGCCACCGGCGTGCAGATCATCGGCACCCGCTGGGGCCTGTTCGTCACCTACCTGACCTTCGCCCTGCCGTTCTCGACGTGGGTGATGGTCACGTACCTGCGCGGCCTGCCGAAGGAACTCGAGGAAGCGGCGCGCATCGACGGCGCCAGCTCGACGAAGATCCTGACGAAGATCGTCCTCCCGCTGTCGTGGCCCGGCATCGTCGTGTCCGCGATCTTCGCCTTCCTGCTCGGCTGGAACGACGTCCTGTTCTCCACGATCATGACGACCCCGAACACCCGGACGGTCGCCGTGGTCCTGCAGGTGCTCGGCACCACCCAGGAGGGCGGCGCCGTCCCGATCTACGGCCAGATGATGGCCGCCTCGATCGTCTGCGCCGTCCCCGTCGTCGCCCTGTACCTGATCTTCCAGCGCTACCTGGTCGGCGGGCTCACCGCCGGCTCCGTCAAGTAGCGCTGTGCAGTCTGCCGACTTGTCCACAGACTGCCTGGAGGCGCGGTGCCAGCCCGCCCCGCGCCTCCAGTCTGGTCGCATGAAGGGAATGCAATGACCCAGCCCAGTTGGGAACTCTCCGGTTTCGGCGACGAGATCGACGCCGACCCGGTCGTCCAGGTCGCGGTCCTCCAGGCGCTCGGCGCGAGCGCCATCGAGGTCCGCAGCGCCTGGGGCGTCAACGTCGTCGACCTCGACGAGGACCAGCTCGCCGGACTCCACCGGCTGCTCGACGAGCGCGGGCAGACCGTGTCCGCGATCGCCTCGCCGATCGGCAAGGTGCCCGTCGACGAACCCGTCGAGCACGAGGTGTCACGGCTCGCCCGTGCGATCCGTGCCGCGCACGCCCTCGGCACGACGAACATCCGGATCTTCTCGTTCTACTTCGACGGCCGCAGCCCCGACGACGTCCGCGACGACGTCCTCGTCCGGATGCGGGCGCTGGCCGACCTCGCCGAGCGCGAAGGCGTGACGCTGCTGCACGAGAACGAGAAGGACATCTACGGCGACGTCCCCGCGCGGGTGCTCGACATCGTCGAGAGCGTCGGTTCGTCCGCGCTCCGCCTGGCCTGGGACAACGCGAACTACGTGCAGTGCGGCGTCCGGCCCTTCACCGACGGCTGGGAGCAGCTCGCCCCGTACGTCGACTACCTGCAGGTCAAGGACGCCCTCGCCGCCGACTCGTCGGTGGTCCCCGCGGGCGAGGGTGACGGCGAACTGCTCCAGACCCTCACCGCGCTCCGCGACGCCGGCTACTCCGGGTACGCCTCGCTCGAACCGCACCTCAGCGACTTCACCTCCCTCGGCGGGTTCTCCGGCCCCGCGGCCTTCGGTCGTGCCGGCCGGGCCTTCCGCACCCTCACCGACCAGATCGGAGTCACCCTGCGATGACCGAACCCACCAACCCGCTCCGCCTGGCCGTCGTCGGCGCCGGTGTCATCGGACGCCACCACGCCACCGTCGCCGTCCACCACCCCGACCTGCAGGTCGTCGCCCTCGTCGACGCCGTGCCCGAAGCCGCCACGAGCGCAGCCGACGCGATCGAGGCGATGGGCGTCGCCCGCCCGATCACGACGTCCACCATCGAGGAGGCGATCGACCAGACCGACATCGACGTCGTCGCGATCTGCTCGCCGTCCGGCATGCACGTGCAGCTCGCCGAGGCCGCCCTGGCCGCCGGCAAGCACGTCGTCATCGAGAAGCCGCTCGACACCACGATGCCCCGGGCACGGCAGATCGCGGCACTCGCCGCAGCCGCGCGCGACCGCGGGCTCGTCACGAGCGTCATCAGTCAGCACCGCTTCGACCCGGCGTCGGCGGCCGTCGCCCGGGCCGCGCACGACGGCGGGTTCGGCACCGTGACCTCGGGGCTCGCGAGCGTCGCGTGGTACCGGTCGCAGGGGTACTACGACTCCGGTGACTGGCGCGGCACCTGGGCGCTCGACGGCGGCGGCGCGGTGATGAACCAGGGCGTGCACACCGTCGACCTGCTCGTCTGGGCGCTCGGCCGTCCGGTCGAGATCTCGGCCCAGACGGGGCTCCTCGCCCACGACCGGATCGAGGTCGAGGACACCGCCGTCGCCACCGTCCGGTTCGCCGGCGGGGCGCTCGGGGTCGTCCACTGCACGACCGCCGCGTACCCGGGGCTCTCCGCCCGGTACGCCGTGTACGGCACGCACGGCTCCGCCATCGTCGACGACGACCGGCTCGCGTACTTCCACATCGCCCCGGACACCGCCACGCTCGAGTCCGCGTCCACCACGTCGAACGCCACCGCGGTCGCCGGTGCGGTCGACCAGAAGGACCAGGTCGTCCCGCCCGAGCACGTCGTCGGCGGCCCGGCCGAACCCGACCACTTCGCCGCGGGGCACGCTCGGCAGTACACGGACATCGTCGACGCGATCCGGCAGGGACGCGAACCGGGTGTCACCGTCGACGCGGCCCTCGTGTCGCTCGCCACCGTCCGCGGGCTCTACGTCAGCGCGACGCTCGGGCGACCCGTGCGCATCGACGACGTGATCGAGGGAACGTACGACGATGTGGTGCCCGTCGTCGGCACACCCGCCACCGCCAGCGCGACCGAAGGAGCCACCCGATGAAGTTCTCCGTGTTCACCGCCTCGACCCCCGACTGGACCCCGTCCGAAGCCGCCGAGACCCTGGCGGCGCAGGGCTGGGACGGCATCGAGTGGCGCATCGTCGACGACCGCCCGGCCGACGGCACCGAGGTCCCCGCCGAGCGGTCGTTCTGGGCGGGCAACAACTCGACCTGGCAGTACACCGGCATCCGCGACCGGGTCGGCGAGATCGCCCGGGTCACCGACGCCGCCGGGCTCGAGTACTCGGGCATCGGCGGCTACCAGCCGGCCGCCGACCACGACGGTGTCGAGACGATGCTGCGCGTGACCAGCGAACTCGGCGCCCGGCAGGTCCGCGTCACGATGCCGCACTACCGGGCCGAGCGGGAACGCACCGGCGAGACCTACCCGCAGCTCTTCGACCGCACCCGCGCCGATCTCGAGTGGGTCGCGGCGCGTGCGTCGGAGCTCGGCGTGAAGGCACTCGTCGAGCTGCACCACATGACGATCACGCCGTCGGCATCCGCGGCACTGCGACTGATCGACGGTCTCGACCCCGCACACGTCGGCGTCATCCACGACCTCGGCAACCTCGTGATCGAGGGGTACGAGGACCACCTGGCCGCGTTCGAACTGCTCGGGCCGTACCTGGCACACGCCCACGTGAAGAACGCCCGCTGGGTCGACACCGGTGACGCCCGTGCCGACGGCAGTTCGATCTGGCAGCACGAGTGGGCACCCCTGCGCACCGGCCAGGCGTCGGTGTCCGAGTACCTCGACGCGCTCCGCCAGGTCGGGTACGACGGATGGGTCACCATCGAGGACTTCTCCACCGACCTCCCGCTCGAGGCCCGCACCGCCGACAACCTGGCGTACCTCCGCTCCCTCGTACCGGTGTCGGCATGACCGATCGGCGTCCGGGCATCGTCCACCTGGGGGTGGGGGCCTTTGCTCGTGCCCACCTCGCCTGGTACACCGCCCACACCACGGGGGAGCCGTGGGGGATCACCGCCTTCACCGGCCGCTCGCCCGCCGCCGCGGACGCGTTGACCGCGCAGGACTGCCGGTACACGCTCGTCACCCGAGCCGCGTCCGGCGACGGAGCCGAGGTGGTCGACACGATCGTGGCCGCCCACCCGGGCAGCGACGACACGGCTTGGAGGCACGTGGTCGCGTCCCCGGAGACGACCATCGTCACGCTGACGGTCACCGAGCAGGGCTACCGGCCCGGTTCCGACGTGCCCGCGCGGCTGGTCGCGGGGCTCGACGCCCGCCGTGCCGCCGGGTCCGGGCGCATCGCGCTGGTCAGTCTCGACAACCTGACGCACAACGGGGCGGTCCTGCGCGACGCCGTGCTCGACGCCGTCACCGACGACGCCCTGCACGACTGGATCGAGGCGAACGTCACGTTCCCGAGCTCGATGGTCGACCGGATCACCCCGGCCACCACCGACGACGACGTCGGGCGCCTGTCGGAACTGCCGGGTGCGCTCGCCGGCGACCGGGTCCCCGTCGTCACCGAGCCGTTCGCCGAGTGGGCGCTCGAGGACGCTTTCGACGGGATCGACCGACCGGCATGGCAGACGGCCGGCGTCCGGATCGTCGACGACGTCACGCCGTACGAGCAGCGGAAGCTCTGGCTGCTGAACGGCTCGCACTCGCTCCTCGCCTACCTGGGGTTGCAGCTCGGCCACGACACCGTGGCCGAGGCGATGGACGACCCGGTCTGCCGCACCGCCGTCGAGCAGCTCTGGGACGAAGCCGCGCTCGAGCTCCCGCTGCCCGAGGCCGAGGTCACCGACGCCCGCGCGGCCCTGGTCGAGCGGTTCGCCAACCAGCGCATCCGGCACACCCTGCGGCAGATCGCGTCCGGCGGCTCGCAGAAGCTGCCCGTCCGTGTCGTCGACGTCGTGCGGCACCGGCTCGCCCGCGACCCCTCGGCCGGCATCGGCACCGGAGCGGCCACCGCCCTCGCCGCGTGGTGGTTGCACGTCACCGAGCGACCCGACCTGGTGGACGACCCCGGTGCCCCCGGGCCAGACTCGGACGTGCACGACGTCCTGGCCGTCGTCGCGCCCGAACTCGACACCACCCCCGTGGTCGCCGCCGTGACGGCGGCGGCCGACCGCATCCGCACCGCCGCGGCACGCGCCCGCGAACGCTCCAACGGAGGAGTCCACGCATGACCGACACGAACACCACGAACCCCGCGGCCCCGGTCCCCGGCGCCACCGACAGCGGGCCGGCCGAGACCACCGCCGGCCGTCCGGACACCTGGGCCTCGGCGGACCGCGGCCAGCTGATCGAGCGGGCCGAGGTCATCGTGACCAGCCCGAACCGGAACTTCGTGACGCTCAAGCTCACCACGGCCGACGGCGTCACCGGCCTCGGCGACGCCACCCTGAACGGCCGCGAGCTCGCGGTCTCCGCCTACCTGTCCGAGCACGTCGTCCCGCTGCTCGTCGGCCGTGACGCCAGCCGCATCGAGGACGCCTGGCAGTTCCTCTACCGGTCGTCGTACTGGCGCCGTGGTCCGGTCACGATGGCCGCGATCGCCGCCGTCGACATGGCCCTCTGGGACATCAAGGCGAAGGTCGCCGGGATGCCGCTCTACCAGCTGCTCGGCGGGGCATCGCGCACCGGGCTCATGGCGTACGGCCATGCCTCGGGCAAGGAGCTGCCCGAGCTGTTCGACTCCATCCGCGAGCACCAGGAAGAGGGCTACCGCTCGATCCGGGTGCAGACCGGTGTCCCCGGCCTCGAGTCCATCTACGGCATCGCCTCGAACAGGACCACCGAGGGCAACGCCGGCGTCCGCTACGACTTCGAGCCCGCGCAGCGCGGTGCGTACCCGGCGATGGAGGACTGGGACACCCGCGCCTACCTGCGCCACGTGCCCACCGTGTTCGAGGCCGTCCGCAACGAGTTCGGCCCCGAACTGCCGCTGCTGCACGACGGCCACCACCGGATGACCCCGCTGCAGGCCGCCAAGCTCGGCAAGTCGCTCGAGCCCTACGATCTGTTCTGGCTCGAGGACTGCACCCCCGCCGAGAACCAGGAGGCCCTGAAGCTCGTCCGGCAGCACACCACGACGCCGCTGGCGATCGGCGAGGTCTTCAACACCATCTGGGACTTCAAGGACATCATCCGGGACCAGCTCATCGACTACGTCCGCGGTGCCGTCACGCACATGGGTGGCGTCACGCCGCTCAAGAAGACGATGGAGTACGCGGCGCTGTACCAGGTCAAATCCGGCTTCCACGGGCCGACCGACATCTCCCCGGTGGGCCTTGCCGCGCAGATGCACCTCGGGCTCGCGATCCACAACTTCGGCATCCAGGAGTACATGCAGCACGGACCGCAGACCAACCAGGTGTTCCACCAGACGTTCACGTTCACCGACGGCTACCTGCACCCGGGTGACGAGCCGGGCCTCGGGGTCAGCCTCGACGTCGACGAAGCCGGCAAGTACCCCTACGAGCAGGCGTACCTGCCGTTCAACCGCCTGGCCGACGGCACCGTCCACGACTGGTAGTCCCTGGCATCCTGGCTGGCACAGTGGTCGCATGGAGTTCGCCGACGTCGCGAGGGAGCTGCTGCTCGTCGCGCCGCAGGACTTCGTCGCCGAGCGCACCGCACGGCAGCGCGCGGCGCGGAAGGACGACCGTGCCCTCGCGACCGAGATCGGGAAGCTCCGGAAGCCCTCACCGGCCGCCTGGGTGATCGACCTGCTCGCCCACGACGGTGCCCTCGACGACGCCGTCGACCTCGGACCGGCGCTCCGCAAGGCCCAAGCCGACGCCGACCCCGACGCGATCCGGACCCTCCGTCGGCAGCGGACCGAGGTCGTCGACGCCCTCGCACAGGCCGGTGCGGACCTGGCGTCCGACGCCGGACACCCCGTCACCCCGGCGGTGCTCGAGCAGGTCCGGTCGACGATCGAGGCGGCGATGGCGGACCCGCACGCCGGCGCGGCCGTCCGGTCGGGGCTGCTCGTGACGGCGCTCGAGAGCGTGGGGTTCGACGCGGTCGACCTCGACGGGGCGCTCGCGGATCCGGACGCGGTGCCCGATGCCTGGTCCGGCAGCGATGCCCCACCCATCCCCATCTCCCAGGCGAGGGGTGCGCGGAAGGCGAGCCGTGCCTCCAGGCCCGCGCAGCGCGACGCCGCGGAACCGGACGCCGAACCCGAACCGAAGCGCGACCCGGCCGCCGACCGGAAGGTCGCGCGCCAGGCCGAGACCTCCGCGCGCACGGAGTCCCGCGACGCCGACGCAGCACTCGACACCGCCGAGGCCGATCTCGAACAGGCGGAGGAGCGGCGCGCGGAGCTCCAGCGTGCCCTCGAGCAGGCCGAGGCCGAGATCACCCGGCTCGAGGCAGACCGCGACGACGCTGAGGCAGCGAGCGACCGGGCGCGCGACGTCCTCCACGCCGCGCAGGAGCACCGTCGGCAGGTCGGCCGCTGAGCCGTCCGGCGCGACCTCATCACCTCGGATGAAAAGCGGCCGCACGGCTCGGTCCCCGTCCGGCGAGGCCCATACGCTCGCGTCATGACCTCCCTCCTCCGCCGGTACCGGCACCTGCTGGCCCCCGCCGCCGGCGCCGTGTACCTCGTGCTCTGGATCGTCGCCGAAGCCGGACGCGCGGGGCTCGCCGACCACGTCGTCGTGGTGTCGGCCTTCGCCGTCGCCATCGGCCTCGCCGCGTGGATGCCCGCGACCGCGCTCGGACTGGTCGTCGGCATCCCGCTCCTGCAGGCGGCCCGGCTGCTCACCCGGCCGACCGACACGACCTGGCCGGAATACCTGGCGATCGCGATCGTCGTCGGCATCGTCGGCGCCGGTCGGTCCGACCTGCTCCGCTACGTGGCGGTCCCCGTGCTCCTGCTCGCGAGTGCGGCAGCTGCCTGGGCGATGGCGGTCCCGACCGCTGCCGACCAGGACGTCTGGGGCAGCTGGGTGGGGAACTCCGGCGGGACCCGGTCCGACCTCGTCACGATCACCTTCGCGTTCGTCGGGGTCAGCGGTGTCGCCTGGGCGGTCGGCGTGGCCATCGGTGCCGCGTGGCGGATCGGCCTCGCGCGGGTCCGGGTGGTCGAGGCGCAACGCCGCACCGAGGTGACCACCACCGAACTCCGGGCCGAGCAGGACCGCGCGCGGATCGCCCGCGACGTGCACGACTCGCTCGCCCACTCACTGGCCGTCGTCGTGTCCCAGGCCCAGGGTGCCGCGGCCATCGCCGTGCGGGACGAACACGCCGCCCGGGCGCTGCAGGACATCGCCGACGTGAGCCGCTCGGCACTGGGTGACGTCCGGTCCCTGGTGGAACGCATCCAGGCGAGCGACGACGCCGACCGCCACGGGCTGTTCGACGTCCCCGACCTGGTCGAGGACATGCGGGAGCTCGGGATGACCGCGACGTTCGAGGAGCACGGCGCCGGACTCCTGCCCGCGGGCAGTGCCAGCGCGGTGCACCGGATCGTGCAGGAGAGCCTGACGAACGTGCTGAAGCACCAGGGGCGGACAGCGACGGCCCGGGTGGCGCTCGATTGGCGCGGCCCGGGGCTCGGCGTCGTCGTGACGTCACGGGGGACCGAACCCCTCGTCGAGCTCGACGGTGTCGGGTCCGGTGTCGCCGGGATGCAGGAGCGTGCCCGACTGGCCGGCGGCTGGCTGCGTGCCGGTGTCGGCGACACCCCGGACGAGTGGGTCGTCACCGCGTGGCTGCCGACGACCGCCGCCGTGCCGACCACGGCGACGGCGGACACCGACACGGACACCGAGGCCGGCACCGACACCGAGGCCGTCCGGCCGGAGCACGTCCGATGAGCGCCGTCCGCGTCGCCGTCGTCGACGACCAGCGGCTGTTCGCCACCGGGATGCAGATGCTCGTCGACGCCCAGGACGACATGACCTGTGTCGGGACCGCCGGCGACGGTGCCGCCGCCCTCGAGCTCTGCGCCGCCGAGCACCCCGACGTGCTGCTGCTCGACCTGCGGATGCCGATCATGAACGGCATCGAGGCCCTGACGCGGCTCGCTGCCTCGACCCAGGACCGCCCGCGGGTCGTCGCGCTCACGACCATCCGCCGTGACGACGCGGTCCTCGCAGCACTCCGTGCCGGAGCCGCCGCGTTCCTGACGAAGGACGCCCTGCCCGACGTCGTCACCGCGACCATCCGCGACGTGCACGCGGGCCGACCGGCCCCGACCGAAGCCGAGGCGCTGGACCTGCTGCGCGCCCAGGGCACCCCGGCCGTCACCGATCGGCGCGACGAGGTCCTCGACGCGTTGACTGCCCGCGAGCGCGAGGTCTTCCTGCTCGTCGCGAAGGGGCTCAGCAACGCCGAGATCGCCGAGTCGGTCTTCCTGAGCGACGCCACCGTGAAGACCCACGTCCGCGCCGTCCTGACGAAGCTCGGACTCCGGAACCGGATCCAGGTCGTCATCACCGCACACGAACGCGGCCTCGTCCGCGCCTAGGGGGAACCATGCAGATCACGAACCGCGTCGCGAAGACCGGCACCCTCGTCGTCGTCCTCGCCGGACTGGCCACCGCCGTCGTCCACGGCCTGCCCGAGCGTGCCGACGTCGCGGTCGCACCCACCGTCGAACAGGACAGCACGGCGTGGGCGATGCCGCTCGACGCCTTCGTCGCACCGGCCTCGTCGAAGACCACGTACGCGGAGGACCTCGTGGCTGAGCCCTGCCTGCGGAAGGCCGGCATCGACGACCCGGCTCCCTGGGCGACCGCGGCCGGGCTGCAGGCCGACGACGACGCGGCCGACACCGCCGCCCGGGCGAACCCCGCACCCGCACTCGCGACCACCCGGCCCCTCACCACGGCGCTCGCCGAGGCCCGCGGCTACCACGGGCCGTCCGTCGCCGGTGCGAACCAGGAGGGCATGCGGAAGTGGGGGTACGACCCAGACCGCCAGGCCGCGTTCGCCGCGCTCCCGGACGACGTGGCCGCCCGCTGCTGGAAGGCGGCCCGGAAGACGCTCAGCACCACGCTGCGCGGCACCGAGCAGACCGCGTCCGAACTCGCCCAGCGCCTGACGTACCTGGCGGCGCTGGACGCACGCCAGGACGACCCGGTCCGCACGGCCGCGGCCGGGTGGCGCACCTGCATGGCGCCGTCCGGTGTGCCGGACCTGCCGGAGGGTCCGGAGGGCATGCCGACCCCCTCGATGCACGTCAGCGCCCGTGACGGCGACCAGGTCGTCCTGTTCTCGGACGATCCGGGGAAGGCCGAGGTCGCCGTCGCCGAACGGGACGTCGCGTGCCAGGAGTCATCCGGCTACCGCAGCGCGCTGTACGCGGCGGAGTGGGAACGGCTGCTGCACGTCACCGCGACCGACGCGGCCGTGCTCCGGAGGGGTTCGACGCGGCAGCCGCAGGTGGAGGCCCGCCTCGACCGGGTGATCGCGCGGCTCGCGCCGGCGGCACCGACGGACGTCGACTGACGCGGCGGTCGCGGGGAGCGGTCCTGGGGGGAGCGCCCCGCGCCCGCCGCGTGGGGACGACGGACGGGAGGCCCGTGGCAGGACCGCCACGGGCCTCCCGTCCGTCCCGGTGTGCGTCCGGATCGTGACGCGCGACACGCCCGGACAGCCCTGCTAGACTCAGTCCCTGACTTCGGCGAGGGCTGCGTACGCGCGGCCGTGATCGACGCGGTGGGATACCCGGCAAGACCCTGGGATCGTTCCTCACGCGTGCACGCGTTCGAGTTGCAACACCACAGACCCCCACGATGCCGGCACCCCGGCGTCGTCCCCGACACCAGGAGGCACCATGGCCGACTACACCAAGCTCGCAGCGGAAGTCCGCACCAAGTTCGGCAAGGGCGCTGCTCGCAAGCTCCGCGCGGCCGACAAGATCCCCGCGGTCGTCTACGGCCACGGCACCGAGCCGAAGCACATCTCGCTGCCCGGTCACGAGACCATGCTGCTCGTCCGTACCGCCAACGCGGTCGTCGACCTCGACATCGAGGGCGCTGCGCAGCTCGCCCTCGTCAAGGACGTCCAGCGTGACCCGGTGCGCCAGATCATCGAGCACATCGACCTCGTGGTCCTCCGCCGCGGCGAGAAGGTCACGGTCGACGTGCCCGTCGTCATCGAGGGCGAGTCCTTCTCCGGCACCATCCACGTGCAGGACCTCAACACGATCTCGCTGCTCGTGCTCGCCACCGACATCCCGGAGCACGTCTCCGTGAACGTCGAGGGCCTCGAGGACGGCGTGCAGATCCACGCCGCGCAGCTCGAGCTCCCCGAGGGCGCCGAGCTCGAGACCGACCCCGAGGCGCTGGTCGTCGCGATCGTCACCCCGCGTGGCACCGCTGACGACGACGCTGCGGACGAGGCCTCGGCCGAGGCCGGCGCCGAGTCGGGTGCCGAGGGCGCCGCGGACTCCGAGTAACACCCCTTCGAAGACATCTGGTCGACGCTGTGACACTGCGCTCATGAACGGCAGCAGCATCCTCGTGGTGGTCGGGCTCGGGAACCCCGGGCCCGACTACGCCGGCAACCGCCACAACGTCGGCCAGATGGTCCTCGACGAACTCGCCTCCCGCATGGGAGCGACGTTCAAGAAGCACAAGACGCCGAACCAGGTCGCCGAGGGGCGCCTGGTGCCCGGCGGCACCCGACTCGTGCTGGCGAAGCCCGGGTCGTTCATGAACACCTCGGGCGGACCGGTCTCCTCGGTGCTCGGGTTCTACAGCGCCACCCCGGCCGACCTCGTCGTCGTGCACGACGAGCTCGACCTGCCGTTCGACACCGTCCGCCTGAAGGGCAGTGGCGGGCACGGTGGGCACAACGGGCTGCGCGACATCATCAAGGCCACCGGGACGAACGAGTTCATGCGCGTCCGGGTCGGCATCGGGCGTCCGCCCGGTCGGCAGGACCCGGCCGACTACGTGCTGCGTGACTTCTCCGCAGCCGAGAAGAAGACGCTGCCGATCCTGCTGGCCGACGCCGCCGACGCGGTACAGGCGATCGCCGAGGTCGGGCTGCTCGCCGCACAGCAGCGCGTGCACGCTCCGTCCTGAGCGCTCCGTGCCGGGCGTCGGCGCTGTTCGCCCGTCGCGCACGTCGCGGCCGGTGTCGGTGGCGGCCGGTACCATCTCCTGAGTGACGATCTCGGGCATCATCCCTGCGCTCTCGCGCGCCTCCGCCTTCGATCGCGTGCTGCGCGCCGCACCGCGCGACGCCGACTTCTCCGTCGTGGACGGCCTGCGCGTGCCGCTGCTCGGCGCGCTGCTCGCCGAGCGCAACGGTCCGCAGTGCGTCCTCGTCATCACGGCGACCGGGCGTGAAGCCGAGGCGGTCCGCGAAGCGTTCGGCAGCTACGTCCCCGATGCCGACGTGCTCGAGTTCCCGGCGTGGGAGACCCTGCCGCACGAACGCCTCAGCCCGAGTGCCCAGACGGTCGGTACCCGCATCGCGACGCTCCGGAAGCTCGCGGCGTGGCAGGCGGCGGACCCGGCCGAGCGTCGCCAGACCATCGTCGTCGCGAGCGTCCGCGCCGCGCTGCAGCCGATCGCGAGCAACCTGACGTCCCTGGCGCCGGTGGTGCTGCGGACCGACTCGCGGGGCAACGACTTGGCTGCGATCGCGTCCCAGCTGGTGGACCTCGCCTACTCGCGTGTCGACCTCGTCACACGCCGTGGTGAGTTCGCGGTGCGCGGTGGCATCCTCGACGTCTTCCCGCCGACGGCCGACCACCCGGCACGCGTCGACTTCTTCGGCGACGAGATCGAGGCGATCAAGGCGTTCTCCGTCGCCGACCAGCGCACGACCGAGGACGACCTCGGCTCGGTCGAGCTGACCGCCTCGCGCGAACTCCTGCTCAGCGACGAAGTCCGGCAGCGGGCGCGCGAGATGCTGCACGAGTTCCCGAACCTGTCGCAGATGCTCGCGAAGATCGCCGAGGGCATCCCGGTCGAGGGCATGGAGTCCCTCGCCCCGGCGCTCGTGCAGGACCTCGTGCCGATGACCTCCTACCTGCCGGACGACGCCACCATCGCGGTGTTCTCGCCCGAGCGGGTGAACGGCCGGGCGAACAGCCTCGCCGAGACGAACACCGAGTTCCTGCAGGCGGCCTGGAGCGCAGCGGTCGCCGGAGCCCAGGCCCCGATCGACCTCGACGCCGGCAACTTCCTGACCGTGCAGCAGCTCAAGAACACCCGGGGGCAGCGCACCTGGTGGACGGTGTCGCCGTTCGACTCCGGCCTCGACGAAGGGGACACCGAGCGTGTCCTCACCGACGCCGAGGCCGCTGCCGAGGCCGGCGAGTACATCCGCGTCCGGGCCGAGGCCGTCCCGAGCTTCGCCGGCAGCGCCGACGGGGCGATCGCGCACGTCAAGTCGCTGACCGACGACGGGTGGGCCGTGGTGGTGACCGCGCAGGGCCAGGGCCTCGTCGAGCGTGCGGTGCAGGTGCTCGCCGACGCCGGGGTCGCCGCCCGTGCCGCAGTAGTCGACGCGCCGCCGGAGCCGGGGTTCGCCGTCGTGACGACCGCGACCGTCGAGCACGGCTTCGCCATCCCCGACCCCCGCATCGCGGTCCTGAGCGAGGCGGAGTTCTACGGCCGCAGTGTCCAGCAGGGCGCCCGCACCGTCAAGAAGCTCGCGAGCCGCCGCAAGAACGTCGTCGACCCGCTGCAGCTCAAGCCGGGCGACGTCGTCGTGCACGCGACCCACGGCATCGGCAAGTTCGTCGAGCTCGTCAGCCGCGAGGTCTCCAGCGGTGGCCGGAACGCCGTGAAGACGCAGCGCGAGTACCTCGTGCTCGAGTACGCGCCGTCGAAGCGCAACTACCCGGGCGACAAGCTCTTCGTGCCGACCGACCAGCTCGACCAGCTGTCGCGCTACGTCGGTGGCGAGTCCCCGACCCTGTCGAAGATGGGCGGCTCGGACTGGTCCGCCGCCAAGTCGAAGGCCCGCAAGGCCGTCCGCGACATCGCCGTCGACCTGGTCAAGCTCTACTCGGCGCGCATGGCGTCGAAGGGGCACGCGTTCGGTCCGGACACCCCGTGGCAGCGCGAGCTGGAAGAGGCGTTCCCGTTCGCCGAGACCGCCGACCAGCTCACCACGATCGACGAGATCAAGCGCGACATGGAACGCCCGATCCCGATGGACCGCCTGCTGTCCGGCGACGTCGGCTACGGCAAGACCGAGGTCGCGATCCGTGCCGCGTTCAAGGCCGTGCAGGACGGCAAGCAGGTCGTCATGCTCGTCCCGACGACCCTGCTCGTCCGCCAGCACATGGAGACGTTCCAGGAGCGCTTCGCCGGGTTCCCCGTCCACCTGCGCGCCCTGAGCCGCTTCCAGACCGAGAAGGAGTCGAAGGAGACCATCGCCGGGCTCGCCGACGGCACGGTCGACATCGTCATCGCGACCCACCGGATCCTGTCGCAGGGCATCACCTTCAAGGACGTCGGGCTCGTCATCATCGACGAGGAACAGCGGTTCGGCGTCGAGCACAAGGACCAGCTCAAGAAGTTCAAGACGAACGTCGACGTCCTGGCGATGTCGGCGACCCCGATCCCGCGCTCGCTCGAGATGGCGGTCACGGGCATCCGCGAGATGTCGACCCTCGCCACCCCGCCCGAGGACCGCCACCCGATCCTGACCTTCGTCGGCCCGCAGTCCGACCTGCAGGTGGCGGCGGCGATCCGCCGCGAGCTGCTGCGCGAGGGCCAGGTGTTCTACGTGCACAACCGCGTGAAGGACATCCAGTCGGTCGCCGCGCACCTGGCCGAGATCGTGCCGGACGCGCGCATCGCCGTGGCGCACGGGCAGATGTCGGAGACCGCCCTCGAGCAGGTCATGGTCGACTTCTGGGAGCGCCGCTTCGACGTCCTCGTCTCGACGACGATCATCGAGACCGGTCTGGACATCGCCAACGCGAACACGCTGATCATCGACAAGGCGGACAAGTACGGCCTGTCGCAGCTGCACCAGCTGCGCGGTCGTGTCGGCCGTGGGCGGGAGCGCGGGTACGCGTACTTCCTCTACGACTCAGACAAGCCCCTGTCCGAGACCGCACAGGACCGCCTCGAGACCATCGCCGCGAACAACGAGCTCGGCGCGGGCATGCAGGTCGCCATGAAGGACCTCGAGATCCGCGGGGCCGGCAACCTGCTCGGCGGGGAGCAGTCCGGCCACATCGCGGGCGTCGGGTTCGACCTGTACCTGCGGATGATCGGCGAGGCGGTGTCGCAGTTCCGTGGCGACGTCGCCGAGGGGCAGACCGAGCTCCGGCTCGAGATCCCCGTCGACGCGCACATCCCCGAGGACTACGTCGAGTCCGAGCGACTCCGGCTCGAGGCGTACCAGAAGCTCTCGGCGGCCTCGGCCCCGATGGCCCAGCCGAACGCGATCGACATGGTGCTCGACGAGCTCACCGACCGCTACGGGCAGCCGCCGCAGGCTGTTCAGACCCTGGTCGAGGTCTCCCGCCTCCGTCGCATGGCGCAGCAGGTCGGCCTGTCCGACGTCGTGGTGATGGGCTCGAACCTGCGGGTCGCCGGCAAGGAGCTCGCCGACTCGTCGCAGGTGCGCCTGAAGCGCATGTTCCCGGGCGCGCGCTGGTTCCCGCAGCAGAACGCGACGAGCATCCCGATGCCGCGTCCGCACGACCAGGCGCTGCCGGACGACGCCCTCATCCAGTGGGTGGAGAGCATCCTCACCGCCGTGTACGGCGCGACGACCCCCGCAGAGGCACCGGCCGCGTAGACGCGAGCGCCGACGGACTGGAGGCACGGTGCGGGCCCGCACCGTGCCTCCAGGCCGTCATCGGCCACGTCCACGGCGCGCACGCCGTCAGCGACGATCCACGCGTCGAACGACGCGTGGCCTGTCGTGGAACGGGTGCGAACCGCGGGCCGCGAGCCGCTACTCGGTGTCCTCGGCCTCGGACAGCTCGCGGCGCGCGCGGTACGCCCGCGCCCGCAGGGTGACGACGACCGCCGACGCGACGATGGCGATGCCCGAGCCGACGAGCACGGCGAGGACGCCCTCGTCGAGGATCTCCTCGTTGCGGGCGAACGCCAGCTCGTTCATGAGCAGCGACACCGTGAACCCGATGCCGCCGAGCACGCCGACGGTGATGATCGAGAAGAACGACAGCGACGAGCGGCCGGGCGAGCGGAAGATCCGCGTGGCGATCGTGCCGAACAGCGTGATGCCGATGACCTTGCCGACCGGCAGGGCGAGGACGACCGCCCAGAACGTGGGGGAGAGCTCGCTGATGCCGACCGAGGGGATGATGACGGCGGCCGACGCGAACGCGAACACCGGCAGGACGATGGCGTTCGACCACGGCTCGACGTTCTCGTGCAGGGTGTGGCCCGGGCGGCGGGGCAGCACGAGCCCGAGGGCGACGCCGGCGATGGTGGCGTGCACACCGGAGTGGTAGACGAGCCACCATGTCAGGAGTCCGACGACGACCATCGCCACGATGATGAACGTCTGCCCGCTGCGCCCCGGACGGAGCATCCGGCCGAGCAGCCAGAACACCGCGAGGGTGACGACAGCGCCCGCGAGGGCCAGGAAGTCGGTGTCGTGGGCGAACACCACGGCGATGATGATGATCGCGATGAGGTCGTCGAGCACGGCCAGCGCGAGCAGGAACACCCGGATGCCGCTCGGCAGCCCGCGACCGAACATGGCGAGCACCCCGAGCGCGAACGCGATGTCCGTCGCCGTCGGGATCGGCCAGCCGTGCGTGTACTGCGTGCCCGCGGTGACGAGCAGGAAGATGCCGGCCGGGACGAGCACGCCACCGACCGCGGCGATGGCGGGGATGATCGCGGTCTTGGGGTTCGACAGCTCGCCGTCGACGAGTTCCTGCTTCAGCTCGATCGCGACGAGCAGGAAGAAGACCGCGAGCAAACCGTCGCTGATCCAGTGCGCGATCGACAGGTCGAGGCCCAGGGCCCCGAGCGGCAGGTGCGCGTCGAGCAGCCGTTCGAGGCCGGGGCCGATCGGGGAGTTCGCCACGACCAGGCCGAGCACGGCGGCGGTGAGGAGCGCGATGGCGCTGAAGCGGGGGGAGCGGACGAGGGACGACATGGATCTCCGTCTCGAGGGGTCGGGTGAGTGTCCGTCGACCAGACTTCCCGACACACCACGACCAGTCTACGCGGGTGGCACGATGACGTGATGACCGCCGTACCGGACCTCGTGACCGTCGTCGACCGCCTGCTCGCCGAGGACGGCGGGTGCGTCTGGAACCGGGCGCAGACCCACGCCTCGCTCGCCCGTTACGCCGTCGAGGAGTCGTACGAACTCGTCGACGCGATCGACGACGGCGACCCGGACGATGTCCGCGAGGAACTCGGCGACCTGCTCTACCAGGTGGTCCTGCACGCGGGGATCGCTGCCCGCGCGGGGGACTTCACCCTCGAGGACGTCGCCGCCGGGGTCCGGGACAAGATGACCAGGCGGCACCCGCACGTGTTCGGCGACGAGACGGCGGACACCGTCGAGGACGTCGTGCGGGTCTGGCGTGCGGCCAAGGCGGCCGAGAAGGCGAGTCGGCGGAGTGCGTTCGACGGGGTGCCGCGGGCGATGCCGCCGCTGGAGCGCGCGGTGAAGCTGCTGGAACGCCTGGAGGAACGTGGGGACGCCGACGCGGTCGTCGCGTCCGTCGTCGGGGCCGGTTCCGGCGTCGGCCCGGAGGCCCGTGGTGCGTCCGCCGCGTCCGCCGCGCCCGCCGCGCCCGCCGCGCCCGCCGCGCCCGCCGCGCCCGCTGCGGACGACGGGGTGGGGACCGTCGACGCCGAGTGGGGGCGGGCGGTGCTCGGGGAGGTCGCGGCTGCGGCAGGACGCGGGGTGGACCCGGTCGCGAGTCTGCGGGCCGCGGTGTCGGCGCTCGAGGAGGCCGGTCGCGCCGTGGAGTGATCCCCGGTCGTGAGAACGGGCGCCCTCCCAACCCGAAAAAGAGAGGGCGCCCGTGAGCGGGCGTCGGCTCCACCAGGGAGAGGGGCCGACAGGGAAGCCCGCTCGAACCGCGGGACGCACTGCAGCACGTCGCCCCGCGAATCGGTCCGGAGCATGGATCAGGCACGATCCGGACCGAGGTTCTGCATGCAGTATGCCAGTGGGTCGGCAGGCGCGCAAGCCGGAGACGCCCGTCTGCCAGAATTGACCGCATGGCAACGACCGTGACGGCACCCCGTGGCATGCGTGACTTCCTCCCGGCGGACAAGGCCCGGCGCGAGCACGTGCTCGGTGTCGTGCGGGACGTCTACTCGCGGCACGGTTTCGACGAGATCGAGACCCCGGTGGTGGAGGACGCCGCGCGGCTGCACTCCGGGCTCGGCGGCGACAACGAGAAGCTGGCGTTCGCGGTGATGAAGCGCGGCCTCACCACCGAGGACCTGCAGGCGGCCGAAGCGCCGCTGGACCTCGCCGACCTCGGTCTCCGGTTCGACCTGACGGTCCCGCTGGCCCGGTTCTACGCCTCGCACCGTGCGGAGCTGCCGTCGGTGTTCCGGTCCGTGCAGATCGCGCCGGTCTGGCGTGCCGAGCGCCCGCAGAAGGGCCGCTACCGCCAGTTCGTGCAGTGCGACATCGACATCCTGGGGGAGCCCGGGCAGCTCGCCGAGATCGAGCTCATCCGCGCGACGACCGCGGCCCTCGACGCCCTCGGGGTCCGCGGCACGACGATCCGGATCAACGACCGCCGGATCCTGCTCGCGCTCCTCGCGTCGTGGGGGATCACCGAGCCCGCCGCCGACCGCGCGCTCATCACGATCGACAAGCTCGACAAGATCGGTGCGGACGGCGTCGCGGCGGAACTCCGCAGCACCGTGGGCGCCGACCTGCCCGGGCTCGAGGACACCATGCGTGCGCTCGAGGCCGCCGACTGGACGTCGGTCGAGGGGGCGCCGTGGCTCGACGCCGAGGCCTTCGCCGACCTGCTCCGCCTGCGCGAGGCGCTCCCAGGGGTGGATCTGCGCTTCGACCCGACGCTCGTGCGCGGCATGGGCTACTACACGGGCACGATCTTCGAGGTCGCGCACCCCGACTTCGGCTACAGCCTCGGTGGCGGCGGCCGGTACGACGGCATGATCGGCCGGTTCCTCGGGCAGGACGTCCCCGCGGTCGGGTTCTCGCTCGGGTTCGAGCGGCTCGTCGACCTCGTGACCCTCCCGGAGTCCGCCGAGGCCGACGCCGTCGTGCTCGTGTACGACAAGGACGTCGACCCGGTCCGGCTCGCCGCGCTGAAGACCGAGGCGCTGGCGTCCCACCGACGCGTCCGGCTCGAGCGCCGCACGAAGAACACCAAGAACCTGCTCGCCGGCCTCGCCGCCCAGGGCTTCACGGCGTTCGCGACCGTCTCGGCGGACACCGCGTCGCTCGAGGGCGTCGAGTTCCGCCCGCTCGACTGAGCACCCAGTCCTCGTTCCAGCACGGACTCGTCGACAGCGGGGCGTCACGGCCGACGTCGTGTTCACCTCCGCTCGCTAGGATCGACACCGCAATCACCACAACCAATGTGTAGGGAGTACCCCGTGGCCCTGATCGATGCCGTAGGCGCACGCGAAGTCCTCGATTCCCGAGGCAACCCGACGGTCGAGGTCGAGGTCCTCCTCGACGACGGCGTCGTGTCCCGCGCGCTCGTCCCGTCCGGTGCATCCACCGGCGCGTTCGAGGCGTACGAGCTGCGCGACGGCGACGCCTCGCGCTACGGCGGCAAGGGCGTCCTCAAGGCCGTCGACGCCGTCCTCGACGAGATCGGCCCGGCGCTCGAGGGCTTCGACGCCACCGACCAGCGCCTCGTCGACGCCGCGCTCATCGAGCTCGACGGCACCGAGAACAAGTCCCGCCTCGGCGCGAACGCGATCCTCGGCGCCTCGCTCGCCGTGGCCCGTGCCGCAGCCGACTCGGTCGACCTGCCGCTCTTCCGCTACCTCGGCGGCCCGAACGCGCACACGCTGCCCGTCCCGCTGATGAACGTCGTCAACGGTGGTGCCCACGCGGACACCAACGTCGACATCCAGGAGTTCTTCCTGGTGCCCTACGGCGCCGAGTCCTTCTCCGAGGCACTCCGCTGGGGCGTCGAGACCTACCACGCCCTCAAGGGCGAGCTGAAGAAGCAGGGCCTGGCCACCGGCCTCGGCGACGAGGGCGGCTTCGCGCCGGAGCTCGCGTCGAACCGCGCCGCGCTCGACTTCCTGCTCACCGCGATCGAGAAGGCTGGCTACACGCCCGGCAAGGACATCGCCGTCGGCCTCGACGTCGCGTCCACCGAGTTCTTCTCGGACGGCAAGTACCAGTTCGAGGGCAAGCAGCTCTCGAGCCAGGAGTTCACCTCCTACTTCGCCGAGCTCGTCGCGAACTACCCCCTCGTCACCATCGAGGACCCGCTGGCCGAGGACGACTGGGAGGGCTGGTCGCACCTGACCGCCGAGCTCGGCGACAAGGTCCAGATCGTCGGCGACGACCTGTTCGTCACCAACCCGAAGCGTCTGCAGCGGGGTATCGACGAGAAGGCCGCGAACTCGATCCTCGTCAAGGTCAACCAGATCGGCACGCTCACCGAGACCCTCGACGCGGTCTCGCTCGCGCACCGCCACGGCCTGACCTCGATCCTGTCGCACCGCTCCGGCGAGACCGAGGACACCACGATCGCGGACATCGCGGTCGCGGTCGACGGTGGTCAGATCAAGACCGGCGCCCCGGCCCGCTCGGACCGCGTCGCGAAGTACAACCAGCTGCTCCGCATCGAGGAAGAGCTCGGCGACGCCGCGGTGTACGCCGGTCGCTCGGCCTTCCCGCGCGCCGCGTCGCTGTAACCAGCCGCTCAGCAGTACCCGCACCACCGAGACGCCGTCCTCCTCCAGGAGGACGGCGTCTCGTCGTGTGTGCGGTCCCGAGGTGCCGAGCGGCCAGGACGTGCCGCGCGCGCTGCGTCGAGTGGTCGCGAGTCGTCGGCTGGCCCGGGCCCGGCCGACAGGACGTGACCACCGGACGTGCACCGGGCGGTGTGTGGTGACCACTCCGGGTGCGGGAATTCAGGGGCGGGCCGAAGCCGTGCCTCCCGGCTGCCTCGACCGGACCCGCCCGCCGTCGGCGTGACGCCGTCGTGTCAGCCTGACGCCGCGAAGTACGTGAGACGCCGCCGAATCCGGAGGCGTCTCGAGGAGACGACGGCGTCTTCTGCTGGGCGGCACCGTGGGACGCGAGACGCTGAGAGGGCGCCGAACGGCCGCGTGCCGGGCGGCCCGACCGACCGTGCCGGGTTATCGTCGGACCGTGCCCAGCCAGAAGCCCCGCGTCCGCCGCGTCCCCGTGGCGATGCCCGACGGCAGCACACCCGCGCAGCCCTGGTACCGCTCGATCCACTTCTCCGGGTTCAGCCTGCTCATGCTCGCGATCATCGTGCTCTTCGTGGTGGTGCTCGCGCCGTCGCTCCGGACGCTCATCCAGCAGCAGGAGCAGATCGCCCAGCAGCAGCAGGAGGTCGCGAGCCAGAAGGCCGACGTCACGCAGAAGAAGCAGGACGTCGCACGCTGGGACGACCCGGCGTACATCGAGGCGCAGGCCCGCGACCGACTGCTCTACGTGTACCCGGGCGAGGAGAGCTACCTCGTGATGGGCACCGAGGACAAGCGGGCTGAGAAGACCCCGACCACCGACTCGGGCACCCCCGTGAGTGCGAAGGTGCAGACGCCCAAGGTCGACTGGGTGCAGGCGATGCTCTCGTCGGTGCTGCAGTCCGGACTGACGGACGAGCGTGCCGCCGACCTCGTCGCCCCCGACGTCTCCGGGACGGGCGACAGCAAGTAGTCCCGGACCGCAGGGCGCGGAGCCGTCCGGCCCGACGGTGCGAGGGGTTCCGCTTCTCCGGTAGGCTCACGTTCCCGTGACGACCCCTCCCTTCGACCCGCCCTCCGACCGCGACGTCCAGGTCGTGTCGGCGCAGCTCGGCCGACCGGCACGTGACGTCATCGGGATCGCGGCACGCTGCGTCTGTGGCAACCCCACAGTCGTCTCCACGAAGCCCCGGCTGTCGAACGGCACCCCGTTCCCGACGTTCTACTACCTGTGCCACCCCGCGGCCACCGCTGCGGTCAGCACCCTCGAGGCCAACCAGGTGATGCCCGAGCTGGCAGCCCTGCTCGAGGATCCCGAAGTCGCCGCGCAGTACCGCGCGGCCCACGAGTCCTACCTGGCCGATCGCGAGTCGATCGAACACGTCGACGAGATCGACGGCATCAGCGCCGGTGGCATGCCCACCCGCGTGAAGTGCCTGCACGCCCTCGTCGGCCACGCCCTCGCCGCCGGACCCGGCGTCAACCCCATCGGCGACCTCGCGCTCGAGCGCGCGGACTGGTCGCCCTCCCGGTGTGAGTGCCGGGCGTATGATGACGGTGCAGACGCTGGAGTCGGGGCGGGTGGCGGCGAAGTCTGACCCGACTCCCGCACACCCCCATCCAAGGAGATCATCCCCCGTGCCCAAGATCCTCGTCGTCGGCGGCGGTTACGCCGGTTTCTACACCGCATGGAAGCTCGAGAAGCACCTTCGCCAGGGCGAAGCCGAGGTCGTCATGGTGGACCCGCTGCCGTACATGACGTACCAGCCGTTCCTGCCCGAGGTCGCCGCCGGTTCCATCGAGCCGCGTCACGCGGTCGTCGCGCACCGTCGTCACCTCAAGAAGACCCGCGTCGTCACGGCGAAGGTCACCAAGGTCGACCACGCCACCAAGACGGCGACGATCACCCCGACCGAGGGCGAGGCGTGGGAGGAGTCCTACGACCAGATCGTCATGACCGCCGGCGCGGTGTCGCGCACGTTCCCGATCCCGGGCGTCGCGGACGAGGCCATCGGCCTGAAGACCATCGAGGAAGCCGCGTCGATCCGTGACCGCATCCTCAGCAACTTCCACAAGGCGGCGAACCTGCCGGCCGGTCCCGAGCGCGACCGCCTGCTCACCGTCGTCGTCGTCGGTGGTGGCTTCGCCGGCATCGAGGTGTTCGCCGAGCTCCGCTCCTTCGTCACCGACCTGCTGAAGAGCCACCCGCAGCTGTCCTTCGACGACACGCACTTCCACCTGGTCGAGGCGATGGGCCGCATCATGCCCGAGGTCTCGCTCGAGACCTCGCACTGGGTGCTCAAGAACCTCGCCGAGCGTGGCGCGACCGTGCACCTCGAGACCCAGCTGGCCTCGGCCGTCGGTGGCGTCTGCGAGCTCAAGACGAGCGACGGCGCGATCGAGACCATCCCGTCCGACCTCATCATCTGGACCGCCGGCGTCATGGCGAACCCGATGGTCAAGGGCACGGACTTCCCGCTCGAGCAGCGTGGCCGCATCCGCGTGCAGCCCGACCTGCGCGTGGTGGACGACAACGGCGTGATCGCCGATGCATGGGCCTGCGGCGACGTCGCAGCCGTGCCGGACCTGACCGGTGGCGGTGTCGGCGGGTTCTGCGTGCCGAACGCCCAGCACGCCGTGCGCCAGGCCAAGCAGCTCGCGAAGAACGTCGTCGCGACCATCCGTGGCGAGGCGACGACCGACTACAAGCACGAGAACCTCGGCGCCGTCGCGGGTCTCGGCCTCGGCACCGGTGTGTTCCAGTCCGGCAAGTTCGCCATGAAGGGCTTCCTGGCCTGGGGTGCCCACCGCGGCTACCACGGCCTGGCCATGCCGTCGTGGGAGCGCAAGTGGCGCGTCATCGGCGACTGGGTCGGTGGCTTCTTCCTGGGCCGCGACATCGTGTCGCTCGACGACCGCGAGACCCCGCGCGCCGCGTTCGAGGCGTTCGCGTCCCGTCCGAAGCCCGCTGCCGAGGCCCCGGCCGCGCCCGCCGCGGCCCCGGCTCCGGAAGAGGGCAAGGTCGCCGGTGCCGCCGGTCCCGTCTACGGCGAGCCCGCGAAGGACGTCTCCAACGCCCCCGAGCCGGTGACGGCCCCGGCCGACGCCAAGTAGCAACGCTCGTCACGAAGGCGGTCACCCGTGAAGGGTGGCCGCCTTCGTGCATCGGTAGGCTGTTGCGGCCCGCCCCCGTGGCCCAATCGGTAGAGGCACGCGACTTAAAATCGCTGAGTTGTGGGTTCGAGTCCCACCGGGGGTACCGCCGAGGCTCTGGCGCGGCGCCCGCCGCGCGGCGCCCGCCGCGTGGCGCCCGCCGCGTGCCGCTGCGAAAGCGACAGAACTCTGCGAACAGTTCGCGTCGTTCTGTCGCTCCGGCCGCACAGTCCGAGCGATGGTCCTGCCATCTGTCGCTTCGACGGTGGGATCGGGTCGCCCTGGGCATCGGACTGGAGGCGCGGCACCGGCCCGCCACGTGCCTCCCGGCCCGCGGACCGTCGCCTTCCCGCGAAGACGGCGCGACTGCACGACCGGCTCGCCGCCCAGTAGCATCGACGATCGTGGTCGGACTCGGAAGCGCACTCGCCAACCTGCAGAACGCCCTCCGCCGACCGGAGGCCCACGTCGAGGTCGTCGACGGCGAGAGCGTCCCGGTCGGCATGCTCCTCGGCACCCTCGGAGCCCTGCTCCTGGACGCCGGCAGCTCCGTCACCGACGTCCGGTCGGCGCTCGAGAAGGCCCGGGACGCCGCCGGGGTCGGACCGACGCTCGCGATCGGCGTCCTGCCCGCCCTGGTGATGGTGAGCGAGGTCTCGACGGGCGCCGCCACCATCGTCAACGCCGAGGGCGTCGAACTGTCCTCCCGCCAGGCCGCCCGCGCCAACCGCGTCGTGCTCGGGCTCGAGAGCGGCTCCATCGCCCTCGCCGAGATCCCCGCCCGCGTCCGGGCCATCCGGGCCGGCACCGTCCCGCCGCCCGCGCTGCCGTGGATCCTCGGCAACGCCCTGACCTCGGCCGGCCTGGCCGTCGTCTTCCGCTGCCCCTGGTGGGCGATCGTCCTGGCGCTCGTCGTCGGCGGCCTGGTCGGCGTGATCGGACTGGTCCTCCGGCGCTTCCGCGAAGCCGTGGCGATCATCCCGTTCCTGGCCGCGTTCGTGTCGACGGCGATCGTCGGCCTGGTCGCCGCGGGCACCGGGTTCGAGCAGGTCCCGCTCTTCGCGGTCTGCGCCCCGGTGGCGGTGTTCGTCCCGGGCGCGCTCATCACCAACGCGTTGCTCGAACTCACCGCCGCGGACATCGTCACCGGGTCGTCGCGCCTGGTGCAGGGGCTCATCATGCTCGGCTTCATGGCCGCAGGCATCGCGTCCGGCAGTGCCCTGACCGGGTTGCACGTCGACCCGTCGTCGGCCGCGCTCGTCGGCGAGGTCGCGGGGGTCGGCACCGACCTGGCCGGCTGGGAGTCCGTGCCCGCGTACTGGGTGTCGTGGGTGGCCGTCGTGGTGCTCGCGGTCGGGCTCGGTCTGGTGTTCCGGTCCGGGTGGCGCCTGACGCTCGTGTCGGTGGCGGTCATGGTCACCGCCTACGCCGTGGTGAGCACGACGACGCCGCTCTGGGGCAGCGTCGTCGCGACCGGGGCCGCGGCGGCGCTGCTGTTCGTCGCGACCCGGTTGCTCGAGCGGCTCGTGCCGGCGATCCCGGCGACGGTGTCGTTCTTCCCGGCGTTCCTGCTGCTCGTGCCGGGGACGGTCGGGCTGGTGGCGGTGGCCACCTTCGATCCCGAGGCGCTCGCGACCCCGCTCGCGACCTTCGTCAGCCTGTGCATCGGGACGAAGATCGGCGGGCTCCTGCCCGGCCTCTTCGCCCGCAACGCGCCCCGGCGCGCGGTGGACGCGACCAGCTGACGGACGGGAGGCCCGTGGCGGCGCCGCCACGGGCCTCCAGGCCGTCACCGGCCGGGTACCGGGCCCGCTACGGCTCGATCAGCCGGCCGGCTGCCTGGTCCGCCGCGGCCGTGTCCTTCGCCAGGTAGTGCACCTTCTTGCCGGTGGCGTTGTAGGGGAGGTCCGTGACGAAGCGGTACCGCCGCGGGCGCTTGTACCGGGCGAGGCCCGGGTGGGAGCCGGTCCACTCCTCGAGCGCGGCCGCTGCCTCGGCGTCGTCGGCCGGCAGCCGGTCGCCGGTACGGACGACGTACGCCGTGACGACCTCGCCCCACCGCGGGTCCGGCACGCCCACCACGATGGAGTCGGCGACCCCGGGGTGCTCCTGCAGCACCGCCTCGACCTGGACGGGGTGCACGTTCTCGCCGCCGGAGATGACCATGTCGTCCTTGCGGCCCACGATCGTCACCCGCTCGTGCTCGTCCCACGTGGCGAGGTCGCCGGGGTAGAACCAGCCGTTCGCGAACTTCTCGGCCTCGAGCCCGGGGTTCCGGTACGAGTAGCCGGACTTCACGGTGCGGACGGCGAACTCGCCGATCTCGGTGCCGTCCTTCGCCACCGTGTCGGTCGGGTCGGCCAGACGGTCCTCGTGCACGCGGACGACGGCGACGTCGTCGTCGGTCGATGCGCGACCGGTGGACCCGGCGCCGTCCGGGAAGTCCTCGGGGCGCAGGAACGTGTTCCAGAAGGTCTCGGTGGTGCCGTAGCCGTTGAAGATCCGCGGCGACAGCAGCTCCTGGTACCGCAGTGCCGCGGCACGGTCGAGCGGCGCGCCCATCGTGACGATGCCGTTGAGGCTCGACAGGTCCCGCGCCCGGCGTTCCTGCGCGTCGGCGAGCTGCACCAGGTTCGGCGGGGCGCCGATCAGGAACGTCAGGCGCTCGGACTCGACCAGGTCGAGTACCCGGTCGGCGTCGAAGTGCCGCAGCGTCGTGAGTTCCGCGCCGACGTAGAACACCGGGTTCGGGCCGCCGGAGTACAGGCCGCCACGGTGGAACAGCGGTGACATGTTGAGCGTCTTGTCGAACGGACTGAGCGGGAAGTGCATGACCACGTCGTGCGCGCTGAGCACCTCGACCAGGCTCGGCAGCGGGACGGGCTTCGGCCGACCGGTGGTGCCCGAGGTGTAGAGCCGGGTGGACTCGTCGTAGGTGCTGCGCGGGCCGATCGCCGCGAGTTCCTCGGGGGAGACGGGATCGGACGCGAGCAGCTCGGCGAACCGGTCGTGGTCGCCGCCGACCGGGACGACGTGGTCCGGCCGGTGCGGCGAGGACTCGATCGCGGCGGCGATCGCACTCGTCCGCTCGGTGTCGTGCACGAGGACGGCGGGTGCGGAGTCCTCGATGATGAACGCGACCTCGTCGGGGGCGAGCCGGAAGTTCGTCGGCGAGAACACCGCGCCGATGCGGTGGCAGGCCAGGTAGAGCATCGCGAACTCGGGGGTGTTGAAGAGCTCGACCATCACGACGGAACCCCGTCCGCCACCGTGCCGGACGAGCCACCCGGCGATCCGGTCGACGGCGTCGCCGAGCTCGGCGTAGGTCCACGAGCGGTCCGTCTCCGGCTCGCGGAGCGCGGGTCGGCCGGCGAAGCGGTGGGTGTTGCGGGCGAAGCCGTTCGCGTAGGTGAAGCTGCCCTCGAACACCTCGCGGAAGCGCGTCGCGTCGTAGTCGGACCGGGTGTCGGCGTGGGGTTCCGGGTCGGACCGGGTGTCGGCGTGGGGTTCCGGATCGCGTCGGGTGTCGGTGTGGGGTTCCGGGTCGGGTCGGGTGTCGGTGCGGGGTTCCGGGTCGGGTCGGGTGTCGGTCATCATCGCTCCTGCCGCGGTCGTGCGGTGCACACCGTCGATGCTGCGCGGGCACCGGTCGCGCGGCACTGCTGCACCGCTGGTCCGGTGCGGCGTCGGTCGTCCGTGCGGGACGGCGAGCGTCCTCCGTGCGGTGCGACCAGCACCGATCGTCACACTAGCCCGCTGTCCGCGAAGCGGCCCGGAAGTGCGTCTTCTGTCCGACGGGTGGTGCGGTGCGCCGCTCTGGAGGCCCGGCTCGGGTCAGACGCGGGCCGCGCGCCGGTCGGTGCGCAGCCAGACCAGGGCCGCGATCGCGGCCGCCACGCAGGCCGCGGCGATGCCGACGAGCAGGGCCGGTGCGGCGTGCGTGCCGGTCGTCCCCGAGTAGACCGCGGTGGTCAGCGCGACGGCGACCACCGCGAGCGCGACGTACCGACCGCGAGAGGCGGCGAGCAGCGCGCTGCCGGCGGACCCCGCGACGGGCAGCAGGGTCGCGACCACGGCACCGAGGCCGCCGACGCACAGCGTGATGGCGAACTCCGAACCGAGTGACACCCAGAAGCCACCGCCCGCGAGCAGGCTGTGCAGCACCCAGCCGGCCGCGGCGAGTCCGAGCAGGGCCAGCACCCGCCAGGTCGCACCCCGGGCACTCGCGGCGATCCCGGTACCGAGGCGGAGCGGTCCGGTCCCCAGCCCGGGGCGGACGGACGGCACGAGGACGACCCCGACAATGAGTGCGGGGGACAGGTCCGCCGCGCGGGTGACGCCGCACGCCACGAGGGCTGCGAGCACGAGCCACGGCGACACCCGGAACCCGATCGTGCGGTGGTCGCTGCCGGCTGCCCACCGCGTGGCGAACACGACGGCGGCGGTCAGGACCCCGGTCCCGGCGAGGACAGCGATCGCCAGACGGGCGTACCGCACCTCGAGCTCGACGCCCACCCCGAGCAGGGTGCACAGCGCCGCGACGGACACCGCGATGGTGATCGACGCCCAGGTCGGCAGGACGTCGTCGCCGCGTGCGCGGTCCGACCGCGAGCGGTTGCGGCCGAGCAGCCCGGCGAACGGCGAGCGGAGGCGACCCCGGGTGGCCGCGGCCACGAGGGCGAGGGGCGCGGCGATCAGCAGGAGGAACCCGGCGGCGACGGCGGTGGCGACCAGGACGGTCCGCCACGAGAACGCGGCCTGGATGGTCGGGACGGTGCGGTCGTACGTCGTCGCCGCGGTCCAGTCGCCGGCGGGGCCGGACCAGTCGGGGTGGCCTCCGGCGCTGCCGACGCCGGCCGGGGTGCTGCCGGTGCCGTCGCTGGGGCCGTTGCCGGTGCCGTTGCCGGTGCCTGCTGCGCCGCCGTCGTCGTTGCCGTTGCCGTTGTCGCCGTCGCCCCCGTGGCCGGCGGCGTTCGCGCCGTTGCCGTTGCCGTTGCCGGTTCCACCGTGGCTGGTCGCGCCGGGGGTGTCCGTCGTCGAGCCGGATCCCGGCGTCGACGTGCCCGGCGTCCCCGGGGTGTCCGTGGCGCCCGGGGTCGGTGTGGCGGTCGGGGCCGTGGTGGTGGACCACACCGTGACCCGGACGGCGGTCGACGACCGGGAGTAGTTGCCGGCGACGTCGTGCTGCGTCGCGGTGAGCTGGTGCCCGCCGGCGCGCAGCGTCGACCCCGCGGTGGAGCACGACCACGAGGTGTCCGACGCGACCACCACGCCGCACACCGGCGCACGGTCGACGTACACGGTCACGCGGGCGCCCGGCTCACCGGTCCCGGCCACCGTCGTCGAGCGGGTGCCGATCCGTTGGCCGTCGTCCGGTGTCGTGATGCGCGGGGCAGCGGGCGCCGTGCGGTCGACCGTGATCGTCACGGGAGCGGAGGCCGCGCTCCGCAGGTCCGACCGGTAGCCGCGCGCCGTGCTGGCGGTCTGCGACGCGGTGACGGTGAACCGGCCGTCGGCGAGCGACCCGAGGGCGGCCACCCACCGGCCGTCCGCACCGACCCGGGCGGTCTGCTGGGCCGAGGACCCGGACACCGACAGCAGCACCGTCGATCCGGGGTACCCCGTACCGGAGACCGTTCCGCCGGTGGGCCCGGCGGCCGCCAGGGTCGGCGGGACGATGACGTCCGAGGCCGGTGCACTCGCGACGGGCAGTGCGGCGACGAGGTCGCGCACCGTGAAGACCTGTTGCGGGCCGGAGCGGACCGTGCCGAGGCAGGCCCAGGAACCGTCCGGGTCCACCCGGGTCGTGCACCCGGACGAACCCGTCGCGGCCGGGCCGGTCACCCGGACGGTGTGCCCGGGGGTGCCGGTGCCGTGGAAGCGCGTCGTCCCCGTCGTGACGTCACCCGGGTCGGCGATGGTGGGCCGAACGGCGGGACGCGTGGGGGTGGGCGTCGGGGCGCCCGGCCGGCCGGGGCTCGGCGGAGCGATCTCGCTCGGCTCGGGGGTGGCGGGGGGGGTGGCGGCTGCCCGGGCGGCGGGGGCTGCCGGGGCGTCCGCAGCGGCAGCGTCGACCGACGTGCCGTCCGCGGCGACCGCGATGGCCGGGGCTGCTGCGGCCCCGAGGAGCGCGGCGACGAGGACCGTCGTCGCAGCTGCGAGCAGGGCGAAGCGGGGACGACGACGAGGGCTGTCGCCCCCGACAGCCCTCTCGTCCACGTTCTCCCCGGTCGTGTTCACCGGACCCATCCCACGGGATCGGCGGCCTCCGGTCAATACACCTCGCGGATGAGGTTCGGGATCGGGCCGCAGTCCGGGAACCCGGTGTGCGTGACTCGGGAATCGGCCGTGAACACTGCTCACGGAACGGAGCATGCTCAGCGCGTCGATAGACTTCACGATGGCCGTTCAGGCCAACGCAGCACCGCGGATCCCGACGCGCAAAGGAGTACGCCCGCATGGACACCGGACTCGTCACGACGCTCATCGTCGTCGGAGTGGTGGTGGTCGTCCTGGTGATCATCGGGATCTACCTCTGGGTGACGTACAACTCCCTCGTCACGCTCAAGGTCCGGGTCGACGAGGCCTGGAGCGACATCTCGGTGCAGCTGAAGCGCCGCGCCGACCTGATCCCCACCATCGTGGACACGGTCAAGGGGTACGCCACGCACGAGAAGGCGGTCTTCGACGACGTGACGAAGGCCCGCGCCGAGACCCTGTCCGCCGGTGACGCCGACACGGCCTCCACCGCCGAGGGGCACATGCAGAAGGCCCTCAAGAGCGTGTTCGCGGTGGCCGAGGGGTACCCGCAGCTGCAGTCGAGCCAGAACTTCCTGCAGTTGCAGTCCGAGCTCGTCGACACCGAGGACAAGATCCAGGCCGCCCGCCGCTTCTACAACGGTGGCGTGCGTGAGCTGAACACGAAGATCCGGGTGTTCCCGAACTCCACGTTCGCGAAGAACCGCGGTTTCTCCGAGGCCCCGTTCTTCGAGACGAACGAGCCGGCGGCCATCGCCGAGCCGCCGCGCGTCCAGTTCTGACCCCACCGTCGGATCCGACGTGTACAGCGCCATCGCGCGGAACAAGCGCAACACCGTGGTCATCGTCCTGGTGTTCCTGCTGATCATCGGCGCGCTCGGGTTCCTCGGCGGGTACCTCGCCGGCAACGTCTCGATCGGCTTCATCGTGCTCGTGGTCGCGCTCGGGTACGCGGTGCTGCAGTACTTCCTGGCGGCACGACAGGCCACCGCGATCGCCGGTGGAGTCGAGATCGACCGTGCCTCCGAACCACGGCTGTGGCGCACCGTCGAGAACCTCGCCATCGCGACCGGCATGCCGATGCCCCGGGTGTTCGTCATCCCCGATCCCTCGCCGAACGCCTTCGCCACCGGGCGTGACCCGGAGCACGCGGTGGTGGCGGCGACGACGGGGCTGCTCGAGCTCATGGACGACCAGGAGCTGCAGGGCGTGATGGCGCACGAGCTCGGACACGTCCGGAACTACGACATCCGGGTGTCCACGATGGTCTTCGGACTCGTCGTGGCCGTCGGCCTCATCGCCGACGTCCTGCTCCGCATCTCGATCTTCAGCGGCCTGTCCGGCGGGCGGAACCGCAACTCGGACAACGGCGGCAGCGCCAACCCGGTGCTGCTCATCGCCGGGATCGTCGCCGTCATCGTGGCCCCGATCGCCGCGGCCGGCGTGCAGGCGGCGGTGTCCCGGCAGCGCGAGTACCTGGCCGACGCGACGGGTGCGATGACGACCCGGCACCCGGAGGGCCTGGCCCGGGCCCTCGAGAAGCTCGGCGCGTACGGCCGACCGATGCAGACGCAGAACTCCTCGATGGCGCACCTGTGGATCGCCGACCCGATGCGCCCCGGTGTGATGGACCGACTGTTCTCGACGCACC
Organism: Curtobacterium sp. MCLR17_059; assembly: GCF_003234665.1. Taxonomy (NCBI): domain Bacteria; kingdom Bacillati; phylum Actinomycetota; class Actinomycetes; order Micrococcales; family Microbacteriaceae; genus Curtobacterium; species Curtobacterium sp. MCLR17_059. Next base: position 165,097 of record NZ_QKSU01000004.1, on the reverse strand, counting down.
CGCCGCTGCCCGACCGCATCGCGCGGCTGCGGGCGAACGCCGACCGGTTCTGACGGGTCAGCCGATGCCGTCGGCGACCGTGTCCTCGGCCGTCTCGATCGGTTCGGGGGTGTCCGCGTCGTCAGCGGACTCGTGCGGCACCAGGGGCACTCCGAGCGCCCCGGCGACGGCCGCAGCAGCGGTGCCTCGGTCGGTCACCTCGATCGCGCCGAGACCCTGCCAGCTCGCGGTCCGTCGCAGTGTGTCGGCGAGCCGCTCGGGGTCCAGGTGCTCGCCCGGCTCCTGCCACGCGGTCCGGACGCGGAGCACACCGCGCTGCCGGTCGCTCTTCAGGTCGATCCGCCCGACGAGCCGGTCGTCCTGCAGCACCGGCAGCACGTAGTAGCCGAAGACCCGCTTCGGCGCCGGCGTGTAGATCTCGATCCGGTAGTGGAAGCCGTACATCCGCTCGGCCCGCCGCCGGAACCAGACGACCGGATCGAAGGGGCTCAGCACCGCGTCCGCCGTCAGCTGCCGGGGGACCCGAGCCCCGACGTGCAGCCAGGCCCGCTCGCCCCAGCCCTCCACCCGCACCGGCAGGAGCTCGCCCGCGTCGGTGAGCTCGGCGATCGCGGTGGCCGTGTCGTCGGAGCGCAGTCGGTAGTAGTCCGCGATGTCCGCTCGGGTGCCGATGCCGAGCGCCCGTGTGGCCTGGCGCACGAGCTCGAGCACGGCGTCGGCACGCGGCGGGGCGGTCTCGAGGAAGCCCGCGGGCAGCACCTGCTCCGGCAGGGCGTACACCCGCTCGAACCCGGCTCGTCCGGCACTCACCGCCTCGCCCCAGCGGAACATCTGCTCGAGCCCGAGCTTCACGTCGCTCCACCCCCACCAGGGGCCGCGTCGCACGTTCGACTCGTGCTCCACCGCGCTCGCCCGCATCGGCCCCTCGGCCCGGAGCAGGGCGTGCAGTTCGCGCCGGACGGCAGCGGTCCGCGTGACGCCGTCGACCCGGGTGGGGCCGGCGTCCCGCTCCCGCAGGGCGTCCATCCGCCACCGGAACAGCCGCAGGTCGTCGCGGGGGATGAACGCCGCCTCGTGCGCCCAGTACTCGGTGTACGGGCCGGATCGGCCGAGCGTCAGCCGGTCGAGCGTCGACCGGTCGTACGCACCGAGCCTGGCGAAGAGCGGCAGGTAGTGACTGCGCTCGAACACGTTGACGGAGTCGATCTGCAGCAGCCCGAGCCGGCCGAACGCGGCGTTCAGCGCGCGCGTCGAGACCGGCTCAGCGGGTGGCCGTCCGAACCCCTGCGCGGCGAGTGCGACCCGGCGGGCCTCGGCGGCGGAGAGCGTCGACCTGGGCATGCCGCGACGCTACCGAACCCCGCCGACATGAGCGTCCACGAACGTATGCCGTATCTGGCACCTGACGGGAAGCACATCGATACACTCGGGCCATGGCATGGGGAAGCAAGCAGACACACCCCGACCCCGTGGTCGAGGAATCCGTCCCGGTCGGCGTGCGCATCGCCGGCGCGTGGTCGTGGCGGGCGCTCGTCGTCGTGGGCGTGATCGCCGTCTTCATCTGGCTCGTCACCGTCTTCAGCGAGATCCTCATCCCCTTCCTGGTCGGCATCGTGGTCTCGGCGCTCCTCGTGCCGATCTCCAACTGGCTGCAGCGGCACCACGTGCCGAAGTGGCTCGCCGTCGTGATGAGCCTGCTCGGCGGCATCGCGGCGCTCGGTGGCCTGATCTGGCTCGTCGTCGACCAGATCATCGCGTCCTACCCGTCCCTGCGTGACCGGACGGTCGACCAGTACGCGAACATCAAGGACTTCGTCCTGAGCTCCGGGTTCGGCATCAGCCAGTCCGACGTCAACGGCTGGCTCGACGACGGCACGAAGTGGCTGCAGGACAACTCCGCGTCGATCCTGTCCGGGGTCGCCAGCGCGGGTTCGGGTGCGACGCACGCCTTCGAAGCGCTCTTCATCATCCTGTTCACCACGATCTTCCTGCTGATCGACGGCAAGAACGTCTGGCGCTGGTCCGTCCGGCTGTTCCCGAAGAAGGCCCGCGCAGCGGTGGACGGCGCCGGTGTCGCCGGCTGGATCACCCTGACGAGCTTCATCCGTGTGCAGATCTTCGTCGCCTTCGTCGACGCGGTCGGCATCGGCCTGGGCTCCTTCATCGTCGGGCTCTTCTTCGGCGGCATGCCGCTGGTGATCCCGATCGCCGCGTTCGTGTTCCTCGGCGCGTTCATCCCGGTCGTCGGTGCCATCGTCACGGGCTTCCTGGCGGTGTTCGTCGCGCTGATCTTCAACGGTCCCCTCGCGGCGGTCCTGGTGCTCGGCGTCGTCCTGCTGGTCCAGCAGATCGAGGGTCACATCCTGCAGCCGCTCGTCATGGGCAACGCTGTCAAGGTCCACCCGCTGGCGGTCGTCCTCGGTGTCACCGCGGCCTCCGGGCTCGCCGGCATCGCCGGAGCCTTCTTCGCCGTGCCGCTGATCGCGACGCTGAACGCCATGGTCACCACCATCGCGAGCGGACGCTGGCGGCGGCTCGACTCTGACCACGTCCTCGAAGCGACGCCGAAGCGCGGGCAGCACGGGCAGATCCAGTTGCTCCGACGACGTCGGCACAAGGTCGGGGACGACGTCCCGGCACCGGGCGTCGACTCCGGTCCCTCGGCCGAAGAAGACACCGCCAGCACCAACTGAGCGTCACACGAGTTCGCCGCGGGGCCCCGGAACGACGATGATGGGGGAGTGACCGACACCAGCGCCTCCCCGCACACGCTCGCCGCGATCCCGACCCTCGCGGACATCGAGGCGGCGCGCGAGACCATCAAGGGCGTCGCACGCGTCACCCCGATGGAGACGTCGCAGTTCCTCGCCGAGCTGCTCGGGTCGCCGGTGCACCTGAAGTGCGAGAACCTGCAGCGCACCGGTGCCTACAAGGTGCGCGGTGCCTACAACCGGCTCTCGACCCTGTCCGCTGAGCAGCGCGCCAAGGGCGTCGTCGCCGCGAGCGCCGGCAACCACGCGCAGGGTGTCGCCCTCGCCGCCCGCGAGCTCGGCATCCCCGCGACGATCTTCACGCCGGTCGGGGTCGCCCTGCCCAAGCTGCAGGCCACGCGCCACTACGGCGCCGACGTCGTGCTGCGCGGCCACTCCGTGGAAGAGGCGCTGAGCGCCGCGAAGGACTTCGCCGCCCACACCGGCGCCGTGTTCATCCCGCCGTTCGACCACCCGGCCGTGATCGCCGGGCAGGGCACGCTCGGCCTCGAGATCATCGACCAGGTGCCGGACGTCGACACCGTCGTCGTGCCGATCGGTGGCGGCGGCGTCATCTCCGGCATCGCGCTCGCCGTGAAGGGCATGGCCGAACGGCTCGGACGGCCGATCCGGGTCATCGGCGTGCAGGCCGAGAACGCTGCGGCCTACCCGTCGTCGATCACCGCCGGCGAGCCCGTCACCATCACCACGAAGCCGACCATCTCCGACGGCATCGCGGTGGCGCGCCCCGGCGACCTGAACTTCCCGATCATCCGCGACCTGGTCGACGACATCGTCACCGTCTCGGACGACGACACCGCCCGAGCACTGCTCGTCCTGCTCGAGCGCGCCAAGCTCGTGGTCGAGGCAGCGGGGGCCGTCGGCGTCGCCGCGATCATGTCCGGTGCCGTCCGCGACACCGGCCGCACCGTGGTGCTGCTGAGCGGCGGCAACATCGACCCGCTCATGATGGAGCGCGTGATCACCCGCGGGCTCGTCGCGGCCTCGCGCTACATCGGCATCCGCATCATGCTGCCGGACCGTCCTGGTCAGCTCGCCCGCGTCGCGCAGGTCATCTCGGACGCCGGCGCGAACGTGGTCGAGGTGCTGCACACCCGCCACGGGCAGGGCCTGGTCATCAACGAGGTGGCGCTGGACCTGTCGATCGAGGCGCGCGGCCCCGAGCACGCGCAGGAGGTCATCCAGCGCCTCCACGAGGTCGGCTTCCGCCCGGAACTCCTCGAGCACTAGTCCGCGACGATCCACGAGTCGTTCGACGCGTGGACTGTCGGAAATGCGGTGCGCGCTCTGGGCGCGACCAGCTGACAGACGGGAGGCCCGTGGCGGTGTCGCCACGGGCCTCCCGTCTGCAGTGGGCCGGGTCTACGGCTCGTAGCGCTCGATCTTGACGACCTCGACGGCGATCTCCTTGCCGTTCGGCGCCGTGTACGTGGCCTTGTCGCCGGCCTTGAGGCCGACGATGGCCGCGCCGACGGGGCTGACCGGGCTGTAGACCGTCAGGTCCGAGCCCTCGGCGACGATCTCGCGGCTGCCGACCAGGAAGGTGGACTCGTCGCCGGCGATGACCGCCGTGACGACGGTGCCCGGCTCGACGGTGCCGTCGAACTCCGCTTCGCTGACGGTGGCGTGCTTCAGGAGCTCGGTGAGGACGCGGATGCGTGCCTCGATCTTGCCCTGCTCGTCCTTCGCGGCGTGGTAGCCGCCGTTCTCCTTGAGGTCGCCCTCTTCGCGAGCGGCCTCGATGCGGCGCGCGATCTCGGCACGGCCCTCGCCGCTCAGCTCGTCGAGCTCCGCCTTGAGACGGTCGTGCGCCTCCTGGGTCAGCCAGGTGACCTGCGTGTCGTTGCTCATGTTCTGTCCCTTCGACCATGAAAAAACGAGACCGGCCGAGTGGTCGGTCTCGAGAGGCGAATCAGGACAGTCTAGGGAATCCAGCAGTCGTGGATCAAGCCGGTCACGCCCCGCGTCGTCGTGGTGACCTGCGTGGAGATGCTCCGGCTGCGCTGTTCGGACGCCGGCACGGTGATCTCCTTCCAGCCCACGATCGAGTAGCTCTTGTCGAGGACCTGCACGGCGCACTTCGCCTCGACCCCCGGGTCGACGGACACCTGCGAGTGGACGACGGTGCTGTGCTCGGACAGCACCTCGTACCCGATGACGTCCTGGTCGAGGCCGCGGTCGGACTGGTCGAGCCCGGCCCAGATCACCCACGCACCGAAGACCACGACGACCGCGATGGCCGCGACGATCGCGAAGAGGCGGCTGCGGCGCTTGCGGGCCGGGGTGCGGCCGTAGCGCTCGTCGAGGGTGGCGGTCTGGTGCTGTTCGGACAGTTCGGGGCTCCCGGGGTGGATATCCTGATCCCAGGGTAGTTCACGCGATGCTGTGCGCTGCCCGCGTCCGACGCCGCTCACCCGCAGTGAGGAACCCCACGTGCCCTACCGTCTGCTGGCCGTCCACGCCCACCCCGACGACGAGTCGAGCAAGGGTGCCGCGACCGCCGCGAAGTACGTGGCCGACGGGCACCAGGTACTCGTCGTGTCCTGCACCGGTGGCGAGGCCGGCGACATCCTGAACGACCAACTCGGCGAGCCGGCCACGAGCCGTGCCCACCGTGACATGGCCGGGTACCGCCGCACCGAGATGGCCGCGGCGCAGCAGGCGCTCGGCATCGACCACGTGTGGCTCGGCTACCACGACTCGGGGCTGCCCGACGCCGAGAAGGGCGAGACGGTCCGGCCGGGCACGTTCTCCACGGTGCCGCTCGAGTACAGCACCGAGGCCCTCGTCCGCGTGATCCGCCGGTTCCGCCCGCACGTGCTCGTCACCTACGACGAGAACGGCGGCTACCCGCACCCCGACCACATCCGCACGCACGAGGTGTCGATGGCCGCGTGGTCCGCCGCCGCCGACCCGTCGGCGTACCCGTCCGCCGGTGCCCCGTGGTCGATCGCGAAGCTCTACTACGAGCGCACGATGAACCCGCGCCGCTTCAGCACGATCTTCGAAGCCCTGCAGGAGCGCGACCCGGACAGCCCCGCGATCGAGCAGCTGCGCGAGTGGGTCGAGCGGTTCGCCGACCGGCCCGACCTCGCCACCACCCACGTCGACGTGCACGAGTACTTCGACCAGCGTGACGCCGCACTCCGCGCGCACGCCAGCCAGGTCGCACCGGACAGTGCCTTCTTCTACTGGCCGAACGACCTCCTCGCGACGGTGTGGCCGACCGAGGACTACCAGCTCGTGGAGGCACGCGTGCCGACCGAACTCCCGGAGACCGACCTGTTCGCCGGGATCCCAGCCGACAAGGAACCGACCTCGTGAGCACCATCGCGGCGGCACTCGCCGCCACCCCCAGCCCCAGCCCCTCGGTCGTCCCCGACGTCGACGTCACCCCGGGTGTCGTCGGGTTCATCGCGATCGCACTCGTCGCGATCGTGACGATCCTGCTCGTGGTCGACATGACCCGACGCATCCGTCGGACCCGCTACCGTGCCGAGGTGCGTGAGCGGCTCGAGGCCGAGGCGAACGGCACCGCGGGCGACGGCACCGCGACGGACGAGCCGGAGCGGCGGGCGGCCGAGGACGGCCGAGCCGACGTCGGCGACGACACCGAGCGCGGCTGACGCGACCGGGTACTGACTGGAGGCCCGTGGCGATCCCGCCACGGGCCTCCAGTCCGCCTCGTGCGCACCTGCCGGAACCGGGCGTACCTGGTCGAATCGGGCGTACCTGGTCGGAACTTCCTGGTGAGTACGCCCGGAACCACCAGGCATCGCACCCGTTCTGGGAAGGAACGTGCGACGGTCAGCGCACCGGGTCCAGCGCGACGATGAGCACGCCGACCCACTGCGCACCGAACGCCACCACGGTCAGGGCGTGGAACACCTCGTGGAACCCGAACTGCGTCGGCACCGGGTTCGGCCGCTTGAAGCCGTAGACCAGGGCCCCGATGATGTACGCGACGCCGCCGGACAGGATGAGCACGGTCATCGGGACGCTCGCCGCGAAGAACTGCGGCAGCAGTCCGAGCGCAGCGCACCCGAGCACCAGGTAGATCGGCACGTACAGCCAGCGGGGCGCGTTGATCCAGAGCACCCGGAACGCGATGCCGAGCGCGGCGCCCGACCACATCACCCAGAGCACGACGACCATCAGGGTGTGCGGCAGGGCGCAGATCGCGACGGGCGTGTAGGTGCCGGCGATGAGCAGCAGGATGTTGGTGTGGTCGATGCGCTTCAGCACGGCCTTCACCTTCGGCCCCCACGGGAACCGGTGGTAGGTCGCCGAGACGCCGAACATCGCGAGCGACGTCGCCATGAACACGGCGCTGCCGACCTTCGCGGCGGTGCTGTCGGCGAGGGTGATCAGGACGATCCCCATCGCGATCGCGAACGGGAACGCGCCAAGGTGGATCCAGCCGCGCCAGGCCGGACGAGGTTCGGCGGCGGTCGCGGTCGCCGACGCCTCTTCCGTGAACGGGACGTGGGGGAGTGTTCCGGTCTCGTGCTCGTCCTGCATGGTCCCGACCATAGGGCCTGACCCCGAACGACAGCCACGTGTCCGCAGAGCGGGAGCCTCAGGGATCTGGTGTCGGTGGTGCACTACGCTCGGTGCGTGACCGGGACGGCGGGATGGACAGGGCGAGGGATCCTCTACCGCGCCTACCAGCGCCGGATCCGCCGCCAGCTCGAGGGGGCAGCGAAGCCCAAGCACGTCGCCATGATCGTGGACGGCAACCGCCGCTGGGCGAAGCAGCTCGGGCTCGAGTCCGCCGCACACGGCCACCGCGCCGGCGCCGCGAAGATCCCGGAGTTCCTGACGTGGTGCGACGACCTCGGCATCGAGGTCGTGACGCTGTACCTGCTGTCGGCCGACAACCTGACGGGTCGCGGCGGCGAGGAGCTCGAGGAACTCGTCGGCATCATCGCCGACCTCGCCGGGGTCCTGGCCGACAACCGTGACTGGCGCGTGCAGCACGTCGGGTCGAACGAGGGGCTGCCGGACAACCTGGTGACCGCGCTCGAACAGGCCGAGCAGCGCACCGCCGGGCGCACCGGCCTCCACGTCAACCTGGCCGTCGGGTACGGCGGCCGTCGTGAGATCGCGGACGCCATGCGCAGCATCGTGCAGGCGCACGGCGCGGGTGGCGGCACCATCGACACCCTGGCCGAGGTGCTGACGCCGGAGCTCATCGGCGACCACCTGTACACGCAGGGCCAGCCCGACCCCGACCTGGTGATCCGGACCTCGGGCGAGCAGCGGCTCTCCGACTTCATGCTGTGGCAGAGCGCGCACAGCGAGTTCTACTTCGTCGAGGCGTTCTACCCGGACCTGCGCGAGGTCGACTTCCTCCGCGCGGTCCGCGACTTCGGGCTCCGGTCGCGTCGCTTCGGCGGCTGAGCAGCCACCTCCCGCACCGGGTTCGTCGGCGGAGCCGCGTCCCAGTAGGCTCTCAGGGTTCAACCCTGTGAAAGGTGCACCACCTGTGAACATCGACGAGTACGCCGCCGGCTTCTCCGAAGACCCCGGTTACCTCGACCACGCTGCGTTCGGCCCCGTGCAGACCGCCGTGCTCGAGGAGCAGCGTGTGCTCGGCACCATCCAGGCACACATGCGCTTCGGCGCCATGGAGACCCTCGACGAGCAGGACGCCCGCGTCCGCACCGTCGCCGCCCGCCTGGTCGGCCGCCGCGAGGACCAGGTCGTCTCGCAGGCCGCGACGACCCCGGGCCTGCTGCACACCGCCTTCGGCCTGACCGGGGGCGTGCTCGTGTCCGCCGACGAGTACCCGTCGCTGCCGCTCGCACTGGCCAGCGCCGCCTCGGCCACCGGTGGACGGGTACAGCCCGTCGTCATCGAGTCGGGTGCCGGCTGGGTGACCCCCGAGCTGATCCGTGAGCGCCTGTCCGACGAGGTGACCGCCGTCGCGGTGTCCCTGGTCGACTGGCGCACCGGCTACCTGACCGACCTCGCCGCCATCCGCGAGGTCATCGGCGACCGCCTGCTCATCGTCGACGCGATCCAGGGCTTCGGCGTCGTCGACGCCCCGTACGAGGTCGCCGACGTGGTCGCCACCGGCGGGCAGAAGTGGTTGCACGCCGGGTGGGGCACCGGGTTCGTGGCGTTCAGCGACCGCGCCCTGAACCGGATCCGTCCGGCGCTGTCCGGCCCGCACGGCACGTCCGGCTGGCCCACCGAGGTCCCCGCGGTGCGTCCGGGGGCCGCCGGCTTCCAGATGTCCCGCATCGACCCGGTCGCGCAGGCCCGGCTCGCGGTGTCGCTCGAGCGCCTCACCGCGGTCGGCGTCGCCGCCGTGCAGGAGCGGGTCACCGACCGCGTCGAGCGCGTGTTCGCCATCGCCGACGAGTTCGGGCTCGAGGTCGAGTCCAGCCGCGACCCGGCCGAGCGCGCCGGCATCGTGGTGCTCCGGCCGACGCAGGGTCGCGTGACGGCCCTGTCCGCCGCGATGCACAACCACGGCGTCACCGCGACCACGCGGCTCGGCGTCGCGCGGGTGTCCGTGTTCCCGTCGACCACCGACGAGACCCTGGACATGTTCCGCGACGCTTGCGTCTCGTACGCCACGATGCAGTAGCAGCGGCTGGGCTGCTGCGCTTGCTGCCTCCCGTCCGCGTCCGGCGAGCGGTCACGACACCCCGCTCACGTCCGCCGAGTGGTCACCACCTGTCGCCTGGCGCCGTCGCACCCGACGGTTCGTGACCACTCGGCGCTGCGCGCGCGACGATTCGCGACCAACGGACGGCCTGGAGGCGCGGTGCCAGGCCGCCACGGGCCTCCCGTCCGCAGCACGCGAGCGGTCACGGCACCCCGCTCACGTCCGCCGAGTGGTCACCATCTGTCGGCCGGCGCCGCCGCACCCGTCGGTTCGTGACCCTTCGACGCCACCGCCGCGCGCGGCGTCGCGAGCCACGCTCGCGTTGTTCACGCGACCGTAACTCCGGAAACCGCGTGTCGCTGTCGGGGTGTCGGGGGCCGGACGTACGTTGTCCCCATCGGGCACCGCGCCCGATCGAAGCGGCCACAGTCGGTGCTTCGGGACCCGCTCCGTGGCCGCGTTCGAGGACAGGACCGGGCCCGTCGCGGCCCGGGGATGGAGTGGTCGTGACCTCTCAGAACGTCTCTCGCGGAGCACAGCAGCAGCACACCGCGGACTCGTCCACATCGGTCGCCCAGCGCACGTACGTGCTCGACACATCGGTGCTGCTCAGCGATCCGCGGGCCTTGTTCCGCTTCGCCGAGCACGCCGTGGTCCTGCCCGTGGTGGTCGTCAGCGAACTCGAGGCGAAGCGCAACGACCCGGAGATCGGGTACTTCGCCCGGCAGGCCCTCCGGCTGCTCGACGAACTGCGCATCGAGCACGAGCGGCTCGACTTCCCGATCGCGATCGGCGACGGCGGCTCGTTCCGCGTCGAACTGAACCACTCCAACCAGTCCGTCCTGCCGTCGGGCCTGCAGCTCGGCGACAACGACTCCCGCATCCTCGCCGTCGCGTCGAACCTCAAGAACGACGGACTCGACGTCGTGGTCGTGTCGAAGGACCTGCCGCTCCGGGTCAAGGCGTCGTCGATCGGCATGGCGGCGGAGGAGTACCGCGCCGAACTCGCGGTCGACTCGGGCTACACCGGCATCGCGGACCTGCAGGTGTCCGGCGAGCAGATGTCCGACCTGTACGAGAAGGAGGAGATCCGGTCCTCGAAGCTCGACGGCGTCCCGGTGAACACCGGCGTCGTCATCCACTCCGAACGCGGATCGGCCCTCGGCCGCGTGCACGTCGCCGGCGCCGTCGCACTGGTGCGCGGCGACCGCGAGGTCTTCGGCCTCCGCGGGCGCTCGGCCGAGCAGCGGCTCGCCATCGACGCGCTGCTCGACTCCGAGATCGGCATCGTCTCGCTCGGCGGCAGCGCCGGCACGGGCAAGTCAGCGCTCGCCCTGTGCGCCGGACTCGAAGCGGTGCTCGAACGGCAGCAGCACAAGAAGATCATGGTGTTCCGGCCGCTGTACGCCGTGGGCGGGCAGGACCTCGGCTTCCTGCCCGGCGACGCCGGCGAGAAGATGAACCCGTGGGCGCAGGCCGTCTACGACACCCTCGGTTCGGTGGTGTCGGACAACGTCCTCGACGAGGTGGTCGAGCGCGGCCTGATCGAGGTGCTGCCCCTGACCCACATCCGCGGCCGCTCCCTGCACGACGCCTTCGTGATCGTCGACGAGGCGCAGTCGCTCGAACGGAACGTGCTGCTCACGATGCTCTCCCGCATCGGTCAGAACTCGCGGGTCGTGCTCACCCACGACGTTGCGCAGCGCGACAACCTGCGGGTCGGCCGGCACGACGGGATCGCGTCGGTCATCGAGCGGCTCAAGGGGCACCCGCTGTTCGCGCACGTCACGCTGACGCGGTCCGAGCGCTCCGCCATCGCCGCCTTGGTCACCGACCTGCTGGACTCGCCTGACCTGGTGTAGCGCGCGTCGAGCCGCCATCGGACGGACGGGAGGCCCGGTGCCAGCTGGCACCGGGCCTCCCGTCCGTCCTGGGGGCGCGCCAGGAGCGTCGCGCTAGTTCGGGTGGGTCATGCTCAGGACGTCGAGCGCCTCGTCGAGCTGCGCCTCGGTGACCTCGCCGCGCTCGACGTGGCCGAGGGCCACGACGGCTTCGCGCACGGTCATGCCCTCGGCGACGGCGTACTTCGCGACCTTCGCCGCAGCCTCGTAGCCGATGACCCGGTTGAGCGGGGTGACGATCGACGGTGAGGACTCCGCGAAGGCGCGGGCACGCTCGAGGTTCGCCTGCAGCCCGTCGATGGTCTTGTCCGCGAGCACCCGCGAGCTGTTCGCCAGCAGGCGGATCGACTCGAGCAGCGCCGTGCCCATCACCGGGATGGCGACGTTGAGCTCGAACGCACCCGAGGCACCGGCCCAGGCGATGGTGGCGTCGTTGCCGATGACCCGGGCGCCGACCATCAGGGTGGCCTCGGGGATCACCGGGTTCACCTTGCCCGGCATGATCGAGGAGCCGGGCTGCAGGTCGGGGATGTGCAGCTCGCCCAGGCCGGTGTTCGGACCGGAGCCCATCCAGCGCAGGTCGTTGTTGATCTTCGTCAGGCTGACGGCGAGCACCTTGAGCGCACCGGAGGCCTCGACCAGGGCGTCACGCGCGCCCTGCGCCTCGAAGTGGTCGACGGCCTCGGTGATCGGCAGGTCGGTGTCGCTCGCGAGCTGGGCGATGACCCGCTGCGGGAAGCCCTTTGGGGTGTTGATGCCCGTGCCGACCGCGGTGCCGCCGAGCGGGACCTCGGCGACGCGGGGGAGCGTCGCCTGCACCCGCTCGATGCCCAGGCGGATCTGGCGTGCGTAACCGCCGAACTCCTGCCCGAGGGTGACGGGCGTGGCGTCCATCAGGTGCGTCCGGCCGGACTTCACGGCGTCGGCCCAGAGCGTGGCCTTCGCTTCGAGGGACTCGGCGAGGTGTTCGAGGGCGGGCACGAGCGTGCGGAGCAGTGCCTCGGTCACGGCGACGTGCACGGAGGTGGGGAAGACGTCGTTCGACGACTGCGAGGCGTTGACGTGGTCGTTCGGGTGGACCGCCGAGCCCGCGATGTCGGACGCCAGTGTCGCGAGCACCTCGTTCATGTTCATGTTCGACGACGTGCCGCTGCCGGTCTGGTAGACGTCGACCGGGAACTGGTCGTGGTGCTGGCCGCCGATGATCAGGTCGGCGGCGCCGGCGATGGCGTCGGCGACGGCGGGTTCGACGACGCCGAGTTCACCGTTCACGATGGCCGCCGCACGCTTGATCCGTGCGAGCGCCACGATCTGCGCCGACTCGAGCCCGGTGCCCGAGATGGGGAAGTTCTCGACGGCGCGCTGGGTCTGGGCACGGTAGAGCGCCGACTTCGGCACCCGTACCTCGCCCATGGTGTCGTGCTCGATGCGGAACTCGGTCGGGGTGGTGTCGGTCACGTCGTCGTGGTCCTTCCTGGGGTGCTCGCCGGTCGCGGTCGCGCCGGCCCGTGCCTGCGCCCCGGGGTCGCCGGGGCGGTCGTCGTCGGAGTCGCTCTTCGTCTGGCTCGGTCGTCGTCGGGTCGGTCAGACCTGGCCGACGACGGTGTCGATGGTGACTTCTCCGGTGGCGAGGTCGTACGTCGCCCCGACGACGGCCAATCTACCCTCGGCCACGGCGTCGGAGACCGCGCCGGAGCGCTCGATCACCTGGCGGAGAGTGGCTTCGAGGTGTGCGGCGCCGACGGCTTCCTGCGGGAGCTCGGCGTCGGTGAGTCGGACCTTCTCGACGCTCGGGGCGATCGCGTCGACGAGGGCCTGCAGGTGCGGAGCGGGGACGGGCTCACCGGAGCGCGCTGCCGCGACGGCACCGCACCGGGTGTGCCGGAGCACGACGACCAGGGGCGTGCCCAGTGCGACGACCGCGAACTCGATCGAGCCGAGCACGACGTCGTCGACGATCTGGCCGGCGTTGCGGATGGCGAACAGGTCACCGATGCCGGCGTCGAAGACGTGCTCGAACGGCACCCGCGAGTCCGAGCAGCCGAGGACGGTCGCGAACGGCGACTGCGATCCTTCGAGCTCGGTGCGGCGGTCCGGGTCCACGCGGCCCATCCGGCGCTTGTCGGCGGCGAAGCGGGCGTTGCCGTCGACCAGCAGGCGCAGGGCGTCGGACGGGGTGGAGGCGGCGCGGTCGGGCATGGGGCTCCTCGGTTCGGGTGGGACGGGGTGGTGACTGGCGGGGCGGTGCCCGTCGTCTACTCGGTCAGTTCTCGGGAGACGGCGGTCGCGACGGTCCGGAACGCCTTGTCGTCGGCGGTGCCGGAGAGCACGATCGTGTTCTTGCCGAACGTCGAGACGAGCGAGTACGCGTGGTTGCCGGCATCGGTGCCCTCGGCGCGGCGGTCGTAGACGGTCCACTCCGTGTCGCCGATGGTGCGGTCACCGGTGGACGGGCGCTGGTCGAGCTGGTTCGACACCCACGAGGCGTTGGCGTCGATGCCCTGCTGCAGACCGAGGTACTGCTTGTCCGGCGTCACGAAGCCGACGGTCCAGACGTCCACGCCGTCGGTGGTCTTGCTGGCGAAGTCTGCGCGGTTGGCGCTGTAGCCGTCGGGCAGCGGAGGCGCCACCAGGGTGACGTCGTCGACGTTCGCCTTCGCCGCGATCTGCTGGTAGTCGACGGTGCGGTCCACCGTGGTGTCGGGCCGGACGACGACCGCCACCAGGAACAGCACGATGCCGAGCGAGGCGATGAGCGCGATGACCAGGTTGAACGCGGTCTGGTGCTGCCGGCGGGCGGTGCGGGCGGCGTCCTTGCGGGCCCAGGTCTCCTCTGCCGTCTCGGGGCGACCGAGCTCGGCGACGATCGGGCGGCCGTCGGGGTCGGTCATCGCCCGGAGCCGTCCTGGGCATCGCTGGCGGCACGGGCCGCGTCGAGCCGTGCGCGGGCGCCGACGAGCCACTCTTCGCACCGGGCGGCGAGGGCTTCGCCCCGCTCCCAGAGCGCCAGCGAACGCTCGAGGGTCGCGGAGCCCTGTTCGAGCTCGCTCACGACGCGCACGAGTTCGTCGCGGGCCGCTTCGTAGCTCAGCGACTGGACGTCGGTCTGCTCGGGTTCCTGCTGGGATGGCACGGGTCGATCCTACCGAGCGTCCACCGACGATCCGTCGCCCGGACCCAGGCTGTGGAGAACACCCGTGGTGGTCAGGAGCCGTCCGGGCCGGGGCCGTCCGGTTCGAGCGTGCCCGTGGCCGTGCCGGCACCGAGCGTGACGTGCACCGGCGTCGCTCCGGACAGGTCGTCGGTGCCGCGGACGACACCCCCGTCGGCCCGCTGCACGATGGCGTACCCGCGGCGCAGGGTGTCCCGCGGCGAGAGTGCCCGGAGCCGGGCGGTCAGGTGCCCGACCTCGGAGTGCCCGCGCTCCAGTCGGCGGTCGAGCAGTTCGCGGGCGCGGGACAGGTCGCGGGCGACCTCTTCCGCACGGGTGTCGACGAGCCACGCGGTCGACGCCAGGGCCGGGCGCGACCGCAGCGCGGCGAGCCGGTCGGCCTCGACCGACAGCGTGTGCGAGAGCCGGAGCCCGAGCCGAGCGCGGGCTGCCCGCACGTTGGCGAGCTCCTCGGCGACGTCGGGCACGACCCGCTTGGCGGCGTCCGTCGGGGTCGAGGCACGCAGGTCGGCGACCTCGTCGAGGATGGGGCGGTCGGCCTCGTGGCCGATCGCCGAGACGATCGGGGTCGACGCCGCGGCCGCCGCACGGACGAGCCCTTCGTCGCTGAAGCCGAGCAGGTTCTGGAAGTCGCCGCCGCCGCGCGCGATGATGATGACGTCGACCTCGGGGTCGGCGTCGAGCTCGAGGATCGCCGCCGTGACCTCGCCCACGGTCCGTTCGCCCTGCACGGCGGTGTGCACGGTGCGGAACTCCACCTGGGGCCACCGCAGCTGCGCGTTCCGCTTGACGTCCTTCTCTGCGTCGGAGTCCTTGCCGGTGATCAGGCCGATGCGGTGCGGCAGGAACGGCAGACGTTGCTTGCGAGCCGGGTCGAACAGCCCCTCCTCGGCGAGGGTGCGGCGGAGACGCTCGAGGCGTTCGAGCAGGTCACCGAGCCCGACGTGCTTCATCTCGACGACCTGCATGGTCAGCGAGCCGCCCTTGACCCAGTAGTTCGGCTTGAGGGCGGCGACGACGCGGTCGCCCTGCTTGATGTCCGCCGGCACCCGGGAGCGCACGCTCGACCAGATGGAGAACGACACGGTGGCGTCGACCTCGACGTCCTTGAGCTTGCCGTACACGTTGCCGCCGGCGACGTTCCACTGCGTGATCTCGCCCTCGACCCACGCGGTGCCGAGCCGGTCGATCCAGTCGCGGAGCTTCGCGCCGAGGAGCGCCACCGGCCACGGGTTGTCGGCCGTCGGCGGGCCCTGTTCGATCGCCATGTCGCTCCTCGTCCTGCTGGGACGTCCATCGTGCCCGAGACCGGTGACAGGGGACGGACGTCGTGTTCTCCACAGGCACCCCGCGCGCCCAGGTCGCGTGCGTGCCGCTCACCTATCATCGGGGACGTGACGATCACCAACGGCCACACGGTCCCGCTCGCCCCGCCGCGTGTGCACGCGGCACGGGGCCGACTGCGTGACGAACCGGTCGCCGGACCCAAGAAGGTGCTGCTCGCGGCCCCCCGTGGTTACTGCGCCGGGGTGGACCGTGCGGTCGTCGCGGTCGAGAAGGCGTTGGAGCAGTACGGTGAGCCCGTCTACGTCCGCAAGCAGATCGTCCACAACGTGCACGTGGTCTCGACGCTCGAGCAGCGCGGTGCCGTCTTCGTCGACGACGTGGCCGAGGTCCCCCGGGGCTCGCACGTCGTCTTCAGCGCGCACGGTGTGTCGCCGGCCGTCGTCGCGGGTGCCGCCGAGCGCGACCTGCACGCCATCGACGCCACCTGCCCCCTCGTCACCAAGGTCCACCGCGAAGCCACCCGGTTCGCCAAGGCCGAGCGCACCATCATCCTGATCGGCCACGCCGGCCACGAAGAGGTCGAGGGAACCATGGGACACGCCCCGGACCGCACGATCCTGGTGAACGGCCCCGACGACGTCGCCGCGCTGTCGGTCCCCGACCCGGACAACCTCGTCTGGCTGTCGCAGACCACGCTCAGCGTCGACGAGACGATGGAGACCGTGCGGCTGCTGCGCGAGAAGTTCCCGGCCATCCAGGACCCCCCGTCGGACGACATCTGCTACGCCACCCAGAACCGCCAGGTCGCGATCAAGAAGGTCGCGCCCGGCGCCGACCTGGTGATCGTGGTCGGCTCCGCGAACTCGTCGAACAGCGTCCGCCTCGTCGAGGTCGCGCTCGAGCACGGTGCCCGTGCCGCCCACCGCGTCGACTACGCGGAGGAGATCCAGCAGGAGTGGCTCGACGGTGTCGAGACGGTCGGCGTGACGAGCGGTGCGTCCGTGCCGGAAGAACTCGTGGCCGAGGTGCTCGAACAGCTCGCCGACGCCGGCTACGCCGCCGTCGAAGAGGTCGTCACCGCACACGAGGACCTGATGTTCTCGCTCCCCAAGGAGCTCCGCACCGACGCCTCGGGCAACCCGACGCGCGCGCTCGGCGGGCGTCGGGCATGAGCGGCTCGGACGGCTGGTCCTCGGTCCCGCGTCGCGACCCGGCGAACCACGGCGACGCCGGCGCTGGTACCGGCCAGGAGGCCCGGGGTGCGTCCGCGACGTCGGCCGCCGGTCCCGCGAACGGTCGGCCCCGGGGCCGTCCCGCCCCCGGCTACGGCGAGTACGCACCAGAGGGCTGGGTGAACCCGGTCCTCGTCGAGCAGGAACGCCAGGAGCGGGAGCGCCAGGCACGGGAGCGGCAGGACCAGGCCCCCGCCACCGGCGTGCGCGACGCTGCTCCGAGCGACGGCGTCCGCGGCGAACGCGCCGGTGCGGACGCTCGCTCTGGTGCAGTCCCTGCCGGGGCGCAGCGGTCGATGGCCCGCAGCCGGTTCGGTCGCACACCGGCCGACTTCGTGCTCACCGTCGGGCTGCTCGCCTTCGGGCTCGTCTCCGTGGTGCAGTCCCTGTCCGTGGGCGAGGTCGCCTCCACCGTGCGGCGCACCCTCGAGACCCAGTACACGGCGCTGAACGACCCGAGCGCCCTGAGCACGGCGGCCGCCATCGCCGCGATCACCAACGTGGTCGTCTTCGCCCTGGTCGCCTGGTGGTCCATCCGTCGGCTCCGCGCACGGAAGCGGACGTTCTGGGTGCCGCTGGTCGGCGCGGTCGTCGCCACGGCGATCAGCACGATCGCGTTCGTCGTCGTGGTCATGCAGGACCAGGCCTTCGTCGACTTCATGCTGCGACAGTCCGGCGCCTGACCGCCTGACCGCCTGACCGCCTGACCGCCTGACCGCCGGGCTCACGGCGCCGGCATCCGCGCGCCGAGTGGTCGCAACACGCCGCGGGCCCGCCGTCGAGTGGTCACGAAGTGTCGTCTGGCACCGGCGCGACCGACAGTTCGTGACCCATCGACCCTGCGCGCGCGGGGAGTCATGACCTCTCGGCAGCCCGTCCGTCGGCCAGCCGCGGTGCCGGTGCCCCTCTGGCGAGCGTCGTCAGCCTCCCGGGCGAGCGCAGCAGCCACCGCCGAGTAGTCGCAACACGCCGCGGCCTCGCCGTCGAGTGGTCACGAAGTGTCGTCTGGCACCGGCGCAACCGACAGTTTGTGACCCCTCGGCCCTCCGCGTGCGGGGAGTCGTGACCACCCCAGCCAGCAGCCGGAGGTCAGCCGGCCAGGAACGCCGCGACCGCTCCGTGCAGGGCAGCCAGGTCGTCGACGTGCACGAGCTCCCGGATCGAGTGCATCGACAGCAGCCCGACGCCGATGTCGATCGTCGGGATCCCGAGCCGGGTCGCCGCGATCGGGCCGATGGTCGAGCCGCCGGGGATCGTGTTCACGTTGACGAACGGCTGCCACGGCACACCGGCGGTCTCGCAGGCGGCGGCCCAGACGGCCTCGCCCTTCGCCTCGGTCATGTAGCGCTGGTTCGCGCTGATCTTCAGCAGCGGTCCGGCCCCGGGGCGCGGACGGTTCGTCGGGTCGTGCTTCTCCGGCTGGTTCGGGTGCACCAGGTGCCCGGCGTCGCTCGACAGCAGCCACGACGCACGGAACGCCCGGGCGGCTTCGGAGCGGGTGGCGCCGAGGCCCTCTTGCACACGGCCGAGGACGTCCTCGAGGAACGGACCACCGGCACCGGACGGCGTCGACGACCCGATCTCCTCGTGGTCGAACGCCGCGAACACCGGGATGTGGTCACCATCGGTGGGAGCGTCGACGATGCCCCGGAGTCCGGCGTGCACGCTCGTCAGGTTGTCCATCCGGCCGGACGCCAGGAACTCCCGCTCGATGCCGATCCGGGCCGGCGCCTGGGTGTCGGCGAGGAACAGGTCCCACGACACCGCGCCCTCGCCCAGCCGGGCGAGCAGCCACTCCACGACGGAGGTCCCACCGGCGTCGCCGTCGACCCCGACGATCGGCAGGGTGTGGCGCTGGCGGTCGATCTCCTTGCCGTCGTTCACCCCGCGGTCGAGGTGGATGGCCAGGTTCGGGATGCGGGCGACGGCGTCGGTGCTGACGAGCCGCACGCTGCCGTCGGCGTCGACGACGCGGCCGGCGATCCGCAGGTCACGGTCGAACCAGGTCGACAGGAGCGCCCCGCCGTAGACCTCGACGTTGAGCTGCTCCCAGCCCCCGGTGCGCACGCCGGGGTTCGGCTTCACGCGGAAGCCGGGGGAGTCGGTGTGGGCGCCGAGGATCCGGAACGGCGTCGTCGGGACGGCACCGTCGGGCAGGCGCCACGCGATGACGGCGCCGTCGCGGACCACCACGTACGCACCGGGTTCGGTCGGCCAGGCGTCGAGCTCGGACAGCTCGGTGAACCCGGCTGCGACGAGACGGTCACGGGTCGCCGCCGCCGCGTGGAACGCGGTGGGCGACTCGGTGACGAACTGGGCGAACTCGGAGGCGATGGCGTCGACGGTCACCCGCCCATCGTGGCACGCGGTGGAGGCGACCCGACGCAGAACGGGGCGCGTCCGTCGGACGCACCCCGTTCCTCCAGGCCGGTGGACCCGGCCGGACGGACCTGCTCAGCCCTTGGCGTGGCCTGCCGAGCCGAGGACCTTCGCGGCCTCGACGACGCGAGCCGCCATGGCGGTCTCGGCGACCTTGCCCCAGGCGCGGGGGTCGTACTGCTTCTTGTTGCCGACCTCGCCGTCGATCTTCAGGACACCCTCGTAGTTGCGGAACATCGAGTCCGCGATCGAGCGGGTGAACGCGTACTGGGTGTCCGTGTCGATGTTCATCTTGATGACGCCGTTGCGGACGGCTTCGTGGATCTCGTCGTCGGTCGAGCCGGAGCCGCCGTGGAAGACGAGGTCGAGGGGGTTCTCGCCGGTGCCGTGCTTCGCCGCGACGGACGCCTGGATCTCGCCGAGGAGCTCGGGACGGAGCTTGACGTTGCCCGGCTTGTAGACGCCGTGCACGTTGCCGAAGGTGAGCGCCGCGATCCAGCGGCCCTTGTCGCCCAGACCGAGCGCGTCGACGACCTTCTCGACGTCGTTCGGGGTCGTGTAGAGCGCGTCGTTCGTGCCCTCGTGCTGGACGCCGTCCTCTTCGCCGCCGACGACGCCGATCTCGACCTCGAGGATCGCGTTGATGTTCCGCGTCTTCTCGATCATGGTCTTCGCGATCTCGATGTTCTCGTCGAGCGGCACGGCCGAACCGTCCCACATGTGCGACTGGAAGATCGGGTTGCGACCCTGCCGGACCTCTTCCTCGCTCGCCGCGATCAGCGGCAGGACGAAGCCGTCGAGAGCATCCTTCGGGCAGTGGTCGGTGTGCAGCGCGACCGTGATGTCGTAGTTCTTGGCGACCTCGTGGGCGAACTTCGCCATCGCGAGGGCACCAGCTGCGCGGTTCTTGATGGTGTGGCCGGCGAAGTAGTCGGCACCGCCCGTCGTGACCTGGAGGATGCCGTCGGAACCGGCTTCCTGCAGGCCCTGGAGGACCGCGTTGATGGTCTGCGAGGAGGAGACGTTGACCGCGGGGTACGCGAACTTGCCCGCCTTCGCGCGTTCGATCATCTCGGCGTACTGTTCCGGCGTTGCGATGGGCACGTGGATCTCCTTCGACTTCGGTGATGTCCCCGCCGATCGTAGTCAGCCGGACTGGAGGCGCGGTCCGGGTTACGCGGTCGGCTCACGTCCGGCGTGCACATGCGTGCACGGGCCCGGTGTCCGGACCGTCGGTCGGCCGCCGGTCGGTAGGCTCGGGTCGTGACTCCCACGACTGAGACCGGCTCCCTGTTCCTCCAGCCCGACCGCAACCTCGCGCTCGAGCTCGTGCGTGCGACGGAGGCCGCCGCGATCCGTGCGCAGCCGTGGGTCGGGCGTGGTGAGAAGAACCTCGCCGACGGCGCCGCGGTCGACGCGATGCGCAAGTTCCTCGGCACGGTGAACTTCGACGGCGTCGTCGTCATCGGCGAGGGCGAGAAGGACAACGCCCCGATGCTCTACAACGGCGAGCACGTCGGCAACGGTCACGGCCCGGCCTGCGACATCGCGGTCGACCCGATCGACGGCACCTCGCTCACCGCCGCAGGCCGCCAGAACGCCATCTCCGTCATGGCCGTCTCGGACCGTGGCTCGATGTACGACCCTTCCGCTGTCTTCTACATGGACAAGATCGCCGCCGGCCCCGAGGGTCGCGGTGTCCTGGACCTCGAGAAGCCGATCGGTGACAACATCCGCGCGCTGGCGAAGGCCAAGGGCAAGGACCTCGAGGACATGGTCGTCGCCGTGCTCGACCGCCCGCGCCACGACGAGCTGATCCGCGCCATCCGCGCGACCGGTGCCGGCACGCGACTGCTGCTCGACGGTGACGTCGCCGGTGGCATCGCCGCCGCCCTGCCCGGCTCGACCATCGACATGTGCGTCGGTGTCGGCGGCACCCCCGAGGGCATCATCACGGCGTGCGCGATCAAGGCGCTCGGCGGCGTGATCCTCGGCAAGCTCCAGCCGAAGGACGACGAGGAGCGCGAGCGCGCCATCGCCGCCGGCCACGACCTGGACAAGGTCCTCGACCAGGACGACCTGGTCACGGGGGACAACACGTTCTTCGTCGCCACCGGCGTCACCGACGGCGTCCTGGTCGACGGTGTCCGTCGTTCGCGCGGCGTCATCCACACCGACTCGCTCGTGCTCCGCTCGCGCTCGAACACGATCCGCCGCATCCAGGCGGACCACCGTGCGGAGAAGTGGTTCTAGGCCGGACGATCGTCCGCCGCTTCGGGGCGTCGCCGGTCTTCCGGCGGCGCCCCGTTGTACGAGCCCTTGCGTAGGCTCGACGCATGACTGCGACAACGGCACGGATCGTCGGACTGGACACCGCGGGCATCCGCACGCTGCACGCGGAGGCGGACGGCACGGCCGACCGGCTGCCGCACGTCGTGCCGGTGGCGCCCGACCTCGGCGTGATCCTGGCGGACGAGGACGGCGTGATCCTCACCGCGCCGGCGCTCGCCGAGATGGGCTGGGCGGACGACGACGTCCTGCGTGCAGCCGTCGCCGCCGCGCAGGAGCAGGCCGGAGGCGACGTGGCGGTGATCCAGCCCGGCACGATCGTCATCCAGGACCCCGACCTCGCCGTGGTGCTCGTGCTCGCACCGCAGGCGTTCCAGGGGATCGAGTTCCGCGGCAGCGCAGTGGTCTTCCCGGTCGCGCCGACGACGTTCATCGTCACCGGCGACCAGGACGAGGACGGGCTCCAGGTCGCGGCCGGTGTCGCCCAGCAGATCCTGGCCGACGACGAGGGCGAGGTCCTGAGTGGACCGCCCATGGTGCTGCGCGGTGACGGGTGGGTCCGGTTCGAGCACCCGTCACTCGACGGCGAGCTCCGGACGATCCGCGCGCTCTGGACGGCGACCGCCGCGAACCTGCAGCAGGACGCCCTGCAGGAGTCGTTCGACCGGCGGGGCGAGGACGTCCACGTCGGTGCGGTCTCGGTCGCCCGGCTCGCCGAGGACGACCCGGCCTTCTCGTACTCGTCGTGGACCGAGGACGTCGAGACCGTCGTCGCCGCGGTCGACACGATCGTGCTCGTGACCTCGATGGGCAGACGCAGCCCGTGCCGTTCGGTCGGCTGCGGGAGCTGGCCTCCGGGTTGATCGAGGAACTCGAGGTCCGCCCGACGCGCTACCGGCTCCGCGGTTTCCCGGATCTCGAGTCGGTCCGCGCGGCCCTCTGACGGGTCGACCCCGGTCGGCGGCACTCGTCCCCGTCGCTGCCCCCTGATATGGTCACACTCGCGCGCTTGTGGACAACGGCGCGAGAGATCGGACCTGGGGAGGAATGATGGGGCGACCGTCGGGGTGGGACGTTGTCGATCAGGGGGATGATCCGGTCAAGGGGGATCCGTCGACGTTGCGGATGATGGCGCGGGAGTACCAGCGCATCTCCGACGCGGCCGATGACGCGTCGACCCGGTTGCAGTCGGTGAAGGGGTCCGGGTGGCTGACCGACTGGGAGGGTGAGGCCGCGGATGTGTTCGTCGACGCGATCGAGGACACCCCGTCGGACCTGACCAAGCTCGTCGATTCGTACGAACTCGCCGCGACGGCGTTGTCGGGGTGGGCTGACACGGTCGATGACACCCAGTACCGGGCCGATGGTGCGTTGGCGGACGCGAAGGACGCCACCGGGGACCTCGCCGCGGCGCAGGACCGGCTGGCGGATGCGCAGTCGACGCTGTCGCACTACGAGTCCGCGTCGAAGGACCTGTCGAAGGTCGCCGACAAGTACCCGGCGGGTTCCGACGTGCCGGACGGGGTGGATGTTCCCTCGCCGGCGCAGTTGCGGGCAGCGTCCGACAACGCTTCCGTCGCGCAGGGGTCGGTGTCGTCGGCGCAGGGGGACATCTCGGCGGCGCAGTCGCGGATCGATGCGGCGAAGCGGCTCGTGGCGGATGCGAAGGGTGACTGGCAGGACGCGGAGCAGCGGACCGCGACGAAGATCGGTGAAGCTGCGGACGCGGGCCTCGGGAAGCAGTCCACGTGGGACAAGATCTTCGGGTCCGAGGCGTGGGAGACCATCGTGTCGGTGGCGAAGGTCGTCGTCGCGGTGGGTGGGATCATCGCGATGATCATCCCGGGGCCGTGGACGTTGATCATCGCGGCGATCGCGCTCGTGGTGTTGGCGGACACGTTGTACAAGATGAGCAAGGGCGAAGCCGACGGGTGGGACCTCGCGTTCTCCCTCATTGATTGCGTGCCGGCCGCTGGTGCCTTGTCGGCAGGAGCCCGCACGGCAAAGTTCACGGGGATGCTGACCGCGGCCGGGGATGTCACGTCCGGCACCAGGGCAGTCCGTTCTCTGAATGCCGGTGTGCCGATGGTCCGCGACCTCGCAACCAGCGTTCCTCGCGGTCTCCGTCGGGCGATTCATGCTGACTCCGCAGACCCGCAAGTTCTCCGCTCAGTCTTCGAGCGGGAGTACGGACCACTGAAGATGGTCAACGCGGAGCGGCTCGCCCGGGGTGTGGACGGGTTCAGCATGAACTGCACGAGGTGTGTCATCGCGACAGAGCATGTGCTCGATGGGAAAGCCGTCTCGGCAATGCCCGTCTTCACGCGAGGCGCGAGCGTCGCCGACGTCGCTGAGCACTTCGGCAAGTCCATCCGAGACTTCCAACCGGTGCGGTCGTACGATTCGATCGTGGCTAGGCTCGAGTCCGCTGGCGAGGGGGCTCGTGGCGTTGTATTCGGGACCAGGGCGGGTACCAATCCAGTCGGCCACGTGTTCAACGTTGTTCACGATCGGAATGGTGTTGTGTTCCTCGACGGACAGTCAGGAACGTTTGCCAAGTTGGAGAACTTCGATCAACTCTTCCTACTCAAGACACGGTGATGGTGCATGCGAACTCTCAAAGATGCTCAGGATGAATTTGCGAAGGAAGTGCGCGCTGACGAAGACCTTATTTGGGATAGGGGATGGATCGAGACCGACGATTGGTGGATCGTTCTTTACAACAGCCGAGAGTATTACGAGACACAAAACCCGTTGTTTAGCCTAGCTGGAAATGGCCCCTTTGTTGTACCAAAAGACGGCAGTGCCTGTTTCACTCTTCAAACGAACACATCGGTTGAATCACAAATAGAGGAACGGGGCCAGCGGGTCATCAGTCGGTCTCGGTGAAGCCAGTTCCGGCTCGAGCGGATGAGACGCTCGAGCGCGCAGTCATCAAGATCAGTCCGGACGGCTCGTGCATACCGCAACTGCTCGATGCGGCGGCACGTTTACGCTAAAAGACATGACTCCACGCGACAGCCGAGTGAGTGCGGCCTACTGGACCGATGCGATAGAAGTCTTGACGCGCGGCGTCGAGGGGTTTCGCCCGTTCAGTCATGTGTTCCGGGCCGACGACGTGCGAGCTGGGATTATTCGAACGACCGCGAGCTTCGACAACGCGCTCTTTCTGTTGGGCGCGCGGTACTCGGCGGGCTTTCCGACGTCACTCCTCGCGGATGATCTCGAGTCGGTCGTCACTATCTGGGAGAACTGGAACCGCTACGCTGCCGTGCCTGACGGTGGCTCCCCGCTAGAAGCGCTGACGTTCAACGACAAGCCGCCGTACTACTACGCACTGTGCTTGGCGTCGGTGGCGCGGTGCATCGGCGTCAATTCGGCGTTGACGGATCGGTTGATCGAGATCGTTGCTGCTGCTGGAGGCGCTGACCCAGTGCTCGGGACACTGTTGGGGGTCGAACCGGTGCGGGACTCCGTGTGGCACAAGCGGCTGTTCCAGAACCTCGATACGGCCGCGACCGGGACGCCGGATCGCGCCATTTCTGCGCTGAACAGGTACGTGCAAGCCTGGCAGAAGAACATCTCGTTCATTTGGTGGGCCCCAGCGCTGAAGGCAGTGCAGGGGGATAGCTTTGAAACGTACTTCGGGTACTGGGCTTGGGAGGCGGCTGGGCTCGTCGTGGCGCGCGGGCTCGACGACTCCGTGTTGCGGTCGTCGCCGTACTATCCAGTCGACCTCGTCGACGGCCAGCAGGACGGATGAGCCGCCCGGCTGCCCGAACGAGGACCTCTGGGAGGGGCCATGAGTGATTCAAAGGTGTATTGGGGCCATCGTGGAACCCGGGGCCGTTCGGTTCTCGCAGAAGTCCGTCTCCTGCAAACAAGACCGACCGACTTACCGGCGAACCCTACAGCTACGACGACACATTCCGTCTCGCAAGGGGGTGCAGGATGAGAGCTCTTCGTCACCTCACCGTCGACGAACGCCTGGTCGTTATCCGGCTGATCCAGCCAGAGTTCTTCCTCTTCCCGAATCGCTTCCTGCACCTGGTCGCCGCTGATGATCTGCCGGCGGTCGAACCATGGTCGTGGCTTGTTAAGTATGAAGACGACTTGTACTTTTGGGCTGAAATCGTCGCGAAGCAGTATCCGACCCGTTCCCTCGTACCCTTCGCAAAGCACCAGGACACAGACGATGTGTTCTGCTTTGACGGTGGCGACCATTCGGGCGACCCTCCCGTGCTGATCATCCATACGTTTGCTTCACCTGGGACGGAGTACCGGGGGCAGTGGACGTCCTTCGACGTCTGGTGGGAGGAGATGGAGGAGCATCGAGCAGCGTGGCTCGCGGAGCAGGAAGAGGACTGAGACCTGCCTCGTAGGGACACGTCGATCAGCAAGGCGATGTCGCACGCGTTGCGGCACGAACCGGGTGCGTACGGGCTGGAACTCGGCGCTGACGGGAGTGTCCCGCTCGCAGATCTTGCCGACGCTTTGGATCGGTCGGGCATTCAGGCATCGTTGGAAGATCTGCGCCGCGTGGTCGCCGAGTCCGACAAGCAGCGCTTCGCCGTCGAAAGCGACCGGATCCGTGCTCAGTACGGGCACTCGACGGACGAGCGCATGGTGAAGCCGTCGGTCGTTCCGCAGCCGGTGCTCTGGCATGCAACTTCCCCCGCTGCGGCTGAGTCGATCCTGCGCGAAGGGCTCTTACCGATGGGGCGCCAGTACGCGCATCTGACGACCGATCGCGAGTTGGCTATGCAGGCTGGGCGGCGCAAGTCCACCGCTCCCGTCCTGTTGCGAATCGATGCAGCTCGCGCGCACCGGGAGGGCGTGGAGTTCACGGAGGGCCACGGCCGGGTGACCCTGGCCTTGCTCGTTCCCGCGCGGTACATCTCGGCGGAATGACGCGCCTGCCTCAGCCGCGCGAGTAGCGGGGCTCCTGCATTGCTTGGGCGATGCGCTCGAGACGGTCACCCGTCGAACGGATCGATTTCTCAGTCACCCGCGAGTGCGAGGGGGCGACGGCAGTCTCATCTCATCAGACGTGAGACTGCTCGGAAGAAGCGCAGGCCCGACCAGCTGGGCTTGCAGTCGGGTGGCGTGGACGTCCTGGATAACATCATCCGATGAGCACAGCGATGGACAGTTCTGCGTTCTGGGATGCGATCATCGCGGACGATCCGCAGGCGATCACGAGGATCGCGTCGGAAGGCTTCGAAGTGTCTTCAGCATCACGCGCCAATGCCGACGCCCTCACGCCCCTCCACTTCGCGGCTCAGACCGGTGCGGTGCATGCGATGCGAGCACTCCTGGACCTCGGGGTGGAGGTGGACTCGCCGGACCGTTGGGGGACGACGCCGCTGCAGCTCGCAGTGACGAACTCAGGCGACGGCGGACTTGATCCGGTCGCCGTCTTGCTCGACGCCGGCGCTGATCCGTGCCATGTCAACGACCTTGGTGCGACCCCACTGAGCTATGCCCGGATCTTGGGGGACGCACCCGCCGGGCTCATCACCATGCTGCAGCAGGATCGGGTGTTCGAGGATGATGAGGCGGGCGTATCCGTCGTGTTCGAGGCCGCTACGCATGGGTCCCTCATCGACATCCAATCAGCAATTCGTGCCGATGCGGCTCTGCTCAACTCTGCCGTGGCTGGAGAGACTCCGCTCCGACTGCTCGTACGACGTTCTCTCCCCGTGCGACCGAATCGGTCGAACCCACACCCGGTCTCTGTGGACGACGCGGTGGCTGGCGCCAGTGCAATGCTGAGTGCCGGAGCGAAGGCCAGGTTGGTCGGTGCAGACGGCTTCACCGCTCAAGGGCTGGCACGAGCGTTCCTGGCGCCGAAGCCGTTGATCAAGGTGCTCGATCGTGCGGCGAAGCTCGAGCGGAGGCAGACGGCGTGAATGATCAAGAGGCAATGAAGTGCGCTATCGCGGCGAAGGCTCCTGGTCGCGACACGAACGAAGGTGGTTCAAGGTGATCGACGTCGAAGTGCTCCGCACAGCGCTCGATCCGTCCTCGATGGACGTTCCGAAGCAGGTCCGGAACGCCTTCGAGAAGGCGGCTCGGGTGAAGTCGTTCGTCACGGTTCCGGGCGGGGCTGCGCTGATCTGGGGATCGGTGTTGATCGCGGTCTACGGGGACGCTCCCCGTGTGAGCACGGCGGCACGCGCGCTGCGCGTCCCTGACGAGGGTGTGTCCCACACCCAATGGACGAGGCAGCGTGGTGCCTACGCGGCGGTGGCATTCGCAGCCGCTCGCGATTCCGACCCACCATCGGTTGCGGCACGGACTGCCGGATGGACGGTGAGAGAGCCGTTGATGCAAGGGAAGGCGCTTCGGCACCACATCGACCGGTCCGCCGAGGAACGGGAGATGGACGAGTTCATGCCGGTTTCGGGGCACCTCGCCGCCTTCGCATCGGACATGGTGATCCTGGGGACCATGTGGCTGTTCGGCGGGTCTGACGCGTGGCCGATCGGGCGGATCGCAGCGGAGTGGGACCGCAACGCCGAGGCCGTCCGCGCGCTCCCCGGGTACTCCGACGCATGAGCCGTCGCCCCGAGGGCGATCCTGTCGTGGTCAGGAGACCGACGCGTCGTCCTCGTCCGCCCACAGCGGGTCGCTGACGGTCCGCGGCAGCAGCGCCCCCGGCGACCCCGGCCACGGCAACCGCGTGACCGGCCAGTTCGAGGCGAAGAGCTCACGCCGCCCGGCATCGAACTCCTGCACCGTCTTGAGCTCGTCGTAGACCAGGGCGTACGCGGCCCGCAGGTTGTCGAAGTAGTCGTCCCACGAGTCGAAGAGGGTGAAGGCGACATCGGAGACCAGGTCGATCGACGACCAGGCATCGTCCTCGCTCAGGAGCCCGGCGGCGTACGCACCTCTGACGGCGGTGACCGCGTTCTTGACGTCCATCGACCAGAGCAGCTTCGGCGGGCGGTCCGCTCGGCGTTCGAGCAGGCTCGACCCTGCCCACGGGTCGGTGCCGAGCAGTGAGGACAGCCGGGTGAGCCGGGTCTCACCCTCGGCGGATCGGCTCAACGCGAGGAACTGCCACGACACGCTCTTCGGACCGAGCAGGTCGACGGCGAAGGCCTGTGCGTCCCGCCCGCTGGCGATCTTGTAGGTCTCGTCGAGTTCGCGGCGCAGGAACGTCAGCGGGGGCAGGGGGATGGTCACGAAGGGCGACGGCGTGGTGTCCTGCAGGTACTCCCCGCCGAGCTCCACCCGCGAACCGTACGGGGCGAGCGACGCTGGCCACCATCCTTCGTGGAAGTCGCCGAACGAGGCGAGCGCCAGCTGCTGCAGTCGGTGGACGGGCAGCTCGCGGGCACCGGTGCGCTCCCGGTACCGCCGCTGTTCCCGCACCGGCAGCCCGATGTCACGGAGCGAGGTGATGAAGGTCAGCACGAACCACACGACGACGGCGATCAGGAAGCAGCGCCACACCGCCTGGATGCCGTACCCGAAGTGCTGCCGGACGTCGTACGGGGCGAGGATCGAGATCAGGAGCACGACGAAGAACGCCACGATCGCGATCGCCATGATGATCCACGCTGCGGCGCGGTCCCGTCGTCGCCCGGTCTGCTTCCGCGCCTTGGCGACCATCGCCCGGTGCCGCCAGCGTGGACGGACCGGGAACTCGCGGTCGCCGGGATGGTTCTGCAGTGCTTCCCCCATGACGATCGATCGTAGCGAGCAGCTCAGTCCTCGTCGACGGCGCCGACGAGCTCCGGCGCCGTGAGCAGCCGCGGCTCGTCCTCGATCGAGGACGGGTCCGCGATGACCTTCGACTCGTCGAGCAGCGAGAGCCGACGGGCGCTCGGCAGCACCTGGCGTTCGAGCGACCCGACGAAGCGGTTGTAGTCGACGACGGAGCCGCGGATCGAGCGGCCGAGCTTGTCGACGTGCCCCGCCATCGTGGACAGCCGGCCGTAGAGCTCGCGGGACACCTTGAAGAGCTCGTGCGCCTCTTGCGAGACGACGTCCTGCTGCCACGAGAACGCCACGGTCTTGAGCACGGACCACAGGGTCACGGGAGAGGCGAGCGCGATGCGCTTGCGGAAGGCGTGGTCGAGCAGGCCGGGGTCGGCGGCGAGTGCGCTCGAGATGAGCGACTCGGACGGGATGAAGGCGACGGTGAGCTCGGGGGAGGCGTCGTAGCCGGTCCAGTACTCCCGTGCGGCAAGGGCGTCGACGTGCGCTCGGAGCGCCTTGACGTGCTGGGCGATGAGCTGGTCGCGTCGAGCTGCCTCGGCACCGGTGGCGGTCGCCGGGATCTCGGCGGCCTGCAGGTAGGCGCTGAACGGCACCTTGGCGTCGACGGCGATGGTCTTGCCGCCGGGCAGGTGCACGACCATGTCCGGGCGGGCGGAGCCGACGGCGGTGGTGACTGACGACTGCACGTCGAAGTCGACGCGTTCGAGCAGCCCGGCGGCCTCGACAACGTTGCGCAGCTGCGTCTCGCCCCAGACGCCGCGCGTGCTGTTCGACGACAGGGCGCTGGCCAGGGTGTCGGCAGTGGCGCGCAGGCGCTCTTCCGACTCGGCGGCCGACCGGAGCTGCGCCGACAGCGCGCCGTACTGCTCGCTCCGCGATTGCTCGAGCTCGGCGATCTTCGTGCGCATCACGTCGAGCGTCTGCGCCACGGGGCTGAGCGCGGAGAGCACCTTGGACTCGTTCTGGTTCCGTGCCGCGTCGACGCCGTGCATGCGCTGCACCAGGTGCTCGAGCTCGGCGGAGCGCCGCTCGAGCGAGTCGACCTGGCGACGGTACTGCGTGTCCTGGGCGTCGAGGCGTTCCTCGGCGTCGCGTCGGGCCGCCTCGAGCTGGCCGCGGAGCGCCTCGGCCGTCGCACGGGACGACGCGGCGTCGACGCCCGCGCGCGAGCGGGCGAGCGACCAGGCGACGACCGCACCGACGGCGATGCCGATCACGAGACCGATGACCAGGGCGAGGATCTGCATGTCGCGACCCTGGCAGAACCCACCGACACCGCGCCTCCCGGCACTCCGGCGCGCCCCGCAGAACCAGCGTGACCAGCGCCACGGGACCAACGTGACGGACCACGGAATCCATGTCATGACATTAGGGCAAACAGGGTGTACAGTCGTGATCGTCCGCCGATGAAGCCGCACGGAAGGTCCACCGCGTCGCATGACGAACCAAGCTCCCCACGCCTACGACGTGATCACGATGGGACGCGTCAGCGTCGACATCTACCCGCAGCAGACCGGCCCGCTCGAGGACGTCTCGACCTTCTCGAAGTCCGTCGGCGGCAGCGCCACGAACGTCGCCATCGCCGCTGCTCGACACGGCGCGGACGCCGCGGTCATCACCCGGACGGGCAACGACCCCTTCGGCCGGTACATCGCCCGCACGCTGCCCGAGTACGGGGTCGCGAACGCGTTCGTCGAGACGGTGGAGGGGCTGAACACCCCCGTCGCCTTCTGCGAGATCTTCCCGCCGGACGACTTCCCGCTCTACTTCTACCGGGCCCCGAAGGCGCCGGACCTGATGATCACGGCGAAGTCCCTGCCGCTGCACGAGATCGAGCGCGCGAAGATCTTCTGGACCACGGTGACCGGCCTCAGCGAGGAGCCGAGCCGACAGGCGCATCACGTCGCCTACGAAGCCCGGTCCGCCGCGCAGAACAGCACGAAGACCCACACCGTGCTCGACCTGGACTACCGGTCGATGTTCTGGTCGAGCCCCGAGGCCGCGACGCGCGAGGTCGCGATCGCCCTCGAGCACGCCACCGTCGCCGTCGGCAATCGCGAGGAGTGCGAGGTCGCGGTCGGTGAGACCGACCCGGTCCGCGCCGCCGACGCGCTGCTCGACCGCGGTGTCGAGATCGCGATCGTCAAGCAGGGGCCGAAGGGCGTGCTGGCGAAGACCCGCGACGAGTTCGTCGAGTTCCGTCCGCACCACATCGACGTCGTGAACGGGCTCGGCTCGGGCGACGGCTTCGGCGGCGCGCTGACGCACGGACTGCTGCAGGGCTGGAGCCTCGAGCGGATCCTGGCGTTCTGCAACGCCGCCGGCGCGATCGTCGCGACGCGGTTCGAGTGCTCGACGGCGATGCCGACGAGCGACGAGATCGAGCAGTTCCTGACCGACAACCCGGCCGAGGGCACGACGCACGCGGGTGCGACGCACACGGGTGAGACGCACACGGGTGAGACGTACACCGAGGAGAAGACCCATGCCTGAGCTCAGCCCCGCTGACTTCCAGCGCCTCCGCGACATCCGTGCCGGCCAGCCGGACCTGGTGCGCGCCACGCTCGACGCCCGCCGCAAGCGCTCCCTGCTCGCCGACGACGGCAAGCTCTTCATCGTCGCCGCCGACCACCCCGCACGCGGTGCGCTGGCGGTTCGCGACGACGAGTCCGCGATGGCGGACCGCTACGACCTGCTCGAGCGGCTCGTCACGGCCCTCGGCCGGCCGGGGGTCGACGGCGTGCTCGGCACCCCGGACATCCTGGAGGACCTCGCGCTGCTCGGCGCCCTCGACGGCAAGGTCGTCGTCGGGTCGATGAACCGCGGGGGACTCCGCGGCGCCACGTTCGAGATGGACGATCGGTACACGGCGTACTCGGCGCAGGCGATCAAGGACTCCGGGCTCGACTTCGCCAAGCTGCTGGTGCGCATCGCCCTGGAGGACTCGGGCACCGCGCCGACGCTCGAGGCCACGGCCCGCGCCGTCAGCGAGGCCGCGGCGCTCCAGCTGCCGATCATGCTCGAGCCGTTCATGTCCGAGTGGCGGGACGGCCGGGTCGTCAACGACCTGTCGGCCGACGCAGTGATCACCTCGATGGCGATCGCTGCGGGACTCGGCGAGTCCAGCGCCTACAGCTGGCTCAAGATCCCCGTGGTCGACGACATGGAGCGCGTGATGGCCGCGACGACGCTGCCGACGCTGCTGCTCGGCGGCGACCCGGCTTCGCGCCCGCTGGAGACGTACGCCAAGTGGGCTGACGCCCTGGCCCTGCCCGGCGTCCGCGGCCTGGTCGTCGGACGCACCCTGCTCTACCCCTCGGACGGCGACGTCGCCGCCGCCGTGGACGTCGCCGCCGGTCTCGTCCACAGCCAGGAGGCCCGGGGCGGGTTCTCCACAGATGCCCACGACCCAGCCGCTCGGCTCGCGGGCGCCACCACCATGGACTCGTCCATCTCGGAAGGAAGCAACGCATGACGCTCACCGACACGACCACCACCACCGTCGGGCACTGGATCGACGGCAAGCGCGTCGAATCCGCGTCGGGCAACACCGCCCCCGTGTACGACCCGGCGCTCGGCGTCGCGACCAAGCAGGTCGCGCTGGCCGACGAGTCCGAGATCCAGGCGGCCATCGGCAGCGCCAAGGCGGCGTTCCCCGGCTGGAGCAACCTGTCGCTGGCCAAGCGCCAGGCGATCCTGTTCTCGTTCCGCGAGATCCTGAACCGCGACAAGGCCGAGCTGGCCGAGATCATCACGAGCGAGCACGGCAAGGTCATCGACGACGCCATGGGCGAGATCGCCCGCGGGCAAGAGGTCGTGGAGCTCGCCACCAACATCCCGAGCCTGATGAAGGGCGAGTTCTCCGACCAGGTCTCGACCGGCATCGACGTCTACTCGATCCGCCAGCCGCTCGGCGTCGTGGGCATCATCAGCCCCTTCAACTTCCCGGCGATGGTGCCGCTCTGGTTCCTGCCGATCGCGATCGCCGCGGGCAACACCGTCGTGCTGAAGCCGAGCGAGAAGGACCCGTCGGCGGCCATCTGGCTCGCCGAGAAGTTCAAGGAGGCCGGGCTGCCCGACGGCGTCTTCAACGTCCTCAACGGCGACAAGCTGTCCGTCGACGGCCTGCTCACCAGCGACGACGTCGAGTCGATCTCGTTCGTCGGCTCCACGCCCATCGCGCAGTACGTCTACGAGACCGGCACGAAACACGGCAAGCGCGTGCAGGCCCTCGGCGGCGCGAAGAACCACATGCTCGTCCTGCCCGACGCCGACCTCGACCTGGTCGCCGACAACGCGATCAACGCCGGCTTCGGTTCGGCCGGTGAACGCTGCATGGCGATCTCGGTCGTCGTCGCCGTCGAGCCGGTGGCCGACGAGCTCATCCAGAAGATCAAGGACCGCGCGGCGACCCTGCGCATCGGCGACGGTCGTCGCGGGTGCGACATGGGGCCGCTCGTCACGAAGCAGCACCGTGACAAGGTCGCCTCGTACATCGAGGTCGCAGAGCAGGACGGTGCGGTGGTTGTGGTGGACGGCCGCACCGTCCGACCCGACGGCGACGAGAACGGCTTCTGGCTGGGCCCGACGCTGATCGACCAGGTGCCCACCACCAGCCGCGTCTACACCGAGGAGATCTTCGGTCCGGTGCTGAGCGTGGTGCGGGTCGCCACCTACGAAGAGGGCCTCGAGCTCATCAACTCCGGCGCGTACGGCAACGGCACCGCCATCTTCACGAACGACGGTGGCGCCGCCCGACGGTTCCAGCGCGACGTGCAGGTCGGCATGATCGGCATCAACGTCCCGATCCCGGTGCCCGTCGCCTACTACTCGTTCGGCGGCTGGAAGAACTCGCTGTTCGGTGACCACAAGGCGTACGGGGCCGACGGCGTGAGCTTCTTCACCCGCCAGAAGGCGATCACGAGCCGCTGGCTCGACCCGTCGCACGGCGGCATCAACCTCGGCTTCCCGTCGAACAACTGACCCGCAGCATGGCGAACGAACAGCACCAGCACGACCAGTGGTTCATCCCGGCGGGCTCCCGGCCCGAGGCGGGCTGGACCGACGTGGTCGACGGTCGCATCGAGGGGTGGGCGCACACCGGGCTCCGGACCGGCGCGCTGACCGACGGGGGCGAGCTGCGCCTCCCGGCCGACGCCGTCGAGCGCATCGTCGTGCCGCTCGCCGGGTCGTTCCACGTGACCCACTCGGGCGCTGCCGGGGACGGCGAGCAGACCCTGCAGGGGCGGGGGAGCGTCTTCGACGGTCCCACCGACGTCCTGTACCTGGGATCGGGCTCCACGGCCACCATCACCGGCAGCGGCCGGTTCGCCGTCGCGGAAGCCCCCACCGACACGGTCAAGCCGACCACCTACGTGGCCCGGCCGGACGTACCCGTGGAACTCCGCGGCGCCGGGCAGTCGAGCCGCCAGGTGCACAACTTCGGCACCCCGGCGGCGCTCGACGCCGACAAGTTCATCGTGTGCGAAGTGATCACGCCGGCCGGCAACTGGTCGTCGTACCCGCCCCACAAGCACGACACGAACGTGCCCGGTTCGGAGTCGAACCTCGAGGAGATCTACTACTACGAGGCCGCGGTGTCCCGTGGGCTCGAGTCGATCGCGCCCGAGGCCGCCGACCCGTTCGCCCTGCACCGCACGTACGCCTCGGACGACCGCGCCATCGACGAGTTCCGGCAGGTCCGGACCGGCGACGTCGCCCTGGTGCCGTACGGCTGGCACGGTCCGGCGGTCGCCGCT
Source organism: Curtobacterium sp. MCLR17_059 (assembly GCF_003234665.1). Classification (NCBI taxonomy): domain Bacteria; kingdom Bacillati; phylum Actinomycetota; class Actinomycetes; order Micrococcales; family Microbacteriaceae; genus Curtobacterium; species Curtobacterium sp. MCLR17_059. The sequence continues at coordinate 129,957 of NZ_QKSU01000004.1, read as the reverse complement.
CCGGGCTACGACATGTACTACCTGAACGTGATGGCCGGGCCCGACCCGGAGCGCGTCTGGAACATCACCGACGACCCCGCCCACGGGTGGGTCCGGCAGGCGTGGGCATCGGAATCGATCGACCCACGACTGCCCTACGAAAGGAAGCAGGCGTGACCACCACCACGCGGAAGATGACGGTCGGCCAGGCACTCGTCGAGTTCCTGGCCAACCAGTGGACCGTCGACGGCGACGTCCGCGAACGCACCATCCCGGGGATCTTCGGCATCTTCGGGCACGGCAACGTCGCCGGGGTCGGTCAGGCCATCAAGCAGCTCCACGTCGAGCAGCCCGGTCTGCTGCCGTACCACCAGGCCCGCAACGAGCAGGCGATGGTGCACGAGGCCGTCGGCTTCGCCCGCATGCACCGCCGCCGCGCGACCTACGCGTCGACGGCGTCGGTCGGCCCGGGCGCCGCCAACATGCTGACCGCCGCGGCACTCGCCACCACGAACCGGCTGCCGGCACTGCTGCTGCCGTCGGACACCTTCGCCACGCGCACCACGGACCCGGTGCTCCAGCAGATCGAGCTGCCGCACGACACGTCGTTGCAGGTCACCGACGCCTTCCGTCCGCTGTCGCGCTACTTCGACCGTGTGGAGCGTCCGGAGCAGCTGTTCTCGATCGCCCTCGCCGCGATGCGGGTGCTGACCGACCCGGCCGAGACCGGTGCGGTGACGATCGCGCTGCCCGAGGACGTCCAGGCCGAGGAGTTCGACGTCCCCGTCGCGTTCCTGCAGCCGCGGGAGTGGCACATCCGCCGCCCGCTGCCCGAGCGCGGCCCGCTCGAGCGTGCCGTGGCCGCGATCCGTGCCGGCCGGCGTCCGGTCATCGTGGCAGGCGGCGGGGTGCTGTACTCCGACGCCGCCGACGAGCTCCGCGCCTTCGTCGAGGCCACCGGGATCCCGGTCGGCACGTCGCAGGCCGGCGGCGGATCCCTGGTCTGGGACCACCCGCAGTACCTCGGCGGCATCGGCGCGACCGGCACCGCGGCCGCCAACGCGATCGCCGCCCAGGCCGACGTCGTCATCGGGATCGGCACCCGCTACAGCGACTTCACCACGGCGTCGCGCACGGCGTTCCAGAACCCGGACGTCACGTTCGTCAACGTCAACGTCGCCGCGTTCGACGCCTACAAGCACGGTTCGCAGCTGCCGCTGATCGCGGACGCCCGGGAGGCCCTGGTCGCCCTGACCGAGTCGCTCACGTCGGACACGGCGTACGTCGTCGAGCCCGGCTACGCGTCCGAGATCGCCTCGCTGAAGGCGGCGTGGGACGCTGCCGTCGACGGCGCGTTCGCGCCGTCCGGCGCGGACCTGCCCGGCCAGCCCGAGATCATCGGCGCCGTGCAGTCGGTCTCCGACCCGCGCGACGTCGTGATCCAGGCAGCGGGCTCGCTGCCCGGCGACCTGCACAAGCTCTGGCGGGTGCGCGACGAGCTCGGGTACCACGTCGAGTACGCGTTCTCGTGCATGGGCTACGAGATCGCCGGCGGCATCGGCGTCCGACGCGGGGCTCCGGACCGCGACGCGATCGTGATGGTCGGCGACGGCAGCTACCTGATGCTGCACACCGAGCTCGTCACCGCCGTGGCCGAGGGCATCAAGATCATCGTCGTGCTCATCCAGAACCACGGGTACGCGTCGATCGGGCACCTGTCCGAGACCGTCGGCTCCGAGCGCTTCGGCACGAAGTACCGCTACCTCGACGAGACCGAGTCGTTCGAGAACGGCGAGCCCCTGCCCGTCGACCTCGCCGCCAACGCCCGCTCGTACGGCGTCGACGTCATCGAGGTGCAGCCCGGCCCGGACAGCATCGAGGACCTGAAGGCCGCGCTGCGTCAGGCGAAGGCGAACGACCACACCACCCTGGTGCACATCAACTCCGACCCGCTGGTCTACGCCCCCGAGGGCGAAGGCTGGTGGGACGTGCCGGTCGCGCAGACCTCCACCCTCCCCAGCACCCAGGCCGCCCGCGCCGAGTACGAGCAGCAGGTCGCCACGCAGCGTCCGCTGCTCGGCTGAACCGTTCACGAGACAGAAAGCGACAGCGACGTCATGACCGACACCGCCACCCCCATCGGCAGCCCCGCCACCGACGCGGCGCCCGCCTCGATCCGCATCGGCACCGCCCCGGACTCGTGGGGCGTCTGGTTCCCGGACGACCCGAAGCAGGTGCCGTGGCAGCGCTTCCTCGACGAGGCGTCCGCCGCCGGCTACGAGTGGATCGAGCTCGGCCCGTACGGGTACCTGCCGACCGACCCGTCGCAGCTGTCCGACGAGCTCGAGTCCCGCGGGCTCAAGCTGTCGGCGGGCACGGTCTTCACCGGGTTCCACAAGGGCGAGGACCAGTTCCAGCGCGCGTGGGACCAGGCCGTCGCGGTCGCCGGTCTGGCAGCGAAGCTCGGCGCCGAGCACCTGGTGACGATCCCCGACCTGTGGCGCTCGGACGCCACCGAAGAGGTGCTCGAGTCGCGCACGCTCACCGACGAGCAGTGGGAGCGGCTCGGCAAGGGCCACGACCAGCTCGGCAAGGCGCTGCTCGAGGAGTACGGCGTCCACCAGCAGTTCCACACGCACGCGGACAGCCACGTCGGCACCTACAAGGAGACCGTGCGGTTCCTCGAGGTCACGAACCCCGAGTACACGAACCTCTGCCTCGACACCGGCCACTTCGCCTACTACGGCGGCGACAACCTCAAGCTCATCGCCGCCCACCCGGAGCGCATCGGCTACCTGCACCTCAAGCAGGTCGACACGGACCTGCTGTTCGACGTGCTCAAGAACGACGTGCCGTTCGCGACCGCCGTGTCGCAGGGCATCATGACCGAGCCGCCGCACGGCACCCCGGAGCTCGCCCCGATCATCGAGGCCGTCGCCGCGATCAACCCGGACATCTTCGGCATCGTCGAGCAGGACATGTACGGCTGCTCCGTCGACGCCCCCGGCCCGATCGCCGAGCGCACCTTCCAGCACATCTTCGGCTCGACCTCGGCCGCCCGCGCCTCCTGACGCGCCGTCCACGCAGCGTCAACAACCACCAGGAGAACACCACCATGACCACCACGCAGAACCTCCGCGTCGCCGTCGTCGGCGCCGGCATGATGGGCGCCGACCACGTCCGCCGCATCACCGCCAAGATCTCGAACGCCGACGTCGTCGCCGTCGTCGAGCCCGACCAGGCCCGTGCCGCTGCGGCAGCCGCCCTGGCGCCCGGCGCGATCACCGCCGCGTCCTTCGACGAGGCGCTCGAGCAGACCGAGATCGACGCCGTCATCATCGCGACGCCCGGTTTCCTGCACGAGCCGATCCTGGTGACCGCGCTCGAGCGCGGACTCACCGTCCTGTGCGAGAAGCCGCTGACGACCAGCGCCGAGGACTCGCTGCGCATCGTCGAGCTCGAGCAGCAGCACGCCGCCCGACCGGTCATCCAGGTCGGCTTCATGCGCCGGTTCGACGCCGGGTACCAGGAGCTCAAGGCCCTGCGCGAGTCGGGGGCGAACGGCGCCCTGCTCGCCCTGCACCACGCGCACCGCAACCCGACGACGCCGCCGAACTTCAGCGAGTCGATGCTCATCCACGACTCGGTGATCCACGAGATCGACATCATCCCGTTCCTCACCGGTGAAGCGATCACGAGCGTCGAGGTGAAGAAGCCGCGCAAGAACTCCCTCGCGCCGGCCGACCTGCCCGAGCCGCAGTTCGTCCTGTTCACCACCGAGTCCGGCACGATGGCGATCGTCGAGATCAACGTCAACGCCCAGTTCGGCTACCAGGTCACCACCGACGCCGTGTTCGAGTCCGGTGTCGCGTACATCGGCCGCGACACGTCGCTCTCGCTCGTCGCAGCCGGAACGACCTCGCAGGGCATCACGCCGTCCTTCAAGGAGCGCTTCGGTGCCGCCTACGACGAAGAGGTCCAGCGCTGGGTCGACGCTGCCCGGACCGGTGGCATCGACGGGCCGAGTGCCTGGGACGGCTACACCGCCTCCGTCGTCGCCGAGGTCGCGGTCCGGGCCCAGCAGTCCGGCGCGCACGAAGTGGTCGAGTACGCGGTCACGAAGCCGGCGTTCTACGACGAGACGAGCGACGCGACGAGCGATGCGACCGCCGCGCTCGCCGGGGCCTGATCGATGTCGAAGATCGCGCTCGACCCGACCCCGTTCCACCACGACCTGTCGCTGCTCGAGTTCCCGCGCAAGGTCGCGGAGCTCGGCTACGAGTACCTGCAGCTCACCCCGCACAAGGACTTCATCCCCTTCTACCGGCACCCCAAGGCCGACGACGACCTGGTCGACGCGTTCGCCGCGGCCTGCCGTGACGCCGGGGTCCAGGTGGCGAGCGTGCTGCCGGTGCTGCGTTGGTCGGGTCCGGACGAGGACGCCCGACAGGCTGCGGTGCGGAAGTGGAAGCGGGTCATCGAGATCACGAAGCGCCTCGGCGTGGACACCATCAACACGGAGTTCTCCGGCCGCCCCGAGCGTGCCGAGGAGTCCGAGGACCAGTTCTACCGGTCGATGGAGGAACTGCTGCCGATCATCGAGGACGCCGGCATCCGTGTGCTCATCGACCCGCACCCCGACGACTTCGTCGAGGACGGGCTCGAGGCGCTCCGGGTGATCCGCGGCCTGAACTCGAAGCACGTCGGCTTCGTCTACGTCGCCTGCCACACGTTCCACTACGGCGGCAACATGGACGAGATCATCGACGCCGCCGGTGACTCGCTGCAGCTGGTCCACGTCGCCGACGCGTACGACCACCGTCGCTCGCACGGCCTGCGCTACATCACGAACCCGCCCGGCAACCCGGTCCGCGTGCACCAGCACCTGCCGGTCGGCCAGGCGGACGTCGACTTCGACGCCTTCTGGGCGGCACTCGACCGGGTCGGTTTCTCGGCACGCGAGGACACCGTCGCGGTCTCGAGCGTCTTCGCCGAGGACGAGAACGCCGACGCGGTGTCGCGGTTCCAGCTCGACACGATCACGAAGGGACTCCACCGATGACCACCACCCTCGAGACGCAGGCGTCCACCGACGCCGACTCCCGTCCCGTCACCCTGCAGGCCGCGGAGCAGACCCCGACCGCCCTGTGGAACGACTCCGCCGACCCGCGCGAACTGTCGACCGCCATCCACGAGTACGGTGCCGTCGGTGCGACCTGCAACCCGGTGATCGCGTACACCTGCATCCAGCAGGACCCGGAGACCTGGGTCCCGCGCATCCGCGAGATCGCCGAGGAGCACCCGACGGCGGGGGAGTCCTGGATCGGCTGGAAGGCCGTCGAGGAGCTCTCCATCGCCGCCGCGGCGCAGCTGCTGCCCGCGTTCGAGGCGTCCGGCGGCCGGAACGGTCGACTGTCCATGCAGACCGACCCCCGGTTCCACCGCGACGCCGACGCGCTCGTCGAGCAGGCCGTCCGGTTCTCGCAGCTCGCGCCGAACATCATCGTGAAGATCCCCGCCACCAAGGTCGGCATCGCCGCGATCGAGGAAGCCGCCTACCGCGGGGTCTCCATCAACGCGACGGTGTCGTTCACCGTGCCGCAGGTCGTCGCCGTGGGCGAGGCCATCGAGCGCGCCCTCGACCGCCGTGCTGCCGAGGGCCTGCCGGAGCAGGAGTTCGGTCACGTCGTCACCCTGATGGCCGGCCGCTTCGACGACTGGCTGAAGACCGTCGTCAAGCGTGACCACGTGATGGTGGACCCGGGCATCCTCGAGTGGGCCGGCGTCGCCGCGGTGAAGAACGCCTACCGCGTCTTCCAGGAGCGTGGGTTCCGCTCGCGCGTGCTGGTCGCCGCGTTCCGCAACGCACTGCAGTGGTCGGAGTTCCAGGGCGGTGACCTCGTCGTGTCGCCGCCGTTCCAGTGGACGAAGGACATCAACGACAACGCGTTCCCGTTCCGTCCGCACGCCATCGACGACGAGGTCCCCGTGCACGTCATCGAGGCGCTCCGGGCCGCGACGCCGGAGTTCGCCCGCGGCTACGACGTGGACGGCATGACGATCGACGAGTTCGACCGCTTCGGTGCGACCGTGACGACGCTCCGACAGTTCCTGGACGCCGACGCGAAGCTCGACGCCCTGGTCCGCGACATCATCGTCCCCGCGATCTGAGACGCGATCCGAGTCGCGGTCTGATGCGCGGCGCGATCCGCGGTCGCAACCACGGGTCGCGCCCCGCGCGCTGACGCACCAGCCTGGAGGCCCGGTGCCGGTCCCCGAGACCGGCACCGGGCCTCCAGGCGGTTGCGTCATGTGCTGACAAAGTCAGCCACATCGGCTACGCTCGTTGTCGCGCTCCAATGCGCGTCACCTGAACGAAGGAGTTCTCCATGGACAGCATCGGCGTCGGGCTGATCTCGGTCGGCTGGATGGGGCGGTTGCACTCGCGTGCCTACCGAGCGTTGCCGGACCACTTCCCGGAGCTCGGCGTCCAGCCGCGGCTCGTCGTCGCGGCCGACCCGATCGAGGCGGCACGCGACCAGGCGGTGACGCGGCTCGGGTACGAGCGGGCCGTCGCCGACTACCACGAGGTCCTCGCCGACCCGGCGGTCGACGTCGTGTCGATCTGTTCGCCGAACTTCCTGCACCGCGAGATGGCCGTCGCCGCGGCCGAGGCGGGCAAGCCGTTCTGGATCGAGAAGCCCATGGGCCGGTACGCCAGCGACTCGCGCTCCATCCACCAGGCGGTGCAGCGGGCCGGCGTCATCACGAGCGTCGGCTTCAACTACCGGCACGCCCCGGCGATCGAGCGCGCCCGCGAACTCGTCCGCAGCGGGCGGCTCGGGCGCATCACGAACGTGCGCGGATCGTTGCTCGCCGACTACTCGTCCGACCCTGCTGCACCGCTGACCTGGCGCTTCGAGCGTGAGCGTGCCGGATCGGGTGTGCTCGGCGACCTGCTGTCGCACGGACTCGACCTGGCGCAGTACGTGGTCGGCCGGATCGCCTCGGTCAGTGCGCTCGCCGAGACGTTCATCGAGTCGCGTCCCCGCCCGGGTGCCGGCATCGTCGACCGCAGTGCCGCGGCGACCGGCGAGCTGGGTGCCGTCGAGAACGAGGACTACGCCGCGCTGCTGTTCCGGTTCGAGGACGGTGCGGTCGGCACGATGGACTCGAGTCGGGTGATGCGCGGGCCGCACGCCGAGTACACGCTCGAGATCTACGGCACCCGCGGCTCGGTCCGGTGGGACTTCCAGCGCCTCAACGAGCTCGAGGTGTACCTGGACGGGCAAGAGGTCGACGGGTACGCGACGCACTACGTCGCTCCCGGGGACGGTGACTTCGGTCGCTTCCAGCCCGGCGCCGGGACCGCGATGGGCTACGACGACCTGAAGACGATCGAGGCGGCGCAGTTCATCGCGAGCGTGCAGCGCGGGGAGCAGCTCGCACCCTCGGTCGCCGACGGGCTGGCCGCGGCGTCGATCGTCGAGGCGGCGGAGGCCTCGCTGGTCGACGGCGCGTGGCACGACGTCGCTCGTGTCGACGGGCCGCTGACGTACGGGGCACCGACGCCGAGGTTCTAGACACGTGGCGGCGCCCACTTGTTAGTATGTAAGGACAAAGTCCGAGCAACCAGGAGGCACCATGCCGCTCGTCCGTATCGACCTCGCCACCGGCCGCACGCCGGAGGCCGTCCGTGGCATCGCCGACGCCATCCACCACGCCATCGTCGACGTGTACGGGATCCCGGTGCGTGACCGGTTCCAGGTGATCACCGAGCACCCCGCCCAGCAGATCATCGCCGAGGACGCCGGCCTGGGGTTCGAGCGCACCGAGGGCGTCATCGTCATCCAGGTGTTCACGCAGCGCGGGCGGACCGACGAGGCGAAGGCGACGCTGTACCGGGCGATCCACGATGCCCTCGCGGCGATCGGTGTCGCGTCCGAGGACGTCTTCATCGGCTACGTCGAGAACGGGCCGCAGGACTGGTCCTTCGGCTTCGGGCGTGCCCAGTACGTCACGGGTGAGCTCGGGGTGCCCGCGCTCGGCTGAGGTGGTGCGGGTGCGGGGTGGTCACGACACCCCGCTCAGTTCCGCCGAGTGGTCACGAACTGTCGGTTGCCGGGCGTCCGGGCGACAGTTCGTGACCACTCGGCGCATCACCGACAGCGTGTCGTGACCAATCGCCGAGCGACCTACTTGTCGACGAGCGTGACCTCGAACGAGTACCGGTCGGGGCGGTAGCAGTGCACGCCGTACTCGACCGCACGGCCCGAGGCGTCGTACGCGGTACGGCTCATCGTGAGCACCGGGTCGCCGTCCTCGATCTCGAGCAGGCCGGCCTCTTCGTCGGTGACCGCACGCGCCCCGATCCGCTGCTTCGCCACCCGCATCGTCACGCCGCGGCCGCGCAGCAGCTGGTACAGCCCGTACGCCTGCAGGTCCTCGTCGGTCAGGTCGAGGAACTCCGGCGGCAGGTAGTTCTCGAGGATCGCCATCGGGACGTCCTCGGCGAACCGCACCCGCCGGATGTGCGCGACGGTCGTGCCGGGCTCGATGCTCAGCGCCGCGGCGACCTCGTCGGACGCGGGGACGTCGTTGCGCTGCAGGAGCTTCGTCGCCGGAGCCTGCGCACCCTGCGCCAGGTCGTCGTACAGGCTCGTCAACTCGACCTTGCGGGTCACCGGCCCGTGCACGACCTGGGTGCCGATGCCGCGGCGGCGCACCAGCAACCCCTTGTCGACGAGGTCCTGGATCGCGCGCCGGATCGTCGGCCGCGACAGACCGAGACGCTCACCGAGGGCGATCTCGTTCTCGAGCCGGGCCCCTGGTGGCATCGCGCCGGAGCGGATCGACTCCTCGATGCGCGAGGCGACCTGGAAGTAGAGGGGCATGGGACCCGACCGGTCCAGGTCCATGAACAGGTCGGACGGCAGCTGGCCTTCGTTGGTCATCGCGGTCCTTCACACGTGCGGAGATGCCGGCGTCGGTGCCGACGGCATTGTCGTGACAATACCACCGGGGATGTGACACCCCGGCCGCGCGCAGCGGGCGTTGCGTCAGTCGGCGAACACCATCGGCCGGTTCGACAGCCGCGGCTGGTTCGCGGCCTTCGGCTTCTCGGCACGCGCACGGACCGGGGCGATCGTCACCCGGGTCACCGCCCCGAGCGCCTCGACCGTCTCGACCCCGTGGTGCCCGGCTGCGTGCACGACGATCGCGGCGCAGGCCTCGGCGTCGGCGGCGGCGTCGTGGTGCTGGAAGCCCTCGAACCCGGCGGCCATCGCGGCGACCGGCAGACGGTACGAGTCGAGCGTGTAGGTCTTGCGGGCCACCGCCAGGGAGCACAGCGAGTGGTGCTCGGCCAAGTCGATGCCCGTCGCAGAGCAGCCACCGGCGATGACGCCCATGTCGAAGCGGGCGTTGTGCGCCACCAGGACGTCACCCTCGGCGAAGGCCACCAGGTCGGGGTACTGCTGCTCCCACGTCTTGGCGTGCGTGACGTCCTCGGCGACGATGCCGTGGATCCGCGTGTTCCACTCCAGGAACGCGTCGTGCCCGAACGGCGGGCGGATGAACCACGACGCCCGATCGACGACCCGGCCGGCGCGGACCTTCACGAGCCCGACGGAGCAGGCGCTGGCGGGCGAGCTGTTGGCGGTCTCGAAGTCGATCGCGGTGAAGTTCAACGGCACGGTCCCGATCGTCGCACGGGGTGCCGACATCGCCCTCCGTTCCCGTCGGCGTTGCGTGTGGCTACTGTCGGCGCATGGGGAACGAGGCCGACCGACGTCCGCTCGTCCTGGTGCTCGCCGGCGCCGGCTACGGGCAACAGGCGCCGCTGCTCTGGTGGACGAACGAGATCGCTCTCGCGTCGGGGTGCGAGGTCGTCGCGCCTCGATGGCACGTCGACGACGCTGCCGGTGCCGATCCGGTCGGGTTCGTCGAGACCGCTGTCGCCGCCGCCCTGGGGGACCGGCTACCGGACCTCGTCGTCGCGAAGTCGTTCGGCTGCTTCGCCCTGCCGTGGGCGATCCGCCACGAGGTGCCCGGGGTCTGGCTGACGCCGGTCCTCACCCACGACGACGTCGCGGCAGCGCTCGCCGCTGCCACTGACGTGCACGACGCGATCGGGGGTGGAGGCGACACCATGTGGCGGCCCGAGCGGGTCCCGGGGACTGCTGCGCGCCTCCAGACCGTCGACCATGCCGACCACTCGCTGCAGGTGCCGGGGGACTGGCGGCGATCGCAGCGGCTGCAGGCCGACGTCTTCGACGTCGTCGAACGCCGGATCACGGCCCTGCGGCCTCCGATGGGCGGGTCGCGTCCGCTGATCTGACGGACGGACTGGAGGCCCGGGTCGGCTCCGACAGGCCGCCGCCGGTAGGCTCTTCTTCCGTGGCTCTCACCATCGGAATCGTCGGTCTCCCGAACGTCGGCAAGTCGACCCTGTTCAACGCCCTGACCAAGAACCAGGTCCTCGCCGCGAACTACCCGTTCGCGACGATCGAGCCGAACGTCGGGGTGGTGAACCTGCCCGACTCGCGGCTCGACCAGCTCGCCGAGCTCTTCCACTCGGAGAAGACCGTGCCGGCGCCGGTGTCGTTCGTCGACATCGCGGGCATCGTCAAGGGCGCGAGCGAGGGTGAAGGTCTGGGCAACAAGTTCCTCGCCAACATCCGCGAAGCCGACGCCATCGCGCAGGTCGTCCGCGGCTTCACCGACGACGACGTCGTGCACGTTGCGAACAAGGTCTCCCCGAAGGACGACCTCGAGGTCATCAACACCGAGCTGATCCTCGCCGACATGGAGACCATCGACAAGGCGCTCCCGCGGTACGAGAAGACCGTGAAGCTCAAGCAGACCGAGCCGATCGTGCTCGAGACCGCTCGCGAGGCCCGTGCCGCGCTCGAGCAGGGCACCCTGCTGTCCGCCACGAAGATCGACCTGTCGCCGATTGCCGAGCTCGGCCTGCTCAGCGCCAAGCCCTTCATCTTCGTCTTCAACGTCGACGAGGCGATCCTGACCGACGAGTCCCGCAAGGCCGAACTGGCCGCGCTCGTCGCCCCGGCGCAGGCCGTGTTCCTCGACGCCCAGGTCGAGTCGGAGCTCATCGACCTCGACCCGGCCGACGCCGCCGAGCTGCTCGAGTCGACCGGGCAGACCGAGTCGGGCCTCGACCAGCTCGCCCGCATCGGGTTCGACACCCTCGGGCTGCAGACCTACCTGACGGCCGGTCCGAAGGAAGCCCGTGCGTGGACGATCGGCAAGGGGTGGAAGGCTCCCCAGGCTGCCGGCGTCATCCACACCGACTTCGAGAAGGGCTTCATCAAGGCCGAGGTCATCTCGTTCGACGACCTGGTCGAGACCGGCTCGATCGCCGAGGCCCGCGCTGCCGGCAAGGCCCGCATCGAGGGCAAGGACTACGTCATGCAGGACGGCGACGTGGTGGAGTTCCGCTTCAACAACTGATCTGCCCACGTGGTTCGTCGTGCGCCAGGATGAGCGCATGACGAATGCACAGGCAGGGTGGTACGACGACGGCTCCGGCACCATGCGGTGGTGGGACGGTTCCGCGTGGACGGAGCAGGTGCAGCAGCAGGCGCCCGCGGCGTCGGGTGTCGATGGAGTGATCGGCCGGATCCAGGCGGAAGCCGCTTCGGGTGGTCAGCCGCGTCCGGCACAGAACGGCATGAGCTACGTCGTGCTGCAGGTGGTGCTCAAGGAGAAGTTCTTCGGGACCGGTTCGGGCAACCTCACCGAGCTCGAGAAGGCGATCAACGCGCAGGCTGCGCTCGGCTACAGGCTGCACACGATCACGACGGCTTCCTCGGGGAGCACGGGTTTCGGCGGCGGCGACCGGGTGCAGGCCACGATGGTCTTCGAGCGCCTGAACTGAGTCGATCGCACGAAGCCCGCAGTGACCCACGCTGCCCCGTGAACGACGAAGCGCCGCCGAGCGGACTCGGCGGCGCTTCGTGGTGGTGCTGGTCGGACCTAGGCCGCGAGGGCCATCTCGCCCGCCTGCACGGACTGTGCCTGCAGCAGGGTGCGGCTGGCCTCGCCCGCCCAGGAGCGGCCCGGGACGGTCCAGCCGGCCTCGCCGACGGCGTCGAGCCGGGTGCCCCGGGTGACGAAGGTCCCCAGGTCGTCGGCTGCGATGCGGACGAGGTACTCGCGCTGCGAGCGGTCGTCGCGCACCGGGAACTCGGCGATGCGGTCGGGGGTGATCGTCGGGGCCGCGAGTGCGGTCCCGAACACGGTGATTCGTTCGTTGCTGGTCATGGTGCTGTACTTCCTGGTCATTCGGCGCCAGGGCGACTCGGTGTCGGCGGACGTCTCAGTCCAGCGCGACGCATCGAGTGCGGGGCGCGCACGTCGAGTTTCAACGTGCAGCTCGTCCGTTCGGATCAAGCGGTGTCTCGAGTGGAATGCGACTCGGGTGAGTCGGTGTCGAGAGGTTGGTGTGCGCGAGTCAGATGGGTTCGCTGCAGTGCACCAACCTGAGACTATACGCCCACCCCGCCGAGAAGTCCAGCGAGCGACCGGACCGAGCGTCAGGACGCCAGGAACGCCGTCCAGCGGTCTCCGCCGGCGGCCACGTTGCCCGACCCGTCGAGGCGGGCTGCGGCCGAAGACGGCTTGCGGTCAGCCTGCTCGTGGATCAGCCCGTCGAACGTCGCCGAGAAGTCCAGACGGGGCAGCGCGGCCGTGACGTCCCGTAGGTCGTCCGACGACCACCTGTCGAAGCCCACGCCGGAGACGTCGAGCGAGGTCGCCACCTCGAGCAGGTGCCTCTCGGCGTCGAGCCCCGGGTCGACGGACCGCCACATGTGCCGCTCGATGATCTCGCCGACCCGACGGGCTCGCACGGCGTCCCACCCGGCACCGAGCGCGAAGACCGAACCGACCGCGCCGCCGGCGTCCTCGAAGGGCACCCGGTGGGCGTCGAACGACGGGGTCACGCCGAGGTCGTGGAGCATCGTCGCGACGAAGAGCAGCTCGGGGTCCGGTTCGAGGTCGACCGTCGGGGCGAGCAGGACGGCCCAGGCCCACGAGCGCAGGCAGTGGTTGACGAGGGCCGGTTCCGACCACGCCCGCACGACGTCCAGTGCGCGCGCAGCGGCGGGGGAGGGCGGGGTGAGCAGGGCTTCGACGTCGAGCGACATGGCACGACAGTAGCGGCAGGAACGAGCCGTAACGGGGCGGAAACGTGCCGGGCCAGAACCGGAAACAGCGCCCCGTTAGCTTTCGCTTCACTGAGTACCCGCTCAGCACCCCTCCACCCCACCCGAAGGAACTGCGCCCATGCAGCACCGACCACGGCTGCGCCCACGCGCGACGATCGTCTCCTCGACGCTCGTCGCCGCCGGGGCGTTCGGCCTCGCCGTCCTGACGGCCGCTCCGGCCCAGGCAGCGCCCACCGCGACCACCGCCACCATCGACGCCCCGGCCACCGTGACCGTCGGCACGGCGTTCGACGTCGACCTGACGATCCCGGACACCGCCGACGTCTACGCGTACGAGATCACGCTCGAGGCCGACTCGGTGGAGTACCGGGACGACAGCGTCACCGGCCCGGACGGCGGCTTCGACACTGTCGAGCAGGACGGCGACGCCCTGACGATCGTGCACACCCGCCTCGGCACCTCACCGGCACTCGACGGCGACCTGACCACCGCGATCTCGCTGACCCCGACCGCGGTCGGCAGCGTCGACCTCGACGTCACGAGCATCACCCTCGTCGGCTCCGACGGCACGTCGACGACCCTCGACGACCCGGCGAGCACCACCGTCGTGGTCGCCGCGGCCGCGACCACCGCCCCGACGGCCACGCCGACCCCGGGCGCGACCACGCAGCCCGGCGCCGGTGGCGGCACGGGTGGCCCCAGCGTCCCCGGCGACCCGACCGCCCCGGGCACCGACCCGACCAGCGGCGCCACCGCCGTGGCGGCAGCCGGCGGGGACGACCGTCCGACCGGCGGCGACCTCGCCTGGACCGGCGCGGCCGTCGCGCCGTGGATCGCCGCGTCCATCGCCCTGCTCGCAGCCGGCGGCACCCTGATCACCCTGCGGGCCCGTCGTGCCCGCCGCGACCGCACCGGAGCCTCCGCATGACCGCCACGAAGCAGGCCGCCACGAAGCGGGCCTCCAGCAAGAAGCGCACCACCGTCGCCGGCGCATCGCTGATCGCCCTCGTCGGCACCGTCCTCGCCGCGACCCCCGCGATCACGGCCGCTGCAGCACCCGCAGCCGTCGACGCCAGCCCCGCCGCCATGCTCGCGCCGTATTACACGGACCTCGACCTGACCGGCGACGACCAGGTGACGAAGGCCGACCTCGCCGTGCTCACCGACCACCTCGGTGCGACGTCCGCGAGCACCGACTGGACGACGGTCAGCGCCGCGGACACCGACGCTGACGGCACCATCACCGTCGCGGACCTGGCCGGGTTGTCCCAGCGGATGATCTTCGACGACGGCCCGTTCCAGCTCGTCGAGGCGTCGACCATCGACATGCAGGCCGCGATGAACGCCGGCGTCACCACGTCGGTCGCGATCACGCAGGACTACCTCGACCGCATCGCCGCGTACGACCGCACGACGGTCGACACCGCGTCGACCGGGCGCGCGCTCAACTCGATCGTCACCACCAGCGCCGACGCCGTGGCTGCCGCGAAGACCGCGGACGCCGAGCGCGCCGAGCACGGGATGACGAGCATGCTGCTCGGCGTGCCGATCGCGGTGAAGGACAACTACGACACGAAGGACATGCCGACCACCGGTGGCTGCGGCTGCTGGGACGACAACCAGACCGACACCGACGCCGCCATGGTCACCGGCCTCCGCGACGCCGGCGCCGTGATCCTGGCGAAGGCCAGCCTCGACGAGTTCGCCTTCGGCTTCGTCTCCGAGTTCTCGTCGAACCAGCCCGCCGGCTCGTCGCTCCTGGTCGCCAGCCCGTACAACACGGCGCAGACGGCCGGTGGCTCGAGCGGCGGCACCGGTGCGGCGATCTCCGCGAACCTCGCGGGGATCGGCTTCGGCACCGACACCGGCGGCTCGATCCGCGTGCCGTCGACGTACAACCAGCTCGTCGGCATCCGGCCCACGGTCGGACTGACCAGCCGTGACGGGATCATCCCGCTCGCCCTGTCGCAGGACACCGGCGGCCCGATCACGCGCTCGGTCACCGACGCGGCGGTCGCGCTCGACGCCGTCACCGGCGTGGACGCGGCGGACCCGGCGACGAGTGCGCAGGCCGGCAAGGTGCCGACGTCGTACACGTCGTCGCTCGACGCCGACTCACTGCAGGGTGCCCGCATCGGCTACGTGACGAGCATGGTCGGCACGAACGCCACGACGAAGCGCCTGTTCGACGCCTCCGTCGCGAAGCTCGAGGCCGCCGGTGCCACCGTCGTCCCGATCACCGCGACGACGGCCTTCAACCGGGTCCTGTCCGAGGGCAGCGGCAGCACGAACGAGTTCAAGCACGACCTGGACGAGTACGTCGCGAAGCACCTCGACCCCGACGTCACCGCGCGTTCCCTGCAGGGCATCCTGGCCTCGGGTGAGTACGTGCCGAGCCGCAAGAGCACCTACCAGTCGCGCGACCTGATCACCGACACGCAGTACCAGGCGTGGGCCGGACCGACGGGGTCGCACACGACGCAGCTCGCCACCGGTAGGCAGCTCGTGACGCAGATGCTCGACGACCAGGACCTCGACGCGCTCGTCTACCCGTCGGGCACGCCGTACGGCACGCAGTCGACGAACATGCGCCTCAGCCCGAACACCGGCATGCCGGCGATCACCGTCCCGATGGGCCAGGCGACCGCTGCCGACAACACCATCACCGGTGCCGGCGTGAACCTGGAGTTCCTCGGCCGTTCGTTCGACGAGAGCACCGTCATCGGCCTCGGCTACGCCTTCGAGCAGGAGACGCACGCGCGCACCACGCCCGCGCTGTACCCGGCGCTCGGCTGAGCTGAGCGGGTCGCGTGACGTGACCACAGGACGGACGGGAGGCCCGTGGCGACACCGCCACGGGCCTCCCGTCCGTCTGCTCCGTCAGTTCAGGGCCGGGGTGTCCTCCGGCACGACGCCGTCGGCGTACAGGTCGGTCGCCAGGTCGCGGAGCGCGCGCAGCGCGACCCGCTGCGTGAGCGGGCCGTAGGAGATGCGGGCGACGCCGAGCGCCTCGTACTCGGCAGCGGGCAGGGCGCCGGGCAGGCCGATGACCGAGAGCTTGCCGCGGCCGAGACCGGCGACGAGCCGCTCGACCACCGAACGTTCGATCGCGCCGGGCACGAAGACCAGGGCGGCGCCGTTGTCCAGGAACGCCCTGCCGCGGGCGATTGCGTCCTCGATGCTCTCGTCGACCGGGCGCTCGCCGCCCCGCACGATCGCGTCGGTGCGGGCGTTCAGCTGGAAGTCGACGCCCTCGGCCTGCGCCGCTGCGGTGATCGCGGCGACGCGGGCGACCGCCTCGTCGAAGGGACGCAGCCGGTCCTCGACGTTGGCGCCCACGATGCCCGAGCCGATGGCGCGGCGGATCGTCTCGGCGGGGTCCTCGTAGCCGTCGTCCAGGTCGGCGGTGACCGGCAGGTCCGTGGCTGCGGCGACGATCGCCGCCCCGGACAGGGCGAGGTCGAGGGGCATGCCGCCGTCCTCGTACCCGTACGAGGCGGCGATCGAGTGCCCGGCGGTGGCGATCGCCTTCGTGCCGGGCAGGTCGCTGACGACCTTGGCGGTGATCGCGTCCCACACGTTCACGACGCGCAGGATCTCGGGGGCTTCGTGCAGCTGCTTCAGGGTGACGGCCTTGTCGGCGGTGCTCGTGCTCATGCTGCCGACAGTAGGCCGACGGGACGGCCCCCGGCCGCGAGCCCACCCGAAGACGACGTGGGATGACGTCGGGAGTCGCGCCGGGCCTCCCGACAGGGGCATGCTGGGACGCATGGCGAGCGACGAGAAGGACCCGGTCGGCACGCTCCGCGGGGTCCGGACGAGCATCAAGTGGACGCGGTACGCGCCCGACGTGCTGCCCCTGTTCGTCGCCGAGATGGACCACGACGTCGCGCCGGCGATCCGGCAGGCCCTGATCGAACGGGTCTCGCAGTCCGACCTCGGCTACCTCGACGGCCCCGGGCCGCTCGCTCCCGCCTTCGCGCAGTTCGCGCTGGACCGCTGGGGCTGGCAGATCGATCCGTCGCGGATCCACCTGGCCACCGACGTCAGTGTCGGGATCGTCGAGTCGCTCCGGCTCGCGCTGCCCGACGGCGGCCGGGTCGCGATCACGCCGCCGGTGTACCCGCCGTTCTTCGAGCTCGTCGAAGAGGCCCGATGTCAGGTCGAGGAGGTCCCGCTGCTCGAGCAGTGGGGGCAGTACCGGCTCGACCTCGAGGGCCTCGAGCGGGCGTTCGCCGGCGGGGTCGGCGTCTTCCTGCTCTGCAACCCGCACAACCCGGTCGGGCTCGTGCACGACCGGGCCGACCTCGTCGCGATCGCCGAACTCGCTGCGAAGTACGACGTCCTCGTCATCAGCGACGAGATCCACGCACCCCTGACCCACCCCGGCGTGCAGTTCACCCCGTTCGCCGCCGTCGCCGAGCCGCTCGGTGCCCGGAGCGTGTGCGTGACCTCGGCGAGCAAGGGCTGGAACCTCGCCGGTGTGAAGTGCTCGGTCATCGTCGCCGGCGATCCCCGGACCGCCGCGCTCCTCGACACCCTGTGGGAGGAGGTCGCCTGCCGCACGAGCATCCTCGGGCTGCACGCGAACCTCGCGGCGTTCACCCTGGCGACGGACTGGCTGGACGACGTCGTGGCGCGCATCGTGGCGAATGACCGACTGCTCGCCAAGCTCCTCGCCGAGCACCTGCCCGGGGTCGTCTACACGCGGCCGCGCGCCGGGTACCTGGCGTGGCTCGACTTCCGGGGTATCGGCCTCGGTGACGACCCCGCGGTGCCGCTGCGCGAGAACGCGTACGTCGCGCTGAACTCCGGGCTCGGGTTCGGGTCCGAGGGGCGCGGGTTCGTCCGGCTCAACCTGGCGTGCTCACCGGAGACCCTGCGCGAGGCCGTGTTCCGGATCGCTTCGGCGTACCCGTCGAGCGCGCAGGAGGGGCTGGTCTGGCACGTCGCCTGACCTGCTCCTGACCGGCGCGTGCCGGGAGGCTCGTCCTCCACAACTCGCCGTTGCTGAAATCTGTCCACAGATCAGGTTGGGTGTCCTGGATCGTGCTCCGCGGAGCGCCACGGTCGGTGCATGCAGAGATCCGATCCGACAGTGTCCAATCGAGATAGGCAAGATTGCCTCGTCACGGTTGGCCAGCTACGGTGAAGCGCACGGAGTTGCTCCGCCGGCTCGCTCGGAAGGCTGACGAGAACGCCGTCGAGTTCGTGTTCCACCGCCACGGCGGGAGCCACGACCTGTTCCGCTTCGGTCGGAACACGGTCGTCGTTCCGAGACACCGAGAGGTGGAGGAGATGACGGCTCGCGGCATCCTCCGTGACTGCGACCGACGAGGAGATGGGCGACGATGAGCCGACACACGGTGCGCGCGGAGCGCGGCAAGAAGTACTGGGTGATCTGGATCGACGGCGTCATCCGGACGCAGGCGAAGCGCGAACGAGAGATCGAGCTGATGGCCCGCGACTGGCTCTCGCTGATGAACGACGACCGCGATCCGGAGTCCTTCGAATTCGTCGTCGAGGTGGCGATGCCCGAAGCGGCGCAGGCGCACCTGGACCGCGCGGTGGCGCTCCGCGAGGAGTCCGAGCGCGCACGCATCGAGGCAGCGAAGGAGACGGCCGCCGCGGCGTTGGTCCTGCACGAGTCCGGGCTCACGGTGCGTGAGATCGGACCACTGCTCCACGTCTCGCACCAGCGAGCACAACAGCTGGTCGCCGCGGCTCGCTGACCGACCTGGTCATCGCGCTCCGCTGCGGTCAGGCCACGTACTGGTTGCGGCCGACGACGCGGATGCGCAGGTCGTCGTCACGGTCCATCGCGAGGAGCTCGCGGGCCACGAACCCGACGGACGGCCACCGGGACACCTCGGTCACCATGAAGCCGTCGATGAAGACCTGCCACGCGCCGGCCTCGCGGACCGCCTGCACCTCGTACGTCGCCATGCCGCGAGCGTACCGGGACCGGGGCGCCGTCAGTGCAGGTCGAACGCGGTGCAGGTGGAACGTCAGTGCAGGTCGAGGGTCATGTGCACGTCGGCCCGGACGTACGGGCTCGGGGCGATCTCGTCCGCGCGCAGGTGCCGGAACCCGAACGCCTCGTACAGGTGCACGGCGCTGGCCAGTTGTGCGTTGCTCTCCAGGTCGATGCGGCGGGCGCCGAGTTCGCGCGCCCGGTCGAGCGCCGCGGTGATGAGCTTCCGCCCGGTGCCGTGCCCCTGGTGGTCGGGGGAGACGGCCATCTTCACGAGCTCGAACACGCCGGGGGTGGTGGGCACGACCCCGATGCACCCGATGACCTGGTCGTCGAGCCGGGCGACCAGGACGGCCCCGCCCCGCTCCACGACGCGGCCGACGGGATCGGAGAGGAACACACGGTCCTCGTCCTCGAGGGTGAAGTACCGGGTGATCCAGGCCTCGTTGAGCGTGCGGAACGCCTCGGCGTCCACGGGGGTGGCGAGGTCGGCGATGGTGACGGTGGAGGTTGCTTCGGGCATGCATCCATCCTCGATCGACGATGCAGTCACGTCCAATACTCGTTCGCGCTGATCGATAGCCTGTGTGCATGGATCGAGAACCGGACGTCGACCTCCGGCAGCTGCGGGCGTTCCTGGCCGTCGCCGACGAGCTGCACTTCGGCCGCGCGGCCGAGCAGCTGCGGATCGCGCAACCCGCACTGTCCCAGCAGATCCGGCGGACCGAACGCGCGCTCGGCGTCGACCTGTTCGTCCGGACCAGCCGCAGTGTGGCCCTGACCGCCGCCGGCCGGGTGCTGCAGGGCCGTGCGCGGTCGCTGCTCGGGCAGGTGCGACGGGACATCGACGAGACGGTGCGGGTCGGGCGCGGCGAAGTCGGTCGGCTCGACGTCGGGTTCGTCGTCTCCGCGCTGCCTCTCGGCCCGATCGAACGCGTGCAGGCGTTCCGGGAGCGCTACCCCCTGGTCCGGGTCGAACTGACCGAGGGGTACTCGTCGACCCTGCTCGCCCGGATCGTCCGCGGCGAGCTCGACCTCGCCGTCGTCCGCGATGCCGACCCGGACCCCGCCGTGCGGCTGCTGCCGTTCCGGTCCGAGGCCTTCGTCGCCGCCGTCCCGCGCGGGCACCGGTTGGCGGATCGGGATCGCATCCGCGGCACCGAACTGGTCGACGAGCCGTTCGTGTTCTTCCCGGCGGTCGCGGGGGCTCTGGCGACCGAGCGCAACCTCGCACCGGTCACCGCCGGTGGCCGCCGCCCGGTCATCGTGCAGGAGGCCACGACCTGGGCGACCGTGCTGCACCTGGTCGGGGTGGGCCTCGGTGTCACGGTGGTGCCGGAGAGCGCCGCGCTCGCCGCACCCGACACGGTGGCGCTCCTGCCGCTCGAGTCCAGCGACCACCGCAGCGAGCTCGCCTGGGCGATGCGCGCCGACGACGACCGCGAGATCCTGCGCAACTTCGTCGCCGCGGACTGACTGAGCGGACCGCGCGCGCCAAAGGAAGCCGTCCGGGCGTCCTCGTTCAGCCGAGCGACAGGACGGGCGCCCGGTGGTCACCGAGTTCGTCGATGCGCCACGGCCGAGCCCCGCGCAGCGTCAAGCCGAGCTGCACGAGCACGAACCCGACGTGCGGCTCGACGTCGGGGTCCCACGGCCCCTCGACGCCCAGACCGAACGCGCCGAGTTCGTCGTCGGCCTCGTCCCGCAGCGTCAGCCGCCACCGTCCGTCGCCGAGCTCCTCGACCACAGCCCAGCGGGCGGTGCCGAACCGGCTCACGCCGTCTTGGTGATGTCCGCGGTGAAGTTCTGCACGCGCTGCAGCAGGGAGGCTCCACGCATCGCGATGGTCGCCGGCGGATTCAGGTGCGGGGGTGCGGTGCGGATGAGCATCGGGCACCCGAGGTCTTCGCAGATGTACGTGCCGATCGTGTTGCCGTTGCGCCCGGACTCGCCGGCACGCGCTGCGGAGAACAGCCGGACCTGGGTCGCGGGCTGCGGCGAGTGGCAGAACGAGCACATCGCGGCGATGCCGGGGCGCAGCGAGCCACCGGCGGACCGGACGACGATGCCCACGGGGCGCTCGTCGATCCAGGACACGATGTACCCGCGGCGGGCGGCCTGCGGGTCGCGCCAGCCCAGGAACTCGCGTTCGTCCCAGAGTGTCTCGTGCAGGCCCGGGATGGGCAGCTGTGCGAGTTCGTCGGGGGTGGCGTTCACGAACGACGATCGGATGTCGGCTTCGGTCAGTGGCTTCACGGTGCTGACACCCTATGCCTCGCCTCCGACAGGGGCGCTACGACAGTCTGGAGGCGCGGATTGCCCCGAGCGCGCTGCTCCCGTCCGCCACCAGCACCGCACGGCGCAGGGCGTCGCGTCCGACGCGACGGGCCGCCGCGTCGTCCGCGGCGAACTCCACGAGCACACGCGTCGACCGCGCCATGGCGCGCGCACCGGGCACCCACGGGACCGCACGCTCGATCGATTCCGCGACCGCGACCGCAGCCGCGTGGTGCTGGGTCAGGTGGGCGCGTTCGTGGGCGACCACGGCCTCCAGTTCGTCGGTGCGCAACCGGTCTGCCAAGCCGGTGCTGACGAGGACACCACCGCTCCGACCCGGCACGGCGCACGCCAGTGCGTGGTCGGCCTCGACGACGGCGACGGGGGTGCCGTCGATCTCGCGGTGCGGGGCGACGCCGGAACGCATCGCCTGCCGGACGGCCTCGTGTTCCGGGCCGGGCCGCACCCGGACCGCGACGACGAACGCGACGACCGCGAGGAGCGCGACGCCGACGTTGAAGCCGTGCGTGGGGGAGCCGTCCCCGCCGAACAGCTCGGTGACCGGACGGTCGGCGAGCACCACGAGGGTGATGCCGGCCACGAAGCCGACGACGCCGAGCAGGACCGCGACCGACCAGCAGACCAGCGCGGTGCGGGGCAGGTCGATCGTCCAGGCGGAGCGGGTCAGGACCCGGGGCGCGAACACCACCACCGCGAGTGCGAGGACGATGAGCGCGATGCCGGCGACGACCACGGTGCGCAGCCGGTCAGGAGCGGGCGCGGGCGTCGAGGGCGCGGCGCAGGGCCTCGAGGTCGTCCGAGGCGAGCGAGCCGGTGAACTGCAGCAGTGCGGCCTCGCGGTCGGACGACGCGGCCAGTGCGCTCGACATCAGCGACGCGGTCTGCTCGTCACGACTGTGCACGGCGCGGAACGTCAGGGGAGCGTCGTCGTGCTGCTCCCGTTCCACCTGGCCCTTGCGGCCGAGGCGGTCGAGCACGGTGAGGACGGTCGTCAGCGCGGGGCGGGGCTCCGGGAACGCGTCGAGCACCTGGCGTGCGGTGCGCCCGGAGTCGGCGGAGCGGAGGGCATCGAGCACCGCCTGCTCCAGCTGCCCGCGGGGGCGCGATCGTTGTCCGGCCATCCCCGCATTCTACGAGATGTCGAAGGCCCGCTCGCGACACACGCTCGAAACGCGGCCTCGGTATGCTCGTCGCGGACAACTGAACACACCGGCCGTTCATCCGTCGCGGGAGACGCCGTGCAGTGCCTCTGGGTACATCGTGCCTCTGGGTACGTCGTGCCCTCGGGCGCACGCACGGCACCGAAGGAGCAATCCCCCCGTCAATCTCTCAGGTCCCACACCGCAGCGGACAGGCCACTCTGAAAAGCAGACGCTCGGTCGTCTCGCCCACGGTGAAAGCCGCCGGACCTCACGGGCCGCGGTGAAACTCTCAGGCCCATGACAGAGGGGGAGTTCCACCCGGCGATCGTCGCCGGGCCCTGCCGATGCCAGGAGAACTCCGCCATGAGTCCGTCCCCACTGCCCACGCCGGGTCAGCGTTCGTCGCCGCTCGAAGCCGTGCACGAGGCCGCCGGTGCGACCTTCACCGACTTCGCCGGGTACCGCATGCCCGTGCGCTACTCGTCGGACCTCGCCGAGCACCACGCCGTGCGCCAGGCCGCCGGCGTCTTCGACCTGTCGCACATGGCCGAGATCGGGGTGACCGGCAGCGATGCCGTCGCCTTCCTCGACCACGCGCTCGCCGGTTCCTTCGGCACGATGCCCATCGGCCGCGCCAAGTACTCGCTGCTGCTCGCCGAGGACGGCGGGATCCTCGACGACCTCGTCGTGTACCGGACCGACGACGACGTCTTCCTCGTCGTCGCGAACGCGTCCAACCGCGACGTGGCCGTCACCGCGCTCACCGCCCGGGCCGACGGCTTCGACGTCGAGGTCTCCGACGACTCCGACACGACGGCCCTCGTCGCGATCCAGGGCCCCACGGCTGCCGGCACGCTCGACGCGCTCGTCGTCGCCGACCGCCTGCAGCCCGAGACACCGCTCGACGAACTCGGCTACTACCGCGTGCTGCACGCGCTGTTCGACGGTGCCGACGTGCTCGTCGCCCGGACCGGGTACACCGGCGAGGACGGCTTCGAGGTCTACACCGACCCGGACACCGCCCCGGCGCTCTGGGACGCCCTGCTCGAGGCCGGTGCCGACCGCGGCGTCGTCCCCGCCGGGCTCGCCGCGCGCGACACCCTGCGACTCGAGGCCGGCATGCCCCTCTACGGGCACGAGCTCGGCACCGACGTCCGTCCGGCCCAGGCCGGCCTGGGCCGCGTCGTCGCGAAGGACGGCGACTTCGTCGGTGCGGCCGGCGTCACCCCGTCGGCGGACGCCCGCGTGCTCGTCGGTCTGGTGACGGAGGGCCGCCGTGCTCCCCGAGCCGGCTACGACGTCGTGCTCGACGGCACGGTCGTCGGCACCGTGACCTCGGGCGCGCTCTCGCCGACGCTCGGACACCCCGTCGCGATGGCCTTCGTCGACCCGGCTGCGCTCGCCGCCGTGTCGGACGGGGCACAGGTCCTCCACATCGACGTCCGCGGGACTGCCGTCCCCAGCACGGTCTCCGCGTTCCCCTTCTACCGCCGCGCTTCGAAAGGCTGACCCCATGACCGACCAGACCGCACTCCAGTACACGGCCGACCACGAGTGGCTGCTCGTCGAGGGCGACACCGTCACCGTCGGCATCACCGACCACGCCGCCGAGCAGCTCGGTGACGTCGTCTACGTCGAGCTCCCCGCCGTCGGCACCGCGACCACCGCCGGCGACCAGATCGGCGAGATCGAGTCGACCAAGAGCGTCGGCGAGCTCTTCGCCCCGATCGAGGGCGAAGTCGTCGAGGTCAACGACGCCGTCGTCGACACCCCCGACACCGTCAACCAGGACCCGTTCGGTGCCGGCTGGCTCGTGAAGATCAAGGTCGACGGCACCTCGTTCCCCGAGGACCTGATGGACCACGACGCGTACCGGGCCTGCATCGCATGACCGCGTTCGAGAACCTCCAGACGTCCTTCGCCGACCGCCACATCGGCACCACCCCGGCCGACCAGCAGGCCATGCTCGACGTCGTCGGACAGCCGTCGCTCGACGCCCTGGTCCGTGCGGCGATCCCGGAGTCCATCCACGTCGGCCCAGTCGCCGACTCGGTGATCCCGGCCGCCGTCGGCGAGACCGAAGCGCTCGCCGAACTCCGCGCGAAGGCCGGCCGCAACACCGTGCGCCGCGCGATGATCGGCCTCGGCTACCACGGCACCCACACGCCCGCGGTGATTCAGCGGAACGTGCTCGAGAACCCGAGCTGGTACACGGCGTACACGCCCTACCAGCCGGAGATCTCGCAGGGCCGCCTCGAAGCACTCATCAACTTCCAGACGATGGTGTCCGACCTGACCGGCATGGCCACCGCCGGCGCCTCGATGCTCGACGAGGGCACCGCCGTGGTCGAGGGCATGCTCCTCGCCCGCCGCGCGTCCAAGGTCAAGGGCGACGCGTTCCTCGTCGACGCCGACCTGCTGCCGCAGACCCGTGCACTGCTCGACCACCGTGCCGACGCCGTGGGCATCACGCTGCGCGCGTTCGACGCTGCCGCCGGCCCGAGCGACGACCAGCTCGACGGCGCGTTCGGCGTCATCCTGCAGTACCCGGGCGCGTCGGGCCGCATCGTCGACCCGTCGTCCGTCATCGAGCGGGTCCACGCCGGTGGCGGCATCGCCGTCGTCGCAGCCGACCTGCTCGCGATGACCCTGCTCGCCAGCCCCGGCGACCTGGGTGCCGACGTGGCCGTCGGGACGAGCCAGCGCTTCGGCGTCCCGCTCGGCTTCGGTGGCCCGCACGCCGGCTACCTCGCGGTGCGCGCCGGCCTCGAGCGCCAGCTGCCCGGTCGCCTGGTCGGGGTGTCCTTCGACGCCGACGGTCAGATGGCTTACCGCCTCAGCCTGCAGACCCGCGAGCAGCACATCCGCCGTGAGAAGGCGACGAGCAACATCTGCACCGCGCAGGTCCTGCTCGCCGTGATGGCCTCGATGTACGCGGTGTACCACGGGCCCGAGGGCCTGCGGTTCATCGCCGGCCGGGTCGCGCGGACCACCGGTGCACTCGCCGCCGTGGCGCGTGACGCCGGGGTCGAGGTCGTGCACGACGCCTTCTTCGACACGCTCACCCTGCGGGCCGTCGGTCGCGCCGAGGCGATCGTCGCGGCAGCGCAGGACGCCGGCTACCTGCTGCACGTCGTGGACGCCGACACGTTCCAGCTGTCCGTCGACGAGACGACCACGCCCGACGACGTCGTGGCGCTGGCGGGCGTGCTCGGGGCGGTGGACGTCACCGTCCCCGCGACCGAGACCGCCGTGCGCGACGCGGCCACGGGCCTCCCGGCCGCCCTGCAGCGCGAGAGCGACTACCTGACGCACCCCGTGTTCAGCGCACACCGCAGCGAGACCCGCATGATGCGGTACCTCAAGCACCTGTCCGACAAGGACTACGCGCTCGACCGCGGCATGATCCCGCTCGGCAGCTGCACGATGAAGCTCAACGCGGCGACCGAGATGGCTGCCGTGACCTGGCCGGAGTTCGCGAACATCCACCCGTTCGCACCGCGCGAGGACGTCGAGGGGTACCTCGACATGATCGGCGACCTCGAGTCGTGGCTCGCCGAGGTCACCGGCTACGACACCGTGTCCCTGCAGCCGAACGCCGGCAGCCAGGGCGAGCTCGCCGGGCTGCTGGCCATCCGTGGGTACCACCAGGCTCGTGGCGACGAGGACCGGACGGTCTGCCTGATCCCGTCGAGCGCGCACGGCACGAACGCCGCGTCCGCGGTGCTCGCCGGCATGAAGGTCGTCGTGGTGGCCTGCGACGAGAACGGCAACGTCGACCTCGAGGACCTCCGGGCCCGTGTCGCCGCCCACGCCGACACCCTCGCGGCGCTGATGATCACGTACCCGTCCACCCACGGCGTCTACGAGCACGACATCCGTGAGATCTGCGACGCCGTGCACGACGCAGGCGGCCAGGTCTACGTCGACGGCGCGAACCTCAACGCGCTGCTCGGCCACGCCCGCTTCGGTGACTTCGGCGGCGACGTGTCGCACCTCAACCTGCACAAGACCTTCTGCATCCCGCACGGCGGTGGCGGCCCCGGCGTGGGACCCGTCGCCGCGAAGGCACACCTGGCACCGTTCCTGCCCGGTCACCCGTTCGCGCAGCAGGCCGACCGGCGCTCCGGCGCGACCGCTGCCGAGGCGGACGACCGCCTGGCCCACGCCGGCGGCCCGGTCAGTGCGGCGCCGTACGGCAGCCCGAGCATCCTGCCCATCACCTGGACCTACGTCCGGATGATGGGGCTCGAGGGCCTCACCCGTGCGACCGAGGCCGCGGTCCTCGGGGCGAACTACATCGCGGCCCGTCTGCGCGACGCGTTCCCGGTGCTGTACACGGGCGACGACGGACTGGTCGCGCACGAGTGCATCCTCGACCTCCGCCCGCTGCGTGACACCACCGGCATCACGGTCGACGACGTCGCGAAGCGCCTGGTCGACTACGGGTTCCATGCCCCGACGATGTCGTTCCCGGTGGCGGGCACGCTCATGGTCGAGCCGACCGAGAGCGAGGACCTCGCCGAGCTCGACCGCTTCGTCGACGCCATGCTCGCGATCCGGGCCGAGGCAGCGGCGGTGGAGCGCGGGGAGTGGCCGGCGGACGACAACCCGCTCGTGCACGCGCCGCACACCGCCTCGTCGGTGATCTCGGGGGAGTGGGCACACGCCTACACCCGCGAGCAGGCCGTCTACCCGTTGCCGGGCATCAGCGGCCGGAAGTACTGGCCGCCGGTGCGTCGCATCGACCAGGCGTACGGGGACCGCAACCTGGTGTGCGCGTGCCCGCCGATCGAGGCGTTCGCCTGATCCCGACCGGCGCCGACACCCCGTCGTCGTCGTGCGCCCCGTGCCCCGTCCGGTCCTCCGGGCGGGGCACGGTCGTGTCCGGTCCTCCGGGCGGGGCACGGTCGTGTCCGGCCGGCGGCACGGTCCCGTCCCGGCTGGTCACGACACCCCGCTCAGTTCCGCCGAGCGGTCACGAACCGTCGTCCGGACCCTCGCCAACCGACAGTTCGTGACCACTCGGCGTGCCACCCACGGCAGGTCCTGACCGCTCGACGCAGCCCCCGAGCCGTACCCCTGAGCGATGCTCGGCCGTCCCCCGACTTGCACAGAAGTGTGACGGAGTGCAATGGATTTCATGCGGATGCAACAAAAACGCACCCTTCACCGGCAGGCGCGCGAATGTTGCATCTTGTCGCAAGGATCGTGCAAGTTGGTTACCGGCGTGTAACCGTTCGCCCCTGGGTTTGGACGCCGCTGTTCACCTTGCCTACGCTGCAAAGGTCAAACGCGCCCGGGCGACACCGCTGTGCCCTGCGCGTCCCATGCACCAGGAGGAACCTTGATCAAGAAGCGCGCCGGGCTTTCCGCCCTCGCCGTGCTCGGGGCCACAGCACTCGCCCTGACCGCCTGCTCCAGCAACAGCTCCGACGGGGGTGGCTCGGGCTCGGCGAACGCGTCCGGGATCGTCACCACGAACGGGAGTGAGCCGCAGAAGCCCCTCATCCCGTCGAACACCACCGAGACCGGTGGCGGCAAGGTCATCGACTCGCTGTTCGAGGGCCTCGTCTCGTACGACGCCGACGGCAAGCCCGTCAACGAGGTCGCGAAGAGCATCGACACCGATGACTCGAAGACCTTCGACATCAAACTGAACACGGGTTACACCTTCACGAACGGCGAGAAGGTCACCGCCGAGTCCTTCACGAAGGCGTGGAACTGGGCGGCCCAGTTCTCGAACAAGCAGAGCGCCTCGTACTTCTTCGAGAACATCGAGGGGTACAACGCCGAGAAGGACTCCGAGCTCACCGGCCTCAAGGTCGTGAACGACGACGAGTTCACCGTGAAGCTGAAGTCGGCACAGTCCGACTTCCCGCTCTCGCTCGGCTACTCGGCCTTCGTGCCGCTGCCGTCGGCGTTCTACGACGACACCAAGGCGTTCGGTGAGAACCCGATCGGCAATGGTCCGTACAAGCTCGACGGCAAGAAGGCCTGGACCCACAACCAGTCCATCAAGCTCGTCGCCAACAAGGACTACGAGGGCAAGCGCAAGCCGAAGAACGGTGGTCTGACGATCACGTTCTACACCTCGCAGGACACCGCCTACGCGGATGCTCAGGGCGGCAACCTCGATGTCCTCGACGCCGTGCCGGACGCCAACTTCCAGACGTACAAGTCCGACTTCCCGGACTCGAACGTCAACCAGCCCGCCGCGATCTTCCAGGGCATCTACCTGCCCTACTACCTGGACCACTGGAAGGGTGAAGAGGGCAAGCTCCGTCGCGAGGCCGTCTCGATGGCGATCAACCGCAAGGAGATCACCGACAAGATCTTCGACGGCACCCGCACCCCGGCCAAGGACTTCACCTCGCCGGTGATCGCCGGTTGGAACGACGACCTCGAGGGCTCTGACGTCCTGGAGTACGACAAGTCCGAGGCCAAGAAGCTCTGGGCCGAGGCCGACAAGATCTCGAAGTACGACGACACCCTCACCATCACGTACAACGCCGATGGTGGCCACCAGGCATGGGTGACCGCGGTCACGAACTCGATCTCGAGCACGCTCGGCATCAAGGCCGAAGGCAACGCGATCCCGACGTTCCAGGAGGCCCTCGACCTCCAGACGAACGACAAGCTCACGGGCGGCAGCCGCACCGGTTGGCAGGCCGACTACCCCTCGCTGTACAACTTCCTCGGCCCGACCATGGGCAAGGGCTCGTCGAGCAACTACGCGCGCTACGACTCGGCCGAGTACAACGAGCTGCTCGCGAAGGGCCGTTCGGCAGCCACTGTCGAAGAGGGCAACAAGATCTTCGACCAGGCTCAGGAACTCCTGTTCGAGGACCTGCCCGAGATCCCGCTCTGGTACTCCAACGTGACCGGTGTCTGGAACGCGGACAAGGTGTCGAACGTCAAGTTCGGCTGGAACTCGGTGCCGCTGTACTACGACGTCGAGGTCAAGAACTGACCCTGGTCTCGTAGAGACCACCACGCGAGCAGGTATCCTGCCTCGCGACCACCGGACGGGGGTTCGGGGGCCACATGGCCCCCGAACCCCCGTACCGCGGCGGTAAGACCTTCCCCCACACCGCGGGCGCCCTCCCGCACCGGACTTCCGTGCCGACCCTCGGACCGTCCACCCCTCACCACAATGAACCTGATCGACATCGCTCCGGACCGGGCAGTGATCTGATGCTCTGGTACCTCGGCAAGCGCCTCCTGCAACTCATCCCCGTGTTCTTCGGGGCCACGTTCCTCATCTACTTCATGGTCTTCTCGCTGCCCGGCGACCCGATCGCCGCGCTGTTCGGCGACCGCCAGCCGACACCGCAGGTGATCGAGCAGCTGCGACAGCAGTACAACCTCGACAAGCCGTTCATCGTGCAGTACCTGCTCTGGATCGGCGGCGTGTTCCGCGGCGACCTCGGCGTGACGTACTCGGGTCTGCCGGTCAGCTCGCAGCTCGCCTCGGCGTTCCCGATCACCGCCCGTCTGGCGATCCTGGCGCTGCTGTTCGAATCGGTCGCCGGCATCGTCGTCGGTGTCATCGCTGGTCTGCGCAAGGGCAAGCTGTTCGACGCCACCGCACTCGTCGTGTCGCTGCTGCTCATCTCGGTCCCGACCTTCGTCGTCGGGTTCCTGCTGCAGTACGTCTTCGGCATCAACCTCGGACTGTTCCGGGTGACGGTGTCCGGCGAAGCGCCGTGGGACGAACTCGTGTTGCCCGCGATCGTGCTCGCCTCGGTGTCGTTTGCGTACATCGTGCGTCTGACGCGCGCGAGCGTCGCCGAGAACATGAGTGCTGACTTCGTCCGCACCGCGACGGCCAAGGGCCTGCCCCGTCGTCGTGTCGTCGGCGTGCACATCTTCCGCAACTCACTCATCCCCGTGGTGACGTACCTGGGTGTCGACATCGGCAACCTGATGGTCGGCGCCGTGGTGACCGAGGGCATCTTCAACATCCACGGTGTGGGTGGCACGGTGTTCCAGGCCGTCAAGCTCGGCGAAGGTCCGACCGTCGTGTCGTTCGTCGCCGTGATGGTCATCATCTTCATGCTCGCCAACCTCCTGGTCGACCTGCTCTACGCCGTCCTGGACCCGAGGATCCGCTATGCCAAGTAACGCCGCATCCCGCTCGGCGACGCACTACGTCGCTCCGATCGAGGAGACCCCGCTCCAAGCGGTCGACCAGGTCGACGAGAACGAGAAGACCCGGTCCACCTGGACCGATGCCTGGGACTCCATGCGTGTCCGCCCGATGTTCTGGGTGTCCGCCGTGCTCATCCTGCTCATCATCGTCGTGGCGTTGTTCCCTGGCCTCTTCACGCACATCGACCCGAGGAAGGCGATCCTCGCCAAGAGCAACGAAGGCTCGGAAGCAGGCCACATCTTCGGGTACAACCGCCAGGGCTACGACGTGTACTCACGTGTCATCTGGGGTGCACGGAACTCGCTGATCGTCGGCATCGTCGCCACGGTGCTGGTCACGATCGTCGGTGTCATCATCGGCGCTCTCGCCGGCTTCTACGGCGGATGGCTCGACACGATCGTGTCCCGCATCGCGGACATCTTCTTCTCCATCCCCACCGTGCTCGGCGCAATCGTGATCATGTCGGTCATCCCGGCGCGGAACGCGATCACAGTGGCGTTGGTCCTCGCCGCGTTCGCCTGGCCGCAGATCGCTCGCATCATGCGTGGTGCCGTGCTCAGCGCGAAGCAGTCCGACTATGTGATGGCCTCGGCCGCGCTCGGCGTGAGCCGCTTCAAGACGCTGGTCCGTCACGTGATCCCGAACTCCGTAGCCCCGGTCATCGTCGTGTCGACGGTGTCGCTCGGCACGTTCATCGTGGCTGAGGCGACCCTGTCGTTCCTCGGCATCGGGCTCCCGGACTCAGCACTCAGCTGGGGCCTCGACATCGGAACCGCACAGGTCTCGATCCGAACGGCACCGTCGACGATCTTCTGGCCGTCGGCAGCCCTGTCCATCACCGTGCTCGCGTTCCTGCTCCTCGGTGACGTGGTGCGCGACGCGCTCGACCCGAAGGCGAGGGCCCGCCGATGAGCGAGACACTGACCCAGACGAACAGCAGCCGCACCGGTGGTTCCGGCGCGCCGCTGCTCGAGATCACCGACCTGCAGGTCGGCTTCAAGACCCAGAGCGGCCTCGTGCAGGCCGTCCGCGGCGTCAACCTCACCCTCGAGCAGGGCGAGCGCCTGGCCATCGTCGGCGAGTCCGGTTCGGGCAAGTCGACGAGCGCCCAGGCGATCATCAAGCTGCTCCCCGGCACCGGTGAGGTCACCGGTGGCTCGATCAAGTTCAACGGGCGCGAGCTCGTCGGGCTGAGCGACAAGGAGATGTCGGAGATCCGCGGGAAGGAGATCGGCTACGTCCCCCAGGACCCGATGTCGAACCTCAACCCGCTGTGGTCGATCGGCTTCCAGGTCGAGGAGGCGATCCGTGCGAACGGCATGGCGACCGGCAAGAAGGCCGTCCGTGACCGTGCCGTCGAGGTCCTGCAGGAGGCCGGCCTCGGCGACGCCTCGACCCGCCTGAAGCAGTACCCGCACGAGTTCTCCGGCGGCATGCGCCAGCGCGTGCTCATCGGCATCGGTCTGTCGAGCCGCCCGCAGCTGCTCATCGCCGACGAGCCGACGAGCGCGCTCGACGTCACCGTCCAGCGCGTCATCCTCGACCACCTCGAGAGCCTGACCCGCGACTTCGGCACCTCAGTGCTGTTCATCACGCACGACCTCGGCCTCGCCGCCGAGCGCGCCGAGAAGCTCGTCGTGATGTACAAGGGCCAGGTCGTCGAGGCCGGTCCCTCGAAGGAGATCCTCGCCAACCCGCAGCACCCGTACACGCAGCGGCTCGTCGCGGCGGCCCCGTCGCTGGCCAGCCGTCGCATCCAGTCGAAGGTGCAGCACGCACGCGTCGACATCGCCGACGCCGGCAACGACGACGCCGAGCTGATCGCCCGGGCCCAGGAGCGCGAACACCGTCCGGCCGAGGACCTCATCGTGGTGAAGAACCTCGAGAAGGTCTACAAGCTGCGCGGCAAGAGCCTCGCCACCCGCGAGCTCAAGGCCGTCGACGACGTGTCGTTCTCGATCCAGAAGGGCACCACCACGGCGCTCGTCGGCGAGTCCGGTTCGGGCAAGTCGACCGTCGCGAAGCTCGTCCTGCAGCTCGAGAGCATCACGAGCGGCACAGTGCAGTTCGACGGCATCGACATCGGCGCGCTGAAGGGCAAGGACCTCTTCGACTTCCGCCGTCGCGTGCAGCCGGTGTTCCAGGACCCGTACGGCTCCCTGGACCCGATGTACAACGTCGGGAACACGATCGCCGAGCCGCTCGCCACGCACAAGGTGGGCGACAAGGCATCGCGTCGCGCCCGGGTGCTCGAGCTGCTCGACCAGGTCGCGCTGCCGAAGTCGATGGTGAACCGCTACCCGAACGAGCTGTCCGGTGGCCAGCGACAGCGCATCGCCGTCGCTCGCGCGCTGGCGCTCAAGCCGGAGGTCATCGTCCTCGACGAGGCCGTCTCCGCGCTCGACGTGCTCGTGCAGGGGCAGATCCTCGACCTGCTCACCGAGCTGCAGACCGAGCTCGGCCTGACGTACCTGTTCATCACGCACGACCTCGCGGTCGTCCGCCTCGTCGCGGACAACGTGTGCGTCATGCGCCGTGGGCAGATCGTCGAGAAGGCGACGACCGACGAGGTCTTCGCCGCCCCGAAGGAGCAGTACACGAAGGACCTCCTGGCCGCCATCCCCGGCGCCGGGTTCGAGTTCGGACGCTGATCCACCTGGACACGAACGAGGCCGGACGCCCCGTCGTCCTCCGCGCTGGTCGCGGGGGCGCGGTGGCGTCCGGCCTCGTCGCCGTCCTGGGCCTGTTCCTGCTCGGCGATGCGGCGTTCCGGGGGAGCTGGGACGTCGTCCTCCGCGCCGCCGGCCCGATCGCCGTGCTCGTCTGGGCGCTCTGGGTCCTGACCTACCGCCCGTGCATCGTCATCGACGAGCGCGCGGTCACCGTGGTCAACCCGCTCCGCCGCACCGTGGTGCCGTGGCAGGCCGTCGCCGACGTCCGGCTCCGCTGGCAGATCGTGATCGAGACGGTCGCCGGCCGGAAGGTCCAGTGCTGGGGCGGGCCGTCGCTGCCGCGGCCGAAGCCGGCCCGGCGCGGTGAGCGGGCCGTCCTGCGACAGCCCGACGAGATGACGGTGCTGCTCGACCGCTGGTCCGAGCACCGCGACGGCACCGGCGCCGGCGACGCCGTGCGCGGCTGGGACGTGCCGGCCCTGGCGGTCGGCGCAGCGGCGCTGGCGCTGCTCGCCGCCTCGCTGCTCAGCCTGTGGCTCGGAGCCTGACGCGGCTCGCGATCGCGACCACACGACGGACGGGAGGCCCGGTACCAGCTGGTACCGGGCCTCCCGTCCGTCCGTTGGTCACGTCCACGGCGTGACCGGCGTCGTCAGACGACCGCACCGACCCGCTCGGTGAGCAGGTGCTCCTGGTCGGTCTGGATGCAGGCGACACCGCGGCCGTGCACGGGCTCGAGACCCGGGTCGATCGTGCGGCACTGCTCCTGCCGGCCCTCGTCGAGGAGCAGGTAGAGCGGGCAGCGCGTGCGGAACCGGCAGCCGTCGATGCGCTCCGTGGGGGAGGGCAGGTCACCGTCGAGCAGGATGCGCCCGCGGGCGGCCTCGGCCATCGGGTCCGGCACCGGCACGGCCGACAGCAGGGCACGGGTGTACGGGTGCTGCGGGTCCGAGAAGACCGCGTCGCCGTCGCCGTACTCGACGATGCGGCCGAGGTACATGACCGCGACGTCGTCGGCGATGTGCCGGACGACGGACAGGTCGTGCGCCACGAACAGGTAGGACAGCCCGAGGCGGTGCTTGAGGTCCTCGAGCAGGTTGATCACACCGGCCTGCACCGAGACGTCGAGCGCGGAGACCGGCTCGTCGAGCACCAGGATCTTCGGCTCGACGATGAGCGCACGGGCGATGCCGATGCGCTGCCGCTGGCCGCCGGAGAACTCGTGCGGGTACCGGTCGATGTAGCTCGGCTCGAGCCCGACCAGCTCGAGGACCTCGCGCACCCGCCGGCGGATCTCGTCCTTCGCGACGCCGTGCACGGTGAGGGGTTCACCGATCACCGAGCCGATGTCGAGGCGCGGGTCGATCGACGCCATCGGGTCCTGGAACACGACCTGGATGTCGCGGCGCAGTGCCAGACGGTCCTTCTTGGACAGCGAGGCGGTGTCGACGCCGTTCACCCGGATGGTGCCGTGCTGGGCCCCGGCGAGCTCGAGGATCTCCATGATGGTGGTCGTCTTGCCGCAGCCGGACTCGCCGACCAGACCGAGCACCTGGCCGCGCTTGAGCGTCAGGGAGATGCCGTCCACCGCGTGCACCTCGCCGATCTGCCGGCGGAAGAGCGCGCCCTTGGTGAGCGGGAACGTCTTGACGACGTCCTGTAGCTCGAGCACGACCTCGTCGCCGTGGTCGACCGCTGCCTCGGGGACGTCCTCGGGGCGGGGGAAGATCTCCGAGCGCTCGAGGGTGCCCGCGGCGATCTCGTCGCGACGGATGCACGCGGCGGTGTGGTCGTCGAGCAGGGTGCCGTTGCCGATCGTCTGGACGGCACCGGTCAGGACCGGGTTGTCGGCGCTCTGCGGCACCGTCGGTGCGACGAGGGCGGGTTCGCCGTCGCGGCACGCGTCGATGACGGCGGGGCAGCGGTCGGCGAACGGGCAGCCGGTCGGCTTCTGCGTGAGCAGGGGCGGGCGGCCGTCGAGCGGGACGAGCCGCTCGGTGCGGGCGGACGTCATGTTCGGCATCGAGCGGAGCAGCCCGATCGTGTAGGGCATCACCGGTTCACGGAACAGGGGGAGCACCGGCGCTGTCTCGACGATCCGGCCGGCGTACATCACGGCGACGCGGTCGGCGTTGCCGGCGACGACGCCGAGGTCGTGCGTGATGAGCACGACGGCCGCACCGGTCATGTCCTTGGCGGTCTGCAGCACGTCGAGGATCTGCGCCTGGATCGTCACGTCGAGCGCCGTGGTGGGCTCGTCCGCGATGATCAGCTTCGGGTCGTTCGCGATGGCGATGGCGATCATCGCGCGCTGGCGCATGCCGCCGGAGAACTCGTGCGGGAACGCGTCCAGTCGTCGCGCCGGGTTCGGGATGCCGACGATGCGCAGGAGTTCCTCGGCGCGGGTGCGTGCGGCGTGCTGGGTGAGGGAGCGGTCGTGCAGGCGCAGGCCCTCGATGATCTGCTGGCCGATCGTGTACACCGGCGTCAGAGCGGACAGCGGGTCCTGGAACACCATCGCGATGTCGCGGCCGCGCAGCGCCGACATCTCGCGGTCGTTCCGGCCGACGAGCTCCTGGCCGTCGAACCGGATGCTGCCCTGCACCTGGGCGGACGACGGCAGCAGACCCATCACGGCCATCGAGGACACCGACTTGCCGGAACCCGACTCGCCCACGATGCCGAGGAACTCACCGGGGGCCACCGAGTAGTCGACACCCCGGACCGCGTAGACGGGCTTGGTCTTCGGGTTGAACGTGACCGACAGGTCGGACACGGTGAGCAGCGGCTCAGTCACGGTTGGCTCCGGAGGTGGGGTCGATGGCGTCGCGCAGGGCGTCGCCGAGCAGGCTGGTCGAGAGCACGGTCGCGACGAGCGTCGCGGCGGGCAGGACGAACAGCCACGGGCGGGTGACGGCGGACTGGCTGCCGGCGGCGAGCAGGGTGCCGAGCGACACGTCGGGGATCTGGATGCCGAAGCCGAAGAAGCTCAGCGAGCTCTCCGCCAGGATCGCGGCGCCGACGCCGAGCGTGGCGTCGATGATGAGCAGCGACGCCACGTTCGGCAGGATGTGCCGACGGATGATCGTGAACGCCGGGACGCCCATGAACCGGGCGGCCTTGACGTAGTCGCGTTCGCGGAGCGACATCGTCTGACCGCGGATCACCCGGGCCATCACCATCCAGCTGAACACCGCGAGGCCGACGATGAGGGCAACCCACGTCAGGTTCTTGAACACCGGGCTGAGCAGCACGAGCGCGTAGAACGACGGGATCACGAGCAGCAGGTCGATGACCCACACGAGCAGCCGGTCGGTGAGGCCGCCGAAGTACCCGGCGATCGCGCCGACGATGCCGGCGATCAGGGTCGCTGCCGGTCCGGCGATCAGGCCGATGAGCAGCGACTTCTGCAGGCCGACCAGGGTCTGCGCGTAGATGTCCTGGCCGATGTCGTTCGTGCCGAACCAGTGCGCAGCGCTCGGCGGCATGCCGAACGCCAGCCCGTCGGAGTCGACGGCGTTCCAGTGGTACAGGTACGGGCCGAGGAACGCCCAGAGGATGATGAGGAGCAGGGCGCTGCCACCGATGCGTGCGCGCCAGGTGCCGAACACCTTGCGCCAGAGCGGGGTGCGGCCGCCCTTCACCTCGATGACGTGCGCCGGCGTCCCGGCGTTGCCGTCGCCGGGGTCACCGGCGGTGGTCGTGGTCGTGGGGTCGAGAACAGACACGGGTCACACCCTCACTCGCGGGTCGAGCGCGGCGTACAGCAGGTCCGCGAGGGTCCCTGCGATGAGCACGAGGATCGCCGTGAAGAGGATCGTGCCCGACGCCGCGTTGATGTCGTTGTTGCTGATGCTCTGGACGAAGTACTCGCCCATGCCGTGCCAGCTGAAGACCAGCTCGGTGATGCTCGCGCCGGTCAGGATGAGTCCGAACGAGTACGCGAAGAAGGTCGACATCGGGATGAGGGCGACCCGCACACCGTGGCGCATGATCGCCGACCCGCGGGTGCGGCCCTTTGACCGTGCGGTGCGGATGAAGTCGTTCGACAGCACGTCGAGCATCGCCGAGCGCTGGTAGCGCGAGTAGGTGGCGACGGCGCCGATGGTCAGCGAGATCGTCGGTAACAACAGGTGCACGAGCCGGTCGCCGAGCACCGGGAAGAACCCGGTCACCCCCGGCGTGTACTCGCCGGTGAACCGGATCACCTGCGTCCCGACGCCCTGGTTGAGCGTGGTCGCGAGGATCATCAGCACGACCGCGATGACGAAGGTCGGGGTGGCGAGCACCGCGAACGACAGGTACGTCGACACCTGGTCGGAGGTGCGGTACTGCCGGACAGCGTTCCAGACGCCGAGGAGCACCCCGAGGATCGCGCCGAGGAGTGTGCCGATCACGAGCAGCCGCAGGCTGGTGCCGGAGCGGGCGATGATGTCGGCCGTCACCTCGGTGCCGCGGGTGCTCATGCCGAGTGAGCCGTGCGTCACCAGACCGACCCACCAGTCCCAGGTGCGGACGAGGAGCGGGGTGTCCGGATCGGCGCCGAGCTTGCGGAGCGACGCCTGGATGGTGCCCGGCGGCACGGCCGGGTTGCGCCCCAGGAACCGGGCGGCCGGGTTGAGCGTCGTGCTGGCGAGGATGTACCCGAGCGTGGTCGCCACGATCGTCAGGACGATGTAGTTGACGATCCGCTTTGCGATGAAGGCGAGCATGTGGTTCGTGACCTCTGGGTGCGGCCGTCCGACCGGACGGCGTTGTCGGTGGCGACAGGCTAGCCGTTCGAGCGACTGGGTGGGACAACGGAAGTGACGCTATGCAACATTCGTTACGAGCGTGTTTCGATTCATCGCACAGACCCTTGTGCCGCCTTCGGATGTGGCTAGGGTTCTCAACCAACAGGCGCGACGGCGGGGGCCGCCGCGGTCCAGCGCGATCTGCGCGAACCACAACGAAAGGGAATCCTCGCCATGCGAAAGAGGATCAAGGGCATCGCCGTCCTGGCCACCGCTGCGGCTGCTGCCGTCGTGCTGGCCGGCTGCTCCGGCGGCGGAGAAGCGGGCGGCGACAACTCCGCGGTCGCCGAGTCGTCGCTGAAGTCGACCGGCTGGACCGTCGCGGACCGCGCCGACGTCAAGGACGGCGGGTCGATCACCCTGCCGATCGACACGGCTCCGGCGAACTGGCAGCTGGCCAACCTGGACTCGGGGACCGTCGACGACACGACGATCTCGCAGACCTACCTGCCGGGCTTCATCCAGTTCAAGGAGAACGGCGAGTGGGAGGCGAACAAGGACTACGCGACGTCCGTCGAGCTGACCAAGGACTCGCCCCAGACCGTCGAGATCAAGATCAACCCGAAGGCCGTGTGGTCGGACGGCACCCCGATCAGCGCGAAGGACGTCATCGCGAACTGGAAGGCGCTGAACGGCACGAACAAGGCGTTCGCGCCCCTCGCCACCAACGTGTGGGAGGACGTGGACTCGGTCAAGCAGGGCTCCGACGAGCGTGACGTCATCATGACGTTCTCGAAGACCAACGCCGACTGGGCGAGCGTCCTCACCGCGATCTACCCGTACTGGGCCGTCGACACCCCGGACCACTTCAACAAGGCCTGGGCCAAGGCGCCGTACGCCGCCGACGGCAAGACCTACGTCTCCGGTGGTCCGTACATCCTGAAGTCCTTCGACACCAACGGTGGCGTCGTGACCTTCGAGAAGAACTCCAAGTGGTGGGGTGACCCGGGCAAGCTCGACACGATCGTCTTCAAGACGGTCTCGCGTGACGGCGTCGCCCAGGCGTACGGCAACAAGGAGCTCGACGCCTTCAACCTGAACGGCAGCGCCGACAACCTCAAGACGGCGAACTCGCGGTCCGACTCGAAGATCGAGCGCTCGCTCGGCACCACGCAGCGTCAGATCACGCTGAACGGCACCTCGGACGTCTTCAAGGACCAGGACGTGCGCCAGGCGTTCGCACAGGCCATCAACCGCAAGGTCGTGGCCCAGGCGATCCTGTCGCCGGTGAAGAGCCCGGGCGACGTGCTCAACAACCTCGTCTACCTGCCCGGACAGCAGGGCTACGAGGACGACGCGTCGAGCGTCTACGGCTACAGCACCGACAAGGCGAAGTCGAAGCTCGAGGACGCCGGCTGGAAGATCGGCTCGGACGGCTACGCAACCAAGGGCGGCAAGGAACTCGACGTCCGCTTCGTGATCCCGTCGGACAACCCGAACTCGGCGAACGTCGCGCAGCTCGTGCAGCAGCAGACCAAGCTCGCCGGCTTCAAGGTGACCATCGACACCGTGCCCACCGATGACTTCTTCACGAAGTACATCACCACGACGACCCGTGACTTCGACGCCACGTACTTCGCGTGGCAGGGCACCCCGTTCCCGATCTCGTCGCTGAAGTCGATCTACTACCCCGCCGACGCCGGCCAGAACTACACCGGCGTGACGGACGACTCGCTCGGTGCCGCGTGGGACAAGGCGAACGGCGAGCTCGACCCGGATGCCCGCATCAAGGACGCGCAGGCCATCGACAAGAAGATCGTCGCGGTCGCCGGCACCATCCCGCTGTTCGCCGAGCCGTACGCCTGGGGTGTGCGCAAGGACCTGGTGAACTACGGTCCGGCGCAGTTCCAGCAGTCCTCGGTCAAGTGGCAGGACGTCGGCTACACGAAGTAGTCGGCACCGCGTTCACGAACAACACCGTTCACGAACGACACCGTTCACGAACGACACCCTCGACGTCGCACGACGTCGGGGGTGTCGTTCCTTGCCGGGCCTGTCGGCTGCTCAACTGCCAGGACCTTCATTTGACGCGTGATGTTGTGTCCTGCAACCCTTGCCGAGGGCGGTAGGGGCTATCGCCCTTCGCGAGACAAGGGGCAAATTCATGCGAAAGAGGAAGATGATGATGGGCGTCGCAGCGATGACGCTCGCGTTCTTGGGGTTCACCGCCACGTCGGCGAGCGCTGCCGAGGTCGTCATCGTGCACATCGGCGGGAGCACGGTCGTCGGTGGGTCGAACACCTTCAAGGACGACAGCGGCAAGACCAACGTTTACCGGACCACTGCAACCTTCAGTGAGGTGAAGTCGACCAGCGCACGGTTGGTGAGCTTCCGTGTGTGCTTCAGCCGCACCGGTGGCGGGCAGGCGACGCTGTCGCCGTACACGCGGAACTCGACTGGGGCCAGCGGAACGTTCTGGGATTCGGGCGTCTACAAGGTGATCACTTCTGGCACTTGCTACACGTACAAGCCCAACAAGGTTTACAAGAAGGGATCCAACGGTGAGATCGTTCGGGTCGTGAACCGCATCACGCCGAACCGCGAGGAGACCGTCGGCTTCTACCGCTGAGCACAGCTGTGGACGGAAAGTCCCAACGACACCCCCGACGTCGCACGACGTCGGGGGTGTCGTTCTGCGTCGGGCTGCCGGCCGACCGGACCGGCCGCGACGACTGCGCGACCGCTAGAACCGTGCCGCCGCGAGCGACGCCGCGACCCCGAGGACGACCATCGCCAGGATCGTCCAGCCGTGGGTGCGGTGCGTGATCGGCGCAGCCGTCACGGTCGACGGGGGCGGGCCGTCCTGCTCGGCCGGGGCGGGCACGTGGGCCAGCATCTGCGCGGCCGCAGCGTCGACGTCCAGGCGATCCGGGCCTCCCGGCCGGTCACCGGTGTGCGCGGCGAGACGCGCCGTCGGGCGGGTCGCGATCCAGACGCGGCGGACGCCCTCGCTGGTGACCACCTCGATGCCGTACTTCGTGCGCACCTCGCTGATGCGGGACCAGGTGTAGGTGCTGGTCCGCCGGACGTCCACGATGCGCAGGTGCTCCGGCGTCAGCTCGATCCGGGGACGCCACAGCGCTGCCCAGGCGACGAACGCGACGGCGATGCTCGGGATCGGCACGAGCCAGGGGGCGCCGCCGCCGAGCAGCGCCAGCGGGACGAGCGCGACGGCCACGACCCAGAGGACGACGGCGAGGGCGCGCAGGCCGGGGGCGACGATGGTGGAGGGCACCGGACGAGGGTACGAGATGCCTCCCCGGAGACGCCCGGGGAGCGGGTGTGACACACCGGCGCGTATCTCCGGACGACCCGATTCCCCGGGGAGGCAGATCCTGGACGGACCCTCGTGCCGTCAATGGTCGTCGCCCCCAGTTGGGGTGTCAATACCCCATCGCGACGCATTCAGGGGAATCCCACGCCGAGGACTACGAAACGAGTAGTTCGATCTGTTCGCGGATGGTCTCGGCCTTCGGGAACCGCAGGCCGACCAGACCGATGTGCCGCCACCGGACCACGCCGTCGGGGCCGATCACGAAGACCGACCGACGCAGGCCGATGCCCGGGGCCTGCACCCCGTAGGCGCGGATCACCGAGCCCGCGGTGTCGCTGAGCAGCGGGAACGCGAGCGAGGATCCGCGGGCGAACCCCTCGTGCGAGTCGAGTGCCTGCGGGCTGATGCCCCACACCGTCGCGCCGAGGTCGGTGAACTCGTCGAGTTCGGCCTGGTAGCTGCAGAGCTGGGCCGTGCAGACCGCGGTCGCGTCGCCCGGGTAGAAGGCCAGCACGACGGTCCGGCCGATCTCGGCGGACAGGTCGTACTCGTCGTCGGAGCGGACGCCGCCGCGCACGACCATCCCCGGCAGGGTGAACGACGGGGCGGACTCGCCGATCGCGGGGATGCTCATGCGTCTCACGGTAGGGCGGCCCGGCGGTGGTTGCCCCTCGGCGCGCTGTGCGGGGGCTGTGGATGCGCCCGCGACGCGCTGAACGGCCAGCGGAGCGTCGACGCGCCGCCGCCTACGAGAACAACTGCGGGAACGCGTGCGCCACCCAGGGGTACCCGACGAAGACCACCGCGTCGAGCAGGGCGTGCGTGATGACGAGCGGCAGGAGCCGGCCCCACCTCGTGTAGATCCAGCCGAACACGACGCCCATCACCGCGTTGCCGATGAACGCCCCGAACCCCTGGTACAGGTGGTAGCTGCCGCGCAGCAGAGCGGTCGACAGGATCATCTGCCAGCGGCCCCACCCGAGGTCGCCGAGACGGGCGTAGAGGTACCCGATCACGATCACCTCTTCCTGCAGGCCCGAGCGGATCGCGGACAGCAGCAGGACCGGGACCGTCCACCAGTACGAGTTCAGCGCGGCGGGGTCGACCGCGACCGTGATGCCGAGCGCCCGCCCCGCGAAGTACAGCGCGAGCCCCGGGATCCCGATGCACAGGGCGATGAGCGCCGGGCCGCCCAGGTCCGGCTTCGCCCGGAACCGGTCGATCCCGAGCCGGCCCAGGTGGGGTCGCGACGTGCTCCACAGCAGGTAGCAGACGAGCGCCACCGGGGCCAGGTCCACCGCGATGCCGAGGAGCTGCCGGGCGAGGTCGACGTACTGCACCGTCGTCGACGAGGTGTTCAGCGCCGTCGACTGCTCGCCGAGCGGGGTCGTCTGGGACAGGTCGTCGATGATCTGCAGGATCGAGTAGAGGGCGCTGGCACCGAGCGAGAGCAGCAGGACGATGGTGATCTCGACCCACGTTCGCCGACGGCTCATGCGCTGTACTCCTGTCGCTTGCGAACTACCGGTAGACTGGCGTGTCGGGCGTTCTGCCCACGGGTGCGGTGCTGTGAAAACACTGGCCCGACACTCTCCCAGAAATTGAAGGATGTCCTGTATGGCGCTCGCCACCCGGTCCGACCTGCGCAACGTCGCCATCGTGGCACACGTCGACCACGGCAAGACCACCCTCGTCGACGCGATGCTCACGCAGACCAACTCGTTCGACGCCCACTTCGAGGGCGAAGACCGCATGATGGACTCGAACGACCTCGAGCGCGAGAAGGGCATCACGATCCTCGCGAAGAACACGTCGGTGCTCTACAACGGCAAGCACGCGACCGAGTTCGGCGCGGACGGCCCCATCACCATCAACGTGATCGACACGCCCGGCCACGCCGACTTCGGTGGTGAGGTCGAGCGCGGCCTCTCCATGGTCGACGGTGTCGTGCTGCTCGTCGACGCCTCCGAAGGTCCCCTGCCCCAGACCCGCTTCGTGCTGCGCAAGGCGCTCGCCGCGAAGCTCCCGGTGATCCTGCTCGTCAACAAGACGGACCGGCCCGACTCCCGCATCGACGAGGTCGTCTCCGAGTCCCAGGACCTGCTCCTCGGCCTCGCCTCCGACCTGTCGGACGAGGTCGACGACCTCGACCTCGACGCGATCCTC
The DNA here is from genome assembly GCF_003234665.1 of Curtobacterium sp. MCLR17_059. NCBI lineage: Bacteria > Bacillati > Actinomycetota > Actinomycetes > Micrococcales > Microbacteriaceae > Curtobacterium > Curtobacterium sp. MCLR17_059. Next base: position 86,314 of record NZ_QKSU01000004.1, on the reverse strand, counting down.
GACGTCCCGGTGGTCTACGCCTCGGGTCGCAACGGCGCCGCGTCGCGCAACAAGCCGAACGACGGCGAGCTGCCCGACAACGACGACCTCGAGCCGCTGTTCGAAGCGATCCTCCAGCACGTCCCGGCCCCGAAGTACGACGACGAGCACCCGCTGCAGGCGCACGTCACGAACCTCGACGCCTCCCCGTTCCTCGGTCGCCTGGCGCTCCTGCGCATCTTCCACGGCACCATGAAGAAGGGCCAGACGGTCGCGTGGGTCAAGCACGACGGCACCGTCGTCAACGCCCGCATCACCGAGCTCCTCATCACGAAGGCGCTCGACCGCTACCCGGCCGAGTCGGCGGGCCCCGGTGACATCGTCGCCGTCGCCGGCTTCGACACGATCACCATCGGCGAGACCCTGACCGACCCCGAGGACGTCCGCCCGCTGCCGACCATCACGGTCGACGACCCGGCGATCTCGATGACGATCGGCACGAACACCAGCCCGCTCGTCGGCAAGGTCAAGGGCCACAAGCTGACCGCCCGCATGGTCAAGGAGCGCCTCGACCGCGAGCTCGTCGGCAACGTCTCGCTCAAGGTCCTCGACATCGGCCGCCCCGACGCGTGGGAGGTCCAGGGTCGTGGTGAGCTCGCACTCGCCATCCTGGTCGAGCAGATGCGTCGCGAGGGCTTCGAGCTCACCGTCGGCAAGCCGCAGGTGGTCACGAAGCGTGACGAGAACGGCAAGCTGCAGGAGCCGTACGAGCACATGACGATCGACACGCCGGAGGAGTACCTCGGCGCGATCACGCAGCTCATGGCCGCTCGCAAGGGCCGCATGGAGAACATGACGAACCACGGCACCGGCTGGGTGCGCATGGAGTTCATCGTCCCGTCGCGCGGCCTGATCGGCTTCCGCACGTCCTTCCTCACGGAGACCCGCGGCACCGGCATCGCCAACGCGATCTTCCACGGCTACGACGAGTGGGCCGGCGCGATCCAGACCCGCATCAACGGCTCGATCGTCTCCGACCGCTCCGGTGTGGTGACGCCGTTCGCCATCACGAACCTCCAGGAGCGGATGTCGTTCTTCGTCAACCCGACCGAAGAGGTCTACGAGGGCATGGTCATCGGCGAGAACTCGCGCGCCGACGACATGGACGTGAACATCACCAAGGAGAAGAAGCTCACCAACATGCGGTCGGCCAACGCCGACACGTTCGAGTCGATGACGCCGTCGCGTCAGCTCTCGTTGGAGGAGTGCCTCGAGTTCGCCCGTGAGGATGAGTGCGTCGAGGTCACCCCCGCCGCCGTGCGCATCCGCAAGGTCGAGCTGGACGCGTCGGCTCGCCAGCGCTCCTACGCGCGTCTCAAGCGCCAGGACGCGTAAGCACCAGCACGAGCAACACGCGCGGAGGCCCGTCCTCCGTCCGACGGCCCGGTCACCTGCCACAGGTGGCCGGGCCGTTCGCGGTTGTACCGTGGTCAGCGTGACTCTCGACCTGCTCTCGATCTACCAGGACCTGCACGCCCACCCGGAGCTCGGCTTCCAGGAGCACCGCACCGCCGGTGTCATCACTGCGAAGCTCGCCGAAATCGGTGGGATCGAGGTGACGACGGGCGTCGGTGGCACGGGCGTCGTCGGTGTCGTGTCGAACGGCGAGGGCCCCGTGGTCTGGCTCCGCGCCGACATGGACGGCCTGCCCGTGCAGGAACGCACCGGCCTGTCCTACGCCAGCGAGCACGTCGGCACCGACGACGAGGGCCGCGAGGTCCCGACCATGCACGCCTGCGGCCACGACATCCACGTCACGTGGCTGCTCGGCACGCTGGAGCGCCTGGTCGCCACCACGGGGGACTGGCGCGGCACGGTCGTCGCCGTCTTCCAGCCTGCTGAGGAGGTCATCTCCGGCGCCCGGGCGATGGTCGAGGACGGCCTGGTCGAGCGGTTCCCGAAGCCGGACGTCGTGCTCGGGCAGCACTCCGCACCCGCACCGGTCGGCATCGTCGCGGTGGGCACCGGCCCCGTGATGGCGTCGAGCGACCGGCTGACGGTGACCTTCAACGGTCGTGGGGCGCACGGTTCGGCACCGCAGGCCTCGCTCGACCCGGTCGTCACCGCGGCCTCGGCCGTCGTGCGGCTGCAGACCGTCGTCGCCCGTGAGGTCTCGCCGAGCGACGCGGGGGTCGTCACCGTCGGCAGCTTCCACGCCGGCACGCGGGCGAACATCATCCCCGACGAGGCCGTCATCGAGATCTCGACCCGGGCCCGCAACGAGGAGACCCGCCAGCGCATCATCGCCTCGATCGAGCGCATCGTCCGGTCCGAGAGCACGGCCGGTGGCCTGTCCGAGCCGACGATCGTGCGCGCACCGGGCGCCGAGGTCACCGTGAACGACGCCGAGGCCGCCGCCACCGTGCTCGAGGCCATCCGCGCCGAGGTGCCGGGAGCCCGCGACCTGGAGATCGGGCTCGCCATGGCGTCGGAGGACGTCGGCCAGCTCGCCACCGCCGCCGGAGCGCCGCTCGTGTACTGGTTCACGGGCATCACCGACCCGGAGCGCTTCCGCCGCGGCGAGGAGATCCCGAGCAACCACTCGCCGTTCTACGCGCCGCAGGCCGAGACCGCGATCCCGGTCGGCGTCGACGCCCTGGTCGCGGCGACGCGCGCCTACGTCGCCTGACACGTTCTTCGGGAAGGAGGCCCGGGGCGGCCCCGCCGCACGTGACCGCCCCGGGGACGGCACGTTCACAGCCAACTCGCGCCGGGCCTCCCGGCTCGTCCGTTACGGTCGCGCCATGCGTTCCCTCCGTACCCCGCTGATCGCCGCCGTCGCTGCCGGCATCGCCCTGGCCGGACTCACCGGCTGCTCGACCCAGGCCGTGCAGCAGGCCACCGACCTCGGGTCCTCCGTCGCGTCGAACGTCGCCGACGGGGTCGCGGGGATCGACGGCAAGGCGATCCAGGACGGCATGTCCTCGGTCGCCGGTGGCATCGACGGGGCGCTCGACACGGCGCTCAAGGGCGCGGACGTGACCTCCGACGGCAAGGTGCCGGACGGGTTCCCGTCGGCCGACGTCCCGCTCGTCGACGGCACCGTGCTCGGCGGGGGAGCCGGCCCGAACGGCTCCGGGTGGGTCGCGCAGGTCCGGGCGGCCTCGGTCGACGACTTCCAGGCCGCCGTGCAGCAGCTCACCGACGCCGGGTACACCGAGTCGGCCAAGCGTGCGGACTCGTCGAGCGCGTTCGGCATGTTCCGGAGCGACGCCTACCGCGTCGTCCTGACCTTCTCGGAGACCAAGGACAGCGGCGGCGTCACGGCGACCTACATCGTCACGCCCCGCTAGTCCCGTACCCTTGGGGACGATGTCGAAGGCCCCCGCCACGCGCCCCGAGCGCGTCCTGATCGTGCACGCCCACCCCGACGACGAGACGCTCTCGTCGGGCGGGACCATCGCGACCCTGCTCGAGCGCGGCGCCGAGGTGACCGTGCTCACCGCGACCCGGGGCGAGCGCGGTGAGATGCTCACGGAGCAGTTGGCCCCGCTGGCCGGCGACCCCGCGCGGGTGGCACGGCACCGGGAGACCGAGATCGCCGCTGCCCTCGCCGCCCTCGGCGGTCCGCAGCACCTGTGGCTCGGCGGGCGCGGTGCCCGGCCGACCGACCTGCCGGAGCGTCGCTACGTCGACTCGGGCATGCAGTGGGGCCCGGACGGGCGGGCCACCGCCGCGGACGACGCCCCGGCCGACTCGCTGACCGCGGCGGACCTGGGCGAGGTCGTCGACGACGTCCGCGCCGCGATCCGCTCCACCGGTGCCGACGCCGTGATCAGCTACGCCGACGACGGCGGCTACGGGCATCCCGACCACGTGCGGATGCACCACGCGGCGCAGTACGCGGCCCGTGCCGAAGAGGTCCCGTTCTCGATGATCGTCGACCCCGCCAACGGCCAGGCCGACGTCACGGTCGACGTCCTGCCGGTCCGGGCCAAGGTGCGTGCGGCGGTCGAGCAGTACCGCTCCCAGGTCGACGTCGACCCCGTGGACCCCGCCGACCCAGCGGCCCTGTCGTGGGTGATGCCGCACGGCGTCCGGCAGCACGCCCCGGCGGTCGAGGCGTTCCGGCACGACGCGGCCCCGCAGCCGGCGGCCCCGCAGACCTACGCCGAGATGTCCGGCCAGGGCAAGGCCGCGGCGGTCGTCGTCTCGCTGCTGCTCGGGCTGCTCGCCGGCGGGCTCGGGACGGTCACGCACCAGCAGACGCTCGGCGCGTTCCCGGTCGGACTCGTCATCACCACCCTCATCGTGCTCGGCCTGACCGTGGGCGTGCGGCTCGTCTACCGCTCGCGGACGATGGTCGCCGCGATCGGCATCGGGATCCTCGTCGCGACGCAGGTGCTCGTGTCGGTCGGCGGGGAGAGCTCGCCGCTCGTCCTCGCCAACGCGGCCGGGTACGTCTGGACCTTCGCCCCCGCGGTCATCGCCGCCCTGGTCCTCGCGTGGCCGGACCTGTCGGGGCTGCGGTCCCGGACGGCCCCGGGCCGCGAGTAGACTCGAACCCGCTCGTCGAAGGGAGCACCCGAACCGTGACCTACGTGATCGCCCAGCCCTGTGTCGACGTCAAGGACCGTGCCTGCATCGACGAATGCCCGGTCGACTGCATCTACGAGGGTGACCGCTCGCTCTACATCCACCCCGACGAGTGCGTCGACTGCGGTGCGTGTGAGCCGGTCTGCCCCGTCGAGGCCATCTACTACGAGGACGACCTGCCCGACCAGTGGGCCGACTACTACAAGGCCAACGTCGAGTTCTTCGACGAGGTCGGATCGCCCGGCGGCGCTGCGAAGGTCGGCGTGATCCACAAGGACCACCCCGTCGTCGCGGCCGAGCCCGTCCGCGGCTGACCGGACACGTCGTGGCGCTCGACCTCCCCGACTTCCCCTGGGACCAGCTCGTCCCGTTCAAGCAGCGCGCCGCGGCGTACGAGGGCGGCATCGTCGACCTCAGCGTCGGGTCGCCCGTCGACCCCACGCCCGAGGTCGTCCGCACCGCCCTGGCCACCGCGACCGACGCGCACGCCTACCCGCAGGTCGCCGGCACCCCGGCGCTGCGACAGGCCATCGCCGACTGGTACGGCCGCCGGCACGGCGTCGCCCTGACCGAGGCGAACGCGCTGCCGACGATCGGCTCGAAGGAGTTCATCGCGGGCCTCGCGCTCTGGCTCGGCATCGGCCCCGGTGACACCGTGGTGTTCCCGGCCGCCGCGTACCCGACGTACGAGCTCGGCGCCGCACTGGTCCGCGCCGAGGCCCTCGCGTCGGACGACCCGGCGGCGTGGCCGTCCAGCACGAAGCTCGTGTGGCTGAACTCCCCGGGCAACCCCGACGGCCGCGTGCTGACCATCGACGAGCTCCGTGCCGCCGTGGTGCGCGCCCGCGAGCTCGGAGCCGTCATCGTCGGCGATGAGTGCTACGCCGAGCTCGGGTGGGACCCGGAGTACGCCACCACCCCGACGCCCACCATCCTCGACCCCCGGGTCGTCGGTGACTCGCTCGACGGCGTGCTCAGCGTGTACTCGTTGTCGAAGCAGTCGAACCTCGCCGGCTACCGTGCGGCCTTCGTCGCCGGTGACGCCGCGATCCTGGCCGACGTCCTGGCCGTCCGGAAGCACGCGGGGCTCATGCCGCCGCTGCCCGTGCAGCAGGCCATGGTCGTCGCGCTCCAGGACGAGACCCACGTGCAGCAGCAGAAGGCCCGCTACCGGGCGCGCCGGAACATGCTCCGGCGAGCACTCGAGGATGCCGGGTTCCGGATCGACCACAGCGAGGCCGGGCTCTACCTCTGGGCCACCCGCGGCGAACCCGCACTCGACACCGTGGCCTGGCTCGCCGACCGCGGGATCCTCGTCGCACCGGGCACGTTCTACGGCGCAGCGGGGGGAGAGCACGTCCGCGTGGCCCTGACGGCGACCGACGAACGCATCGCCGCAGCGTCGCAGCGACTGGCGAGCAGCCGTCGCCTCGGCACCGCGTAGCACGGACACGAGTCGTTCCGGTGGTGCCCGCAATCCGTGGGAACCACCAAATCGTCACCTGGGATGTGTGCACGACCGACAGGTGCCGCGATTAGGCTGTCCTCGTGACTGACACTGCCAATGACGCTCAGAAGACGGCCACACCGCCCACCACGCCCGTCCCCGTGAGTCCCGCCGCCGAACAGCAGGGCGCGACCGCGACGCTGACGTTCCCGGGTGGCACGGCGGAGTTCCCGATCCTGCAGAGCGTCGACGGCGCGTCCGCGATCGACATCTCGACCTTCAAGAAGCAGACCGGGATGAACACGCTCGACTACGGGTTCGTGAACACCGGTGCGACGAAGAGCGCGATCACCTACATCGACGGCGACCAGGGGATCCTGCGCTACCGCGGGTACCCGATCGACCAGATCGCCGGCAACTGCACCTTCCTCGAGGTCGCGTGGCTCCTGATCTACGGCGAGCTGCCGACCCCCACCGAGCTCGAGCAGTTCGACGCCCGCATCCGTCGGCACACCCTGCTGCACGAAGACCTCCGCCGCCTGTTCGACGCCCTGCCGCACTCGGCGCACCCGATGTCCGTGCTCTCGAGCGCCGTGAGCGCCCTGTCCACGTACTACGAGGACGACATGGACGTCGACGACCCCGAGAAGGTCGAGCTGCAGACCGTCCGGCTCCTCGCCAAGCTCCCGGTCATCGCGGCGTACGCCCACAAGAAGGCCATCGGGCAGGCGTTCCTGTACCCGGACAACTCGCTGTCGTTCGTCGACAACTTCCTGCGGCTGAACTTCGGCACCATGGCCGAGACCTACAAGCCCAACCCGGTGCTCTCGAAAGCGCTCGAGCGGCTCCTGATCCTGCACGAGGACCACGAGCAGAACGCCTCGACCTCGACGGTGCGCATGGTCGGCTCGACGAAGGCGAACATGTTCGCCTCGATCTCGGCCGGCATCAACGCCCTGTACGGCCCGCTGCACGGCGGTGCGAACGAGGCCGTGCTCGAGATGCTCCAGCAGATCAAGGACTCGGGCGAGCCCGTGACGCGCTTCGTCGAGCGGGTGAAGAACAAGGAGCAGGGCGTCAAGCTCATGGGCTTCGGGCACCGCGTCTACAAGAACTACGACCCGCGCGCGAAGCTCGTCAAGGAGTCCGCGCACGAGGTCCTCGAGTCCCTCGGCGTGCAGGACGACCTGCTCGACATCGCGATGGAACTCGAGCAGATCGCACTCGAGGACGAGTACTTCGTCAGCCGCAAGCTCTACCCGAACGTCGACTTCTACACCGGCATCATCTACAAGGCGATGGGCTTCCCGCCGCGGATGTTCACCGTCCTGTTCGCCATCGGTCGCCTGCCGGGCTGGATCGCCCAGTGGCGCGAGCTGAACAACGACCCGCTCAACAAGATCGGTCGCCCCCAGCAGCTCTACGTGGGTGCACCCGAGCGCGACGTCCCCGCGCGCTGATCGACCCCGAGCGCCCCGCCCCACGGTTCCGTGGCGCGGGGCGCTCGTGCGTGCGCGCCGCGTGCCGCCGTCCGGCGGGACGCGCCACTCGCCTCCGCCGAGTGGTCGCGAACGGTCGTCCGGCGGGTGTCGAAACGACGGTTCGTGCGCCCTCGGTGCGCGCAGGCGGCGTGTTGTGACCACTCGCGGGGCTCTGGACGCGACGGCCTGGAGGCGACGGCCTGGAGGCCCGGTGGCGGTCTCGGGGACCGGCACCGGGCCTCCCGTGCGTGCGTGTCGGGCGCGGGGCGGCGGGGCGCGCCGCTCACCATTGCCGAGTGGTCGCGAACGGTCGTCCGGCGGGTGTCGAAACGACGATTCGTGCGCCCTCGGCGCCCGCGGACGGCGTGTTGTGACCACTCGCGGGGCGGGTTGGGGCTCTGGATGCGACGGCCTGGAGGCCCGGTGCCGGTCTCGTGGACCGGCACCGGGCCTCCAGGCGGGTGCGTCGGTGGGAGCGCGATCGTGGGCCGCGCCACTCGCCTCCGCCGAGTGGTCGCGGACTGTCGTCCGGCGGGTGTCGAACCGACGGTTCGTGCGCCCTCGGAGCGCGCGGACGGTGTGTTGTGACCACTCGCGGGGCGGGTTGCGGCCCTGGACGCGACCGCCTGGAGGCCCGGTGGCGGTCTCGTGGACCGGCACCGGGCCTCCGTGCGGGCGTGTCGGGCGCGGGGCGGCGGGGCGCGCCGCTCACCTCCGCCGAGTGGTCGCGAACTGTCGTCCGGCGGGTGCCGGAGCGACAGTTCGTGCGCCCTCGGCGCGCGCAGGCGGCGCGTCGTGACCGCTGGCCGAGCGCTACGCGTGCAGCGCGGTGTTCAGCTGGATGCCCTCGCCCTTGCGCTGCAGTGCCTCGACGGCGCCGCTGATGCTGTTGCGGCGGAACAGGATGTTCGGGGTGCCGGAGAGCTCCGCGGCCTTGACGGTCTTCGGGGTGCCGTCGGGGTTCGGTGCCGCGCCGACCAGCACCACCTTCGTGCCGGCCGTGACGTAGAGACCGGCCTCGATGACGGAGTCGTCACCGAGCGAGATGCCGAGGCCCGCGTTCGCGCCGAGCAGCGCGCGCTCGCCGAGCGAGACACGGTGCGTGCCGCCGCCGGACAGGGTGCCCATGATCGAGGCGCCGCCGCCGATGTCGGTGCCGTTGCCGACGACGACGCCCTGCGAGACGCGGCCCTCGATCATGGCGTCACCGAGGGTGCCGGCGTTGAAGTTCACGAAGCCCTCGTGCATGACGGTCGTGCCCGGCGCCAGGTGTGCGCCGAGGCGGACGCGGTTGGCGTCGCCGATGCGGACGCGGTCCGGCACGACGTAGTCGAGCAGGCGCGGGAACTTGTCGATGGCGTGCACGGCGATGCCGGCGCGCTGCAGGGACGGGCGCAGGCGCGTCAGGGACTCGGGGTGCACCGGGCCGGCGTTCGTCCACGCGACGATCGGCAGGTGGCCGAAGACACCGTCGAGGGAGACCTCGTTCGGGCGGACGTGCAGGTGGCTCAGCAGGTGCAGGCGGAGGTACGCGTCCGGGGTGCTCGTCGGGCCGGCGTCGATCGTGATCTCGGTGGTGACGGCCTCGATCCGGACCTCGCGGCGGGGGTCGTCACCGACGTGCGCCTGCAGCTCGGCGGGGAACACGGCGTCGGAGGGCAGTGCCCCGAGGTGCGTCTCCGGGTACCAGGTGTCGAGCGTCGTGCCGTCGGCGGCGATCGTCGCGAGGCCGTGGCCCCAGGCGTGGGTCGGGCGGTCGGTGGCAGTCGTGTCGGTCACGGCTCCAGGGTACCGAGCGCCGGTCCGCGGGCACCGTCCGTCCGGACTGCCGGGGCGGTGCGGTCGCCGACCGTCCTGCCTGTTGGGTCGGCGGGTTCCCGACCGTCCGGACTGCCGGGGCGGTGCGAGGGACGGCCGGTAGGCTGCCCGCATGCCGGAGCACCTCGACCTCACCGCCTCGTCCATCGACATCACCCGTGCCATCTGCGACATCGAGTCGGTGTCCGGGAACGAGCAGGCCCTCGCCGACGCGATCGAGGCCGTGCTCGCACCGCTGCCGCACCTCGAGGTGATCCGCGACGGCGACGCGATCGTGGCGCGGACGAACCTGGGCCGCGACCGCCGCGTCGTCATCGCCGGTCACATCGACACGGTGCCGCTCAACGACAACCTGCCGACCGAGTTCCGGACCGCCGAGGACGGCACCGAGATCCTCTGGGGCCGCGGCACCGTCGACATGAAGGCCGGCTGCGCGGTGCAGCTCAAGCTCGCGTACGACCTGGTCGACCCCTCGGTCGACGTCACGTGGGTCTGGTACGACCACGAGGAGGTCAGCGACGCCCTGAACGGCCTCGGCCGCCTGGCCCGGACGCGACCCGAACTCCTCACCGCCGACTTCGCGATCCTGGGCGAGCCGTCCGGGGCGCAGATCGAGGGTGGCTGCAACGGCAACCTCCGCGCCGAGATCCGCACGTTCGGCAAGCGATCGCACAGCGCCCGGAGCTGGATCGGCGACAACGCGATCCACAAGACCGCCCCGATCCTGGCCACCCTGGCCGCGTACGAACCGCGGACCGTGACGGTCGACGGGCTCGAGTACCGCGAGGGCCTGAACGCGGTCGGCATCAGCGGCGGCATCGCGGGCAACATCATCCCCGACGAGGCGATGGTGCACGTGAACTACCGGTTCGCCCCCTCGCGCTCGGCCGACGAAGCCGTCGCCCACATCCGCGAGCTGTTCGCCGGGTACGAGGTCACGATCGTCGACCTCGCCGCCGGTGCCCGCCCCGGACTCGACGCCCCGCTCGCGCAGGACTTCGTCGCGGCCGTCGGCGGACCGGAGCCCCGTCCGAAGTACGGCTGGACCGACGTCGCACGCTTCTCGGCGCTCGGGGTCCCCGCGGTCAACTACGGCCCCGGCGAGCCGGTCTTCGCCCACCACGACGACGAGCAGGTCCCGGTCGCGCAGATCACCGCGGTCGAGGCCGGGCTGCGTCGGTGGCTGACGGCCTGACGACGGCGGGGGCCACCCGGAGGACCCCTGCCCGGAACCGCTGGCGGGCCCGGTACCGGGTCGTCCCGTGGTGGGTGCGCATCACGGTCGTGTACGTGCTGGCGCGGCTCGTCACGGGCGCCATGATGCTCGCCTTCGCCCGCGTGCAGGCGGCGAACTCGTTCACCGTGCAGAGCCCGGGCTACCTGTCGTTCGCGTCGATCTGGGACGGTGCCTGGTACCGCGTGATCGCCACGGGCGGGTACCCGTCGACGCTGCCCGTCGACGCCGCCGGGCACGTGACCGAGAACGCGTGGGCGTTCATGCCCGCGTACCCGTTCCTGGTGCGCGCGCTCACGCTGCTCACCGGAGCATCGTTCGAGTTCGTCGCGGTCTCGGTGTCGTTGCTCGCCGGACTCGGGGCCGCGCTGGTGTTCCGCCGCCTCATGGGACGGTTCCTCGACCCCGCACGGGCGACGTTCGCCACGGTGCTGTTCTGCGTCGCACCGGTGTCGGCGATGTTCCAGGTGGCCTACGCGGAGTCGATGGGCCTGTTCCTGCTGCTCGTCGCGCTGCTGCTCATGGTGGATCGACGGTGGTGGGCGATGCTGCCCGTCGTGCTCCTGCTCGGCATGACCCGACCGACGGGGCTCGCCTTCGCGTTCCTGGTGGTGCTCTTCGTGGTCGCGTGGGCGATCCGCCCGGCGTGGGTGCGCTCGTCGGAACCGCTGACCCTCCGCCGGCTCGTCCCACCAGCGGTGGTCGCCACGGTGTCGGGTCTGGTCGGTCTGGCGTGGCCGGCGATCGCGTGGGCGGTCACCGGGGCGCCGAAGGCCTACACGGACACCGAGCTCGCCTGGCGGTCGTCGTACATCGGGTGGAAGGAACTCGTGCCGTTCGCGCCGTGGGTGCAGGGGTTCGGGTGGTGGTTCGGGCAGCCGGCCGGCGCGGTGCTGCTCGTCGTCGTGCTCATCGGGTTCGCCGCGTTCGTGTGCATGCCCGCTGCGCGCCGGATCGGCATCGAGCTCCGACTCTGGGGCGTGGCGTACCTGGTGTACCTGCTGGCGGTGTTCTTCCCGCAGTCGAGCACTTGGCGCATCCTCGTGCCGATCGCACCGCTGCTCGGGATCGTGGCGCTGCCGCGGTCGCGGGTGTACCGCGTGGCCGTCGTCGTCGCGTTCGTCGGGCTGCAGTGGGTCTGGCTGTACTACACGTGGTGGGTCGACGGCTACGACTGGACCCCGCCGTGATCGATGCGGGGCGCCGGAGGCCCGTGGATCCGCGCTCTGCGGAGCATCCGGACGGCACATCCGACACCCCCAACCTGGGCGGTTTCGCAGTTGCCCCCTCCATACGGGATAATGGGGCTGCATTTACTGCACGAAAGGGGACATCTGATGGCAGCCATGAAGCCGAGGACCGGTGACGGGCCGATGGAGGCTGTTAAGGAGGGTCGACTCATCATCGTGCGGGTTCCGCTCGAAGGTGGAGGCCGCCTGGTCGTCTCGGTCAACGATGCCGAGGCCAAGGAACTCCACGACGCACTCGCTGAGGTCGTCTCGGCCTAGTACGTCGAAGCACCAGAACGGAAGGCCCGGAGCGCGTACGCTCTGGGCCTTCCGTCTGCCCGCCGGTAGCGGGCGTCCACACGCGGTGTCGGTCGGCTCCGGCAGGATGGGGCCGTGCCGAGGACCCACCTGCCCATCCGACGCGTCGAGGAGTACCGCGACCCGGACCCGATGCCGCGCGACGAGTGGCCGGCCACGCTCCCGCCGATCCGGCAGCTGCTCGACGAGGGCCTCGACCTGGACCCGGTGACGGTGTTCGTCGGGGACAACGGTGTCGGCAAGTCGACCCTGATCGAGGCCATCGCGCTCGCGTTCGGGATGTCCCCGGAAGGCGGCTCGACCGGGGCACACCACTCGACCCGTCCGTCCGAGTCGGACCTGTGGCAGCACATCGCCCTGCGACGTGACTTCGGTGCGCCCCGCGGTGGTTTCTTCCTGCGTGCTGAGACGATGCACGGCTTCTTCACCTACCTCGAGGAGCACCCGAACCGCAGTCGCCCCGAGCCGGTGTTCCACGAGCGCAGCCACGGCGAGGCATTCCTGGACTTCGTCATCGACCGGGCGCGTTGGCCCGGCCTCTGGATCCTCGACGAGCCGGAGTCCGCCCTGTCGTTCTCGGGCTGCCTCACCCTGATCGCACTGTTGCGCTCGATCGTCGAGAGCGGCGTCGGCCAGGTCGTGCTCTCGACCCACTCACCCGTGCTCGCCGCGTTCCCGGGCGCGACGATCCACGAGGTCGGCGAGTGGGGCCTGCGGCGCACCGAGTGGCGCGACCTCGACCTGGTGCGGAACCAGCGGGCGTTCCTCGAGTCCCCGGAGCGGTACCTGCGGCACCTCGACTGACCTGCGCGAGCGCCGGCGGGTCGAGCGCTAGTTGGTGACCTTCGTCAACTGCAGCAGCCCGTCGCCGGCGGGCGACAGCGCGCTGCGCACCGCACCCGAGGTCGACACCTCGGTCAGGAGCAGCCGGAAGTCCGTGGTGGCGCGGTCGCGCTTCACCGGGTCGGCCACGCGTCCGCGCCACAGGGCGTGCGGCACCAGGACGGTGCCACCCAGGCGGGCGAGCCGCAGACCGTGCTCGACGTACTCGATCACGTGCTCGGGGTCGGCGTCGACGAGGACGACGTCGTACGAGGCCTCGTTCATGCGGGGGAGCACCTGGTTCGCCCGACCGGGGATGAGCCGGATCCGTGCGGGAGCGGTGCCGGCGCTGATGTAGGCGTCGCGGGCGAACTGCTGGTGGTCGACCTCGACGTCGATCGTCGTCAGGGTCGCGTTCGGGGCGCCGGCGAGCAGGTACAGGCCGGAGACCCCGAGGCCGGTGCCGATCTCGATGATGCTCGTGGCTCGCGAGGCTGCGGCGATGACCCCGATCTGCGCACCGATCGCGGGCGAGATCGCTTCGACCCCGAGTTCCAGGGAGTGCTCACGAGCACGGGCGATCGCCTCGGTCTCCGAGACGATGTCCTCGGCGAACTTCCAGTTCGACTCTTTCTCTGACACGCACACTCCGTTCGGGAGACAACTCTAGAGGTGCAACGCAGCAGCACGCGTTAGGCTCGCTCGCGTGGACATCCCGCTCGACAAGATCCTGATCATCGGGGTCATCGGCGTCCTCTTGCTCGGGCCGCAGCGCCTGCCGATGTACGCCCAGAAGCTGGCCGAGTTCGTCAAGGCCGTCCGTCGGTTCGCCGACACCGCGAAGGAGCGGATGCGCGACGAGATGGGCCCCGAGTTCGACGACATCGAGTGGCAGAAACTCGACCCGCGCCAGTACGACCCGCGCCGCATCATCCGAGACGCCCTGCTCGACTCCGGTTCCAGTGCGGCCGCCGTGCAGACCGCGCAGGTGACGGCCTCCAAGGTTCGCGCGACGGCTCCCGTCGTGCCCCTGGCCGCCGGTGAACCGGCACCCTTCGACGCCGAGGCGACCTGACGCCCGTCACGTCCCCACCTGACGGATTGGAGGCCCGGTGCCAGCTGGCACCGGGCCTCCAATCCGTCAGGGGGGTTGCGTCGTCAGTCGCGGGTGGCGACGATCGTGTAGGTCGTGGGGATCCGGGCGCGGTCGTGTTCCGGCCAGGCCCACGAGCCGGTGTCGGTCTCGACCATGCGGGAGCTGAAGCGCCACGGCAGGGTCCGGCAGGCCTGCACCCGTCAGATAGCTTCGAAAGACCCCGCTTCTCCGCGAGCGATTTCGAGGCTGGCAGCAGCGGCGATGGCGGCAACGTTCTCGTCGAGACCGAACGTGATCATGGCAGCGTTGGCCATCGCTTCTTCCTGCGTCGTGAATTCACTGCGACGTAGGCCCTCCAGCCACAAGCGCAGTACCGATGGCTCGAAAACGCTTGCATGGGGGCCGTCGGCGACGAGTCGTCCAAGCAACGCTTCAAGTTCGCCTGACCCCGGCGAGGCTTGAATCAAACGCGCCGCATCCATTGCCGCAGACAGAGTTGCGGGGAGACCTTCTGTGCCTGTCCAGTCTTCCATTGCCGGTGAGAAAATGAGTCGAGGATCAAATAGGACGCAAAGTCGAAGAATACCTGCAGTGGAATTCTCGAGAGCGGCCCCGTAGAGTGCAAGCGCAAGACTCTCGTTTGGCTCTGGCCGAGAAATACGAGACGCGGCAAGTTTCGCAAGGTAATCAGACTCGATTAATTCAGGTGAAGCGATCGATCCTAGCCAGTCGATCCACAATGCGCCGCTGAGGGGAGTCGCTAGGGGAATTGGAGAGGCCAGGAGGTTCATGGTAAATCGGTCGAGGGCTCGCTGGCTTTCGTGAAGAACAACAGCGTCGAGATCGCCATCCGCGTTGTCGATGATCGCTCGCGAAGATAGTGATGCCATGAAATGCAACAGATCAAGGTAAGTGGCTCGCAGTGAGATATGAGACGTTGAGGCTGATACCTCGGAGAGTATCTCGCAGTCGCGGATTGCGGCAGCCAAGCTCTCTGCGTCGTATGGGGAACTTGCCTCAAAAGATCCACCGTGGAGTAGAATGGCGTCTAGGCGGTCCTCCAGCGAGTATTTGTCGTCGAGAGGATGTGTACCACTGTGCTCGAGTTGAACCCCGTTAGCTACAGCACGGTCCTCTGCGGCAGTCCACTCCTCGATGGAACCCAGTACTCCATTTCGGACCGCTGAAGTGATGCCGTCCAGGTAGTCCATGTTCGCACCGTCATCGCCTACGCACCACTTCAGCAACCCCTCGACGAGCCAGCTGTGCCGGATCTGCAGGCTCGCAAGCGACGGATTCTTCGCGAGCGAGGCGAGTACAACGGCGACTCCGTCCGCTGTGTCGGCACGCGCAGCAGCTCGAACGTAACTCCACTCCGAGCCGGGCAAATTTTCAAGCGCAGGGTGCTTAAGTGGCCTCGCGCAATCCAGAACGCGTCGCAGAACTATCGACAGTTGAAGAGAGTGTTCTCCGTGCAGCACCTCTATCCGGTCGGAATCGACTGCCGGGCTACAGGAAATCTTGAGTCGTGACAGGAGGTTACTCGGCAGATTTTCGGGATCAGCGTAACCGACGATCGAATTCTGTTCACCGAGGAAATTTGACGGCTGTAAATCCTCGAGCAAGCTACTCGCGGCTTCGTCCATTGTGAGAGAATGTTGTCCCCAGGCGAATTTGACGAGATGGGCTTGTGCAGAAGGCATCGCGTTCTCGAAGTGGGAATTCACCGCAGCTGCCGATTCCTCATCGCCAGCCGCTGCCTCGCGCGCGAAATAGCTCAAAGCGCCGAATGAGGCAGGCTCGCCGAGTCGCATGAGGCGGCTCGCTTCAGCTCGAACGACCTTCCTAGCGTGCCCTTCTGGAAGCCGCTCAAGACCAGCGAGAAGACGAAGGTCGACAGCGGATAGCAGCGAGCCGGCCCGAGCTGCAAGAGTGCGTGCGTACTTAGGCTGGTTCGCGCAGGACCCATCTAGGAGAATGTCCAGAGCGAGCCTCCCACCGCTTCTGTTAACGGAGTGAGCAGGGCTGGCCGAGTCTAGATCTGCGCAAAGGTGGTCGACGCCTGGCTTCAAGAGTTCCTTCTCGAAGAAGATCCGACCAACCGCAAAGAGAATGACATTCCGCCAATGCGGTACTAGTGAGCGCAACCGCAAGTGATCGAGAACCGAGCTCTCGGGACAGTCTAGGACAACGTGCTCGGCTGCCATGAACTCTTGGATAGAGCGAATCTCGAACCCTATTGACTCTGCGGAAAGGCGCGCGAGGAATACAAGGCGCTCGGTGGCTAGGGAGAGAATGCGGTCCGTGAGGTGTTTTGCCTCGCCTGGCGAGTGCTCCATCTCGAGGAGGCGCTCTTCGACAATCGACGCAAAGTCTCGTGTAGTGAGACTGGCGCTGGCGCGTCCGGATTGCGCGCTGCTTTCCTGAAGCAGGATTCCCACTTTTCGATGCAGATAATTGATGTCCGACGTGTATTGTCTGAGCAGTTGTGCAAGTTCACCGGGCTTCTCCTGCTCGCGTTGCATGATCACCTGGTAGTAGTTCCAGAAGAGCTGCCAGCGGTCACCGGGAGTGTGGCCTAGCCGCTCCAGCAAAATTGCGAGAATGGTTACCTGTAAGGGTGATTCAAAGAGTCGTCGGGTGGCATCGACTCTCACGGCCTTTCTGAGTTCGCGGTTCGTGCGGTCGTTGGCCGCTGTGTTCGCGCCATTGCGTGCGGTGAGGAACTCTTCGGCGTACCCCAGTGCTTCGGACGGAGAAAGCGGTGCGAGGTGAATATTGCGGGATCTGCTAAATTCGTTGGAGTACCCCTGAGGGCGCGTCGTTGCGACGAAATGTACGTCTGCTCCGACGGTATTCGCGTGCGATACCAAATCGGCGACGGACTGCAGTACAGCTTGTCGGTCGCTCGTTGCTGGAACTTCGTCGAATCCGTCGAGGATCACGAGCCAGGGGTGATCCTCCATCCACTTTGAAAGGTCCCCTGAGGTGACGGGCTGCCCGGCCTGACTTATCTCTGCGGCGAGAAAGTCCAGTACCGTTTTGGTTTCTCCCGCTGCTAGGCTGTCCGCGAACTCGCTCAGGACTATTCGGGCAGGCCAGCGTCGGCTAGCGATATGAAGGGAGTTGTGTTCCTGTCGACGCTCGATATCGGCTGCAATTTTTGAGGTCTCTGCGTCATTTATTACCGTGGAACCTCCAAGAAAAGCCGCACGGTATGACAGTGCAATGAATTGACTGACCGTGCTTTTGCCCTGGCCGGGGCCCCCGATCAGGACATGGAAGTTAGAGCCGGTGGGGCGTTGGTTCGAATGACTGTCAAACGTGTCAAAGAGGTGAGCGGTAACGCGCGGCTCTCTTTGTAGTGTATCAATCCCGATGTATGGAAGGTCCATGTAGACAGCCGAGATTGGTAGGGGGGTGTCCTTTGCTTCGCCGGCTTGCCCCAATTTGAGGCGGTGCTCTCGCCTCATTTGATTTGCGGCATGTAGCTGCAATGCGAGGTCGAAACGTTCGGAGAATCGCGAAGGTTCCAACAGGTTGAAGAGGACGTCGCCTGGCGTCACCAGCGCGCGATATGCCCGACGCACTTCGCCATGCTTGTCGAGCAAAAGGCGAAGGTCGTCGTAATCCCAAATCCTCCAGCCGGTCAACCTGAGACCCTGTCGGCTGAATTCTGCTCCAAGCCATTTGGCAATCTCGTCCTTGCCCCCGCCGTCGGCTGCACTTAAGCGAACATTGGTGGAGACGAGATAAAATTCTGGTAGCTTCCTCGATTTTGAAGCTCTATGAGCGCTCCACCGTGCTATTTCTTCTCGCAGCTGTCGCTTCAGCCAAGTCAGATTACTCGCTGGTGCTTCTGGAAATTCACGGTGTTTGGCTTGGAGTACGGAGTACCCCCGCCAGTCTCCGTGCGTGGACAGTGCAATATCCCCTCCGGTCCATGTCGCTTCGCGACCTCCGTCGGCGCCAGCCCCGAATGTACTGACTCGCGCACCCACTTCAGCAGCAGTCAGACTCTGCGAGAGATGTTCGAACTGCTTGTTCCCTAGACGGTCAAGGTCATAGTCCATCTCGATATATTGTCGGGTTCTCTGGAGAGCGCGCGTGTTGGTTGAGGTATCCGCGTTTTCGGGAGCCTAGGACAGCGACAACCCGAGCTTCCGGCCGGCGAGCCCGCGTCCCATCGTGGTGATCCGGTCGGCGATCGCCGTCAGGGCCACGGCGGACGGGTCCTCCGGGGCACCGAGCACCACCGGGACGCCTGCGTCACCGCCCTCGCGCAGCGGCACGGACAGCGGCACGCTGCCGAGCACCGGGACGGGGGCGTCCTGCCCGCGGGAGAGCCGTGCGGCGGTCTCGGCGCCACCACCCTCGCCGAACAGGTGCAGCACCGAGCCGTCGGGCTGCACGAGCCCCGCCATGTTCTCGACCACGCCGATGACCCGCTGCCCGGTCTGCCGGGCGACGATCCCGCTGCGCTCGGCGACGTCGGCCGCGGCGGCCTGCGGGGTCGTGACGACCAGGACCTCGGCGTGCGGCAGCAACTGCCCCACCGAGATCGCGACGTCGCCGGTGCCCGGGGGCAGGTCGAGCAGCAGGACGTCGAGGTCGCCGAAGAACACGTCGGTCAGGAACTGGTTCACGGTGCGGTGCAGCATCGGTCCGCGCCACGACACCGCGGTCGAGACGTCGTCGACGAACATGCCGATCGAGACGACCTTCACGTCGTGCGCCACCGGCGGCAGGATCATGCTGTCCACGCGGGTCGGGCGGGGTGCGACCCCGTGCTCGTCGGTCAGACCCATCAGGCCGGGGACGCTGAAGCCGTGCACATCGACGTCGACGACCCCGACCCGCAGGCCCCGGCGGGCGAGCGCGACGGCGAGGTTCACGGTGACGGTGGACTTGCCGACGCCACCCTTGCCGCTCGTGACGGCGATGACGCGCGTGAGCGAGTCCGGGGTGAACTGGACGCCCTTGGGACGGCCGGCTCGCAGCCGCTCGGTCAGCGCGGCACGAGTGGCCGGGTCCATCACGGACACGTCGACGTCGACTGCGACGACCCCCGGGACGGACCCGGCGGCGGCGCGGACGTCGCGCTCGATGGTGTCGGCGGCGGGGCATCCCACGATCGTGAGCTGCAGGTCGACGCGCACCGCGCCTCCTGGCTGCACGTCGACACCACGGATCATGTCGAGCTCCGTGACGGGGCGGCGGATCTCGGGGTCGATGACGCGGTCGAGCGCGGCGAGGACCGCCGTGCCGAGCTGTTCGTCGGTGGGGACGGCGTCAGCCACGGGTGGAGCTGTCGTGTTCGTCCGCGTACCCGGCCTCGTCGGCGTCGCGGCGGTCGAGCTCCTCGAGCAGGGAGCGGAGCTCAGCGCGGATGAAGTCCTTCGACGCCATGTCCCGCATCGCCAGGCGCAGGGCAACGACCTCGCGGGCCAGGTACTCGGTGTCGGCCAGGTTGCGTTCGGCACGCTGGCGGTCCTGCTCGAACTGCACGCGGTCGCGGTCGTCCTGCCGGTTCTGCGCGAGCAGGATCAGCGGGGCGGCGTACGAGGCCTGCAGCGAGAGCACGAGCGTCAGAGCCGTGAAGCCGATGGCCGCCGAGTCGAACTGCCACGGCTTCGGCGCCAGGGTGTTGTAGCCCATCCAGACCACGCAGAACAGCGTGAGACCGATGAGGAACCACGGCGTGCCCATCCCGCGAGCGATGCCCTCGGTCGCACGACCGAAGGTGTCCCCGCGACCACGGCGGCGGCTGGGGAGCACACGCGTGCGCATGCCCTTGGGGGAGTCGAGCCGGACCTCTTGGCGGTCACGGTCGCGACGGTTGTCATCCGTTCGGGCCACGGGTGGTCCTCCTTCCCGTCGTCACGGGTGTCCTGCGCGGGCGTTGGCGTGGAAGCGGTGAGGGTTCCCCCTCGCCCTGACTTCGCCAGTCGTCCGGCAGGACGTGGTCGAGGACATCGTCGATCGTCACCACCCCGACGAGACGGTGGGCGTCGTCGACCACGGGGACGGACAGCAGGTTGTAGGTCGCCATGATGCGGGTGACCTCGGCGGCGCTCGCGTCGACCCGGACCGGTTCGGTCTGCTGGTCGATGAGCGTGCCGAGCCGCTCGTTCGGCGGGTAGCGGAGCATCCGCTGGAAGTGCACGAGTCCGAGGAACCGACCGGTCGGTGGCTCGTACGGCGGCAGGGTGACGCAGACGGCGGCGCCGAGCACCGGTGCGAGCTCGTGGCGGCGGACCAGCGCGAGGCCCTCGGCCACGGTGGCGTCGGCCGAGACGATCACCGGTTCGGTGGTCATCAGACCACCGGCGGTGTCCGGCTCGTACTCCAGGAGCATGCGGACGTCCTGCGCCTCCTCCGGCTCCATGAGCTGCAGGAGGGCTTCACTCCGCTCGTCGGAGAACTGGGCGAGGACGTCGGCCGCGTCGTCCGGCTGCATCTGGTCGAGGACGTCGGCGGCACGGGCGTCGACCAGCCGGGTGAGGATCTCGATGCGCTCCTGGTCGGGCATCTCCTCGAGCACGTCGGCGAGGCGGTCGTCGGGGAGTTCCTCGGCGACCTCGAACCGGCGCTCGGCGGGCAGGTCGAGCAGCGTCGACGCGAGGTCGGCGGGCAGCAGGTCGGAGTAAGCGGCGATGACGTGCTCGGCGGACTGGGCCTCGCCGGGGAGCTCGTCCTCGGTGACCTCGTTCCAGGTCGCGAACGTCGTGGGGCCCTTGCCGAACGGCGACGGGGTGGTCTTCGGCTTGCGGAGGAAGAGCTGCGCGACCTCCCAGTCGCCCTGCCCGCGGTCCTCGATCGCGACGTCCTCGATGGTGGCGCGGATCCGCTGGTTCTTGATGAGCACCTTGCGGCCGAGCATCTCGGCGATGACGCGGACCTCGCCGCCACGCTGCTCGAAGCGGCGCATGTTCACGAGGCCGGTCGTGATGACCTGCCCGGCACCGATGGAGGTGATGCGGCCGATGCTCACGAAGATGCGGCGCTTGCCGGGCACCTCGACGATGAGCCCGACGACGTGCGGGGGATCGGCCCGGCGGTAGACGACCAGGACGTCCCGGACCCTGCCGACGCGGTCGCCCGCGGGGTCGAAGACGGAGCACCCGGCGAGGCGGGCGACGAAGACCTTCGTGGCGCTCACCCGACCCAGCGTAGTCGCTCGGGTGTGCGCGTTCGCTCGCGCCGCCGACGGCACCGGTCGGTGGCTTCCGATCGGCTGCTTCCCTGAGAGTGCACGTGCGATTGCAAGGTGTGCGGTGAATGATGGCTGTGTGAGCAATCAGAGCCCCTTCGCCGGCAGGACCGCCCAGGCGTTCCCGACGCTGCCCAAGGGCGACGTCCTGGGAACGTACGACAGCTACCCCGACGCACAGCGCGTGGTGGCGAAGCTGGCCGAGGCCGACTTCCCCGTCAACCAGCTCTCGATCGTCGGCAACGACCTGAAGACGGTCGAGCGGGTCACCGGCAAGATGACCTACGGCCGTGCCGCCATCGCCGGTGCGCTGTCCGGCCTGTGGCTCGGCATCTTCTTCGGCATCGTGCTCACGCTCTTCTCGCCGAGCGCCGGAGGTCTGATCCTGGCGGCCGCGATCATCGGTGCCGCGTTCGGCATGCTCTACGGCATCGTCTCGTTCGCGATCACGAAGCGGCAGCGCGACTTCACGAGCGTGCACCAGGTGCTCGCCACGAACTACCAGATCGTCGTCAACCCGCAGCTGACCGGGCAGGCGCAGCGCATCCTCGGTGAGCACGGGGCGACCCCGTCCACGCACTGGAACGACGCTCCCCAGCAGCAGCAGCAGCAGCAGCAGCAGTGGCGTCCGGGCCCCGGTGGGGTCCCGCCGCAGCAGCAGTCGCCGTACGGCGGGCACGCCACACCGCACCAGCAGCCGGGAGGCCCGCAACACCCCGGCACGTCGGCCCCCGGCGCGCAGACGGGTGCGCCTTCGGGCCCGCCGCGCTACGGCACGAACGACGGACCCCGGTACGGGGAGACCCCCGAGACGGCTGCCGCCCCCGCGGCCCCGCCGGTGCCGGAGCGTCGACCCGAGGAGCCGCCGCGCTACGGCGAGCGGGTCGCCGGTGCCACGCCGCCGGAGCCCTCGTCGTCGTCCTCGCCGGATGCGCCGCGCGAGGGCGACAGGGACAGCGACCGCCGCTAGCCGCGCTCCGGCTGGCGCGACCGGCCTTCGTCTTCGGGTTGTGCGCGATCGGATCGTGGTCGGGTCGCGCGAGATCGCTCGACACGCCGTTCATGTCCGCCGAGGTCGCAGGAACTGTCGCCGCCGAGCTCCGCGGGCGGCACTTCGCGCGACCTCGGCGGCGCCGGGTGGTCGTCCGGACGGTCGGGCGGTCGCAACACCCCGCGCGCACGGCCTCGAGCGGTCGGAGATCGTCGTTCGGCGCCGGCCCAGACGACGGTTCGTGACCGCTCGACCTCGGGCCGACGGCACGTCGTGACCGAGAGCCGAGCGGGCTCGGGCGCGGGCGGGCTTGCTCGCGGCGCGGCGCGCTCCGGGCAGGCTCGCGCCGGCTAGAGGACCTTCGAGAAGCAGACCGACAGGGGCGCCCCGACGTACGGCCCGAAGTTCGCGATCCGCCGGAACCCCTCGCGCTGGTAGAACCCGACGGCGCGCTGCTGCTCCGTGCCCGTCTCGAGGACGAGCGCCGGGGACCCGAGGTCGAGCGCCGCTTCTTCCAGCCGGCGCAGCAACGCAGCCGCGGCGCCGGACCCGCGGGACTCCGGCCGGACGTACATCCGCTTGATCTCGGCGATGCCGTCGTCGACGATGCGCAGGCCCCCGCACCCCAGGGGAGTCCCGGACTCGTCCCGTGCGACGAAGAACACCGCGATCGACTCGGCGGTCGGCTTCTCACCCGGTTCGGTGTCGCCGCCGTGCGCCCGGTCGATCTCCAGGCGCTGGGCGGCACGGAGTCGCTGGGCGTCGGGGGAGTCGAAGTGCTCGACCTCGATCGAGATGGTGTTCGGGGAGGCCTCGGGCATGGTCACCCGATCAGGCTAGCGGCCCGAGCGGGCGATCCACCCCTCCACTTCCGAGGGGGTCCGGGGGATGCCGACCGACAGGTTCTCGGCGCCGTCCTCGGTCACCAGGATGTCGTCCTCGATGCGGACACCGATGCCGCGGAACTCCTCCGGGACGGTCAGGTCGTCCTGCTGGAAGTACAGTCCGGGCTCGATCGTGAAGACCATGCCGGCCTGCACGGTGCCGTCGAGGTACATCTCGCGGCGGGCCTTCGCGCAGTCGTGCACGTCGAGCCCGAGGTGGTGGCTCGTGCCGTGCACCATGTAGCGACGGTGGAACTGGTTGTCCGGCTCGAGCGACTCGGCGGCAGAGACCGGCAGGAAGCCCCACTCGGCGGTCTTGCGCGCGATGACCTCCATCGCGGTGGCGTGCACCTGGCGGAACGTGATGCCCGGCTTGACGATCGCGAACGCGGCGTCGGCGGCCTCGAGCACGGCTTCGTAGACCATCCGCTGCACGGGGGAGAACGTGCCGCTCACCGGCAGCGTGCGGGTGATGTCGGCGGTGTAGAACGAGTCGACCTCGACCCCGGCGTCGATGAGGATGAGGTCGCCCGGCTGCACGGCACCGTCGTTGCGCGTCCAGTGCAGGATGCAGGCGTGGTGGCCCGAGGCGGCGATGGTGTCGTAGCCCACGGTGTTGCCGTCGGCGCGCGCCCGGCGGTTGAACGTGCCCTCGACGATGCGCTCACCGCGCGGGTGCGCGAGCACGGCGTCGAAGTCGCCGATGACGTCGTCGAACCCGTGCTTCGTGGCGTCGACGGCCTTGCGGAGCTCACGGACCTCGTACGCGTCCTTGACCAGTCGCAGCTCGGACAGGTCGCGGGCGAGCAGGTCGTCGGTGGCCGGCGACCCCTCGGTCTCGTCCGCGCCACCGATGGCCGCGCCGATGCGGGCGTCGAGGGAACGGGTCAGGTCGTCGTCGGCTTCACGCACGAGCAGCGCCGATGCGTCGAGTGCATCGGCGACGGCCGTGAACGCCCCGAGGTCGGCGGTGGCCAGTCCGAGGTCGGCGGCGACGGCGTCGAGCGAGGGGCGCGGCCCGACCCAGAACTCCCCGATCTCGGGGTTGGCGTAGAACTCTTCCGAGTCGCGGCCCGCGGTGGCGCGGAAGTACAGCGTGGCGTCGTGGCCGGAGCCGTTCGGCGTCATCACGAGCACGGAGCCGACGACGGTGTCGGTGCCCCAGCCGGTCAGGTGCGCGAAGGTGGAGTGCGGGCGGAACGGGTAGTCGCAGTCGTTCGAGCGGACCTTGGCCTGCCCGGCCGGCACCACGATCGTGCGGCCCGGGTGCAGCTCGGAGATGCGCGCGCGACGCTCGGCGGCGAACGCGGCCTGCTCGCGGGGCTCGGGCTGCGCTTCCGAGCGCTCGGCCCACTGCGACCCGATGAAGTCCTTGAAGGTCGAGGACCCGGGGGTCGTGGATCGGTTGCTCGTCGCGCGGGGAGTCGTGTCGGCCATGCGTCCATCATCGCACCGCCGGGCGACACCCGGCCTGTGCGGCCGCTCACCTGTGGATAGCATTGGCCACGTGCCAGACCCGTTCATCGACCTGCACGCGCACTCCAGTGTCTCCGACGGCACCGAGCGTCCCGCGGAGCTCGTCCGAGCGGCCGCGGCCGCCGGACTCGACGCCGTCGCGCTGACCGACCACGACACGACCGCGGGGTGGGCGGACGCCACGGCCGCGGCGCACGAGCTGCCCCTGACCCTGCTGCCGGGCCTCGAGCTGAGCACGCGCATCGGCTACCGCAGCGTGCACGTGCTCGGCTACCTTGTGGACCCCGAACACCCCGGACTGGTCGAGGAGACGACCCGGATCCGCGACGGCCGGCTGTCCCGCGCGCACCGCATGGTCGACCGCATCGCCGAGGACCACCCGATCACCTGGGCGGACGTCCTGGCCCAGTCCAGCCCCGGTGCCACGATCGGCCGTCCGCACATCGCCGACGCCCTGGTCGCCCGCGGGCTCGAGTCCGACCGGTCCGCGGCGTTCCGCGGCATCCTGCACCCGGCGTCCGGCTACTACGAACCCCACGAGGCACCGTCGCCCCTGCGCGGCGTCGAACTCATCCGGCAGGCCGGCGGCGTGCCCGTCATCGCGCACCCGGCGGCGTCCTCGCGCGGGATCGTCATCGACGAGCCGATGCTCCGCGACCTGGTCGACGCCGGGCTCGGCGGGCTCGAGGTCGACCACCGCGAGAACCTGGCACACGGCAAGCGCACCCTGCTCGACTGGGCGACGCGCTACGGCCTGTTCGTCACCGGTTCGAGCGACTACCACGGCACCGGCAAGCCGAACCGGCTGGGGGAGCACCGCACCGCACGCGTCTCGTTC
This sequence comes from Curtobacterium sp. MCLR17_059, assembly GCF_003234665.1. Taxonomy (NCBI): domain Bacteria; kingdom Bacillati; phylum Actinomycetota; class Actinomycetes; order Micrococcales; family Microbacteriaceae; genus Curtobacterium; species Curtobacterium sp. MCLR17_059. The sequence continues at coordinate 60,892 of NZ_QKSU01000004.1, read as the reverse complement.
GACGCGATCGTGTCCGAGGCGACGGGCAGCGCTCCCGTGGTCGGACCCGGCTCGCGCCTGGCCTGACGCGTCGCGTCGTCCCACCGAAGCGACAGATCTCGGTCGGCGCGGCTTGACCCATCCGCGAAAGCGACAGATACCCGCTGACAGTTCGCGGCGATCTGTCGCCCTCGCGGGGCAGTCGGCGGGCGGGGACGACGAAGGGCCCGTCGCGTCAGCGACGGGCCCTTCGGTCTGGAGGCGCTACTCGCCGTCCGACGTGCCCTGCGGTGCCGAGGCGGTCGCCGAGGCATCGCCGGTGCCGGCTCCGCGACGGCGGCGACGGCGACGACGCTTCGCGGCACCGTCGGTGGTGGAACCACCTTCGACGGCCGAGCCGTCCTCGGTGCCCGCCGCGGTGGTGGGGGCGACCGACTCGGTGGCCGGAGCCTGCGGGGCGGACTGCTCCGAGCCTCCTGACCGGGTGCGGCTGCGCGACCGCGAACGCGACGCGTCACGCGAACCCGAACCCGATGCCGGGCGGTCGCTGCTGCGCTTCTCGACGGGGGCGCCAGCCGAGGCGGCGTGCGACGACGAGCCGGGCAGACGGCCCTTGGTGCCCTTGGGGATGTCGAGTTCCTCGAACAGGTGGGGCGACGACGAGTAGGTCTCGACGGGCTCGGGGATGCCGAACTCGAGCGCCTTGTCGATCAGCGTCCACTTGTGCAGGTCGTCCCAGTCGACGAACGTGACCGCGATGCCGGTCTTGCCGGCGCGGCCGGTGCGGCCGGCGCGGTGCAGGTACGTGTCCGGGTCGTCCGGGATCGTGTGGTTGATCACGTGCGTGACGTCGTCCACGTCGATGCCGCGGGCGGCGACGTCGGTGGCGATGAGCACGTCGCGCTTGCCGGCCTTGAACGCCGCCATCGCGCGCTCGCGCTGCTCCTGGTTGAGGTCGCCGTGCACCGCTGCGGCGTTGAACCCGCGGTCCTTCAGCTCCTCGACGAGCTTCGCCGCGGCACGCTTGGTGCGGGTGAAGATCACGGTCTTGCCGCGGCCCTCGGCCTGGAGGATGCGGGCGATGACCTCGTCCTTGTCCAGGGAGTGCGCACGGTAGATGAGGTGCTTGATGTTGGCCTGCATGAGGCCCTCGTCCGGGTCGGTCGCCCGGATGTGCACCGGACGGCTCATGAACCGGCGGGCGAGCGCGACGATCGGCGCGGGCATCGTCGCCGAGAACAGCATCGTGTGCCGCACCTCGGGGACGGCCTGGAAGATGCGCTCGATGTCCGACAGGAACCCGAGGTCGAGCATGCGGTCGGCCTCGTCGAGCACGACCTCCTGCACGTGGGAGAGGTCGAGCAGCCGCTGCCGCTGCAGGTCGATGAGCCGCCCGGGCGTGCCGACGACGATCTGGGCACCGGCCTTGAGCTGCTCCACCTGGCCCTCGTAGGCCTTGCCGCCGTAGATCGAGACGACCGTGGTCGGACGGTTCGAGGCCGCGAGTTCGAGGTCCTCGGTGACCTGGACCGCGAGTTCACGGGTCGGGACGACGACGAGCGCCTTCACGCCGTGCGCCGGATCGGCACCGAGTCGCTGGATCAGCGGCAGGCCGAAGCCGAGCGTCTTGCCGGTACCCGTCTTGGCTTGGCCGATGATGTCCTGGCCGGTCAGGCCGAGCGGGATGGTCTGTTCCTGGATCGGGAAGGGCTCGATGATGCCCTTGCCGGCCAGTGCATCGACGATGTCCTGGTCGATGTTGAGGTCTGAGAAAGTCAAAGAATCACCTTAGTTCTGGTGGAAGTCCGGGCCAGTCTACCGACGGGGCCGTCCTCCGGGGCGCGGCGGGGTGCTTCGGGGAGTCGGGCGGTCCGGTCCGGGCGCCGAGCGGGGCGACCGGCGGGTCCCACGGGGCGCGCCCTCTATGCTGGTCGGGTGGTGTCGTGGTGGAACCGGAAGCGCGCGGCGCAGCTCGCTGCAGCATGGCTCGCGTCGCGGAACCCGCGCGGAGCTGCGCAGGTCAAGCGGCTCGCGCTCGACGACGTCACCCCCGAGCTCGACGTCTACCTGGGGCAGGCCGCATACCTGCAGCTCTCCGTCTACGAGACGATGGGACGAGCCGGTGCTTCGGCACCGACGCTCTCCGGCCGTCTGGTCACCGGGGTCCTCGCGACCACGGCGCTCGAGCGGCACCGCACGATCGTGGCCGAGATCGAGCGCAGCGGCGGAGACCCGGCGGCGCTGATGGCCCCGCACCGCGAGGCGATCGACCTGTTCCTCGAACGGACGAGCGGCGCCGACTGGTACGAGTCGATGCTGACCGGCTACGTGACGGCCGGCATCCTGAACGACCTGTTCGGCAACCTGCTCCGCTCGCTGCCGCTCGACGTGCGGCAGCGGCTGCGGTCGGTGTTCGACGCGCGCGAGGAAGCGGCGGTCGTCGAGGAGCTGACGGCTCACATCGAGGACGACCCGCAGATCGGTTCGCGTCTGGCGATGTGGGGACGCCGTCTGGTGGGCGACACCCTGCTCGTCGCCCGGTCGGCGCTGGCGTCGCACGCCCGCGAGGACCAGGAGCGGCTCGAGCCGGTCTGGACCGAACTCATCGCCGCGCACACCCGACGGATGGACGCGCTCGGGCTGACGGCCTGAGCGGTCGAGCGTCAGTCGCCGCGCGTCTGAGTTGCTCGAGCGTCAGGCGCCGCGCGTCTTGAGCTGCTCGTAGTACTCGGCGTCGCGCTTGTCGCGCTGCGTGCCGAGGAGCCACTCGATGACGAGGGCGATCGCGCCGGACCCCACGAGGGCCACGACCCAGATCCAGGTGCCGTCATACCGCCACCCGGCCCAGGTCAGCGCTTCCCAGAGCACTGCTGCGGCGATGCCGCCGACCGCTGGGCCGACGAGCACGCCACGGTTCGACCGCCACGGCAGGATCACGTGCGCGACCGCACCGATGATGATGCCGCCGAGGACGGCGAAGAGCAGTTCCACGTCGTCAGGCGACGAAGCCGATGCGCCGTGCCTCTTCCGCGCCGACCTCGACGTACGCCAGGGCCGAGACGGGGACGATGAAGCGACGGCCCTTGTCGTCCTGCAGCGACAGGTGCGTCGACTTGGCGGTGAGCGCCTCGGACACGGCCTTCTCGACCTCGTCCGCGGTCTGGGCGGTCTCGAAGGCGATCTCGCGGGGGCTGTTGATGATGCCGATCTTGATGTCCACGAGCACAGCGTATCCGAGCGGTCCCGTGCGGCATCGGGCGTTCGCCGCGGGCGCACTCGACGGCGTGACGACCGGTGCCCCGCGCGTCCGCAGCGGTGCTGTCGGCGGTCCTGGGTACCGTACGAGCGTGCCGCAGACCACGCTGATGCCCGCTCCCGAGGACACCGGGTTCGCGCGCGCACTGGTCGACGACCCCTCGCAGGCCGCGGTGCTCGCGTTGCCGGACGGCCGTCACGCCGCGGTGATCGGTGCGCCCGGCAGCGGCAAGACGACCACGCTCGCGCGGCTCGTCGCCGACCGGCTGACCCGACCCGACGCGATCACCCCCGACGGCCACGCGACGGTGCTCGCCCTGACCTCGGCGCGGACGGCCGCGACGGCGCTGCGCGACCGGCTCGCTCGGGCGGTCGACCGGGTCGTGCCGGGTGCCCTTGCACGCACCGTGAACTCGCTGGCGTTCCAGATCGTCACCCACGCGGCGTCGGTGCAGGGGCAGGAACCCCCGACGCTGCTGACCGGCGGGGAGCAGGACCGGATCATCGCCGACCTGCTCGCCGGCCACGAACTCGACGGAGCCGGACCGACCTGGCCCGACCCCATCACCGCCGTCGTCCGGGAGCGAGCGGGGTTCCGAACCGCCCTGCGCGACGTCATGATGCGTGCCGTGGCAGCCGGCGTCGAGCCCGACGACATGCGGGAACTCGGCGACGAGCTCGGACGGCCCGAGTGGCGGGCCGTCGGGGACTTCGTGGACGACTACCGGGCATCGGTCACCGCGTTCCGGCCGACCGGGCTCGACTCCGGCGAACTCGTGGCGTACGCCACCGCCGCGGTGCTGCGGCACGAGCTCCCCGCGAGCATCGCCGCCCTGCGCCTGGTCGTGGTCGACGACACGCAGGAACTGGTGGAGGGTGAGATCGCGCTCCTCGGGGCACTCGCGCGCTCCGGCGTGCAGGTGGTGGCCTTCGGCGACCCGGACATCGCCGCCTCGGCGTTCCGCGGCGCCGAACCGGACGTGCTCGGTCGGCTGGCCGTGCGACTCGGGGTGGACCGCGTCGACGAGCTGTTCCTCGGCGCCGTGCACCGGCACCCCGCCCCGATCCGTGCCCTGATCACCGGCGTCACGGGTCGCATCGGCACCGCGGCGGCCGGTCGGCAGCGCAGCGCGTCGGCGGGCGACCAGGATGCGCGGCCCGACGCCGTCGTGCACCTCGAAGCCGCCAGCCGGTCCGCGCTCGTCGTGGCGATCGCCCGTCGACTGCGCGAACACCGCCTGCTCGACGGTGTGCCGTGGCACCGGATGGCCGTGGTCACCCGCAGCGGTGCTGCCATCCCCGAACTCGTCCGGGCACTCTCCGTGGCCGAGGTCCCGGCGACCGCCGGTGCCGCGCCCGTCCGTCCGCGCGACGACTCCGCGGCGCGGGCGCTGCTCGACGCGGCCGCGGTGGCGCTCGACGTCCTGCCGCTCGACGCCGCCCTGGCCACCGCGTTCGCCACCGGGCCCCTCGGAGGCCTCGACACCCTGGCGATGCGTCGGCTCCGGCTCGCCCTGCGGCGCGAGGAACTCGCGGGCGACGGCAGCCGCACCGCCGACGAACTGCTGGTCGATGCCCTGGGCGCACCGGAGCGCCTGGCGACGGTGGACGCCGGGTTCGCACGACGAGCGACCCGGCTGGCCCGGAGCCTGGTGCAGGCGCGTGCCGACGCCCAGGCGGGATCGAGCATCGAGGAGATCCTCTGGGGCCTCTGGGAACGCAGCGGTCTCGCGAAGTCATGGGGCGCCCAGTCCGCCGCCGGTGGGGTCGGCGCCGGGGAAGCCGACCGGCACCTGGACGCCGTCGTCGGCCTGTTCACCGCCGCCAAGCGCTTCGTCGAGCGCACGCCGGACGCCCCCGCGCGGGTCTTCGTCGACGACCTGCTCGGCGCCGACCTACCGGAGGACTCGATCGGCCCCGACCGGACCGCCGGCCGGGTGCGGGTGCTGACGCCCTCGGCGACGATCGGGCTCGAGTGCGACGTGGTCGTGGTGCTCGGTCTGCAGGACGGCGTCTGGCCGAACACCCGGGTGCGCGGCAGTCTGCTCGACCCGGACGGCCTGGTCCGCGCCGCTGCCGGGGTCGAGCGATCACCCATCGACGACCGAGCCGCCGTGGTCGCCGACGAACTGCGGCTGTTCGCCCGGGCCGTTTCTCGGGCCACCACTCAGGTCGTCATCGGCACGGTCGCGAACGACGACGAGTCGCCGTCACCCTTCGTCCGGCTCGTCCCGGTGCCGCCGGACCGTCAGCCGACCGTCCACCCGCTGTCCCTGCGTGGGCTCGCCGGGTCGCTGCGCCGCCGCGTGGTGGGCTCCGGCGACCACGAGGCCGCGTCCGCGCTGGCCCGCCTGGCCGAGGCCGAGGTCCCCGGGGCGGACCCGGACGAGTGGTACGGGCTCGCCGAGCCGACCACGGACGACCCCCTGGTCGACCTCGACGCCGAGCCCGCGCCCGAGGTCGAGGGCGGCGAACCCGTCGCTCCGGCAGTATCCGTGTCGCCGTCGCGGATCGGCACCTTCGAGGAGTGCCCGGTGCACTGGTTCGCGCAGACCTTCGGCGGCGGTGCCCCGAGCCCGGCGATGGGCATCGGCACGATCGTGCACGAAGCGATGGAGCACGCCACCGAGATCGACGTCGAGTCGCTGTGGGAGCGGGTCGAGGCGCGGTGGGACGAGCTCACGTTCGAGTCGCCCTGGGTCGCCGACCGCGAACGTGCCCGGACCCGGCGGATGATCGAGGGGCTGAGCGACTACCTCCGCACCTTCGCCAGCGCCGGCCGTCGACTGCTCGGCGCCGAGACCTCGTTCGCGCTCGTGACCGGGCCCGCCCGGATCCGGGGGAGCATCGACCGCATCGAGGTCGACCCCGAGGGGCGCGTGAGCGTCGTCGACCTGAAGACCGGCCGTTCAATGCCCAGCGAGAAGAACGACATGCCGGAACACCCGCAGCTCGGCGCCTACCAACTCGCGGTCGAGGACGGCGCGGTCGAGGGCGTGCCGGCGGGGTCGCCGATGACCGACGCCCGGCTGGTCTTCGTCCAGAACCCCCGCGGCGGACAGGCGTACTCCGAGCGGACCCAGCACGCGTTCGACGCCGAGGCGTGCGAGGCCTACCGCGAGCGGTTGCACGGAGTGGCGCGGGGCATGGCCGGCCGGACCTTCGTGGCGAACGTGGACGACCACTGCGAGAAGGCCCGGACCGGGGTCGAGTGCCGGATCCACGTGGTGGCGGAGGTGACCTGGTGAGCGACACGGCGGACACGACCGACACGGCGGGCACGACCGACACAGCGGGCACGACCGACACGGCTGCCGCTGCACCGCCCGTCATCCGGCACGGCGCCGACGCCATCGCCGACGCTCTCGGCCGCCCCCGTCCCACCGCCCAGCAGCGCGCCGTCATCGAGTCACCGCTCGTGCCGGCGCTGGTCGTCGCCGGTGCCGGCAGCGGGAAGACCGAGACGATGGCCTCGCGCGTCGTCTGGCTGCTGGCCAACGGACTCGTCCGCCCCGACGAGGTCCTCGGCCTGACCTTCACCCGCAAGGCCGCCGGCGAGCTCTCCGTCCGCATCAACGACCGCATCCGTGCGCTCGAGGACGTGGGCTTGATCACCCCCGGGGACGCCTTCGAGGCACCCACGGTCTCGACGTACAACGCCTTCGCCAACGCGGTCTTCCGCGAGAACGCCCTGCTCGTCGGGCGTGACGGCGAGTCCCAGGTGCTGACCGAACCGTCGGCCTGGCAGCTCGCCCGTCGGGTGGTGGTGGCCGCCCGCGACGACCGGCTCGCCGGCCTCGACCGCGACGTCGACACCCTGACCGCAGCCGTGGTCGCGCTCGCCGGTGCCACCTCGGAGCACCTCGTCGAACCGGAGGACCTGCGCCGGTTCGCGATCGAGTTCTCGGAGCTGCTCGAACTCCCCGGCAACCGCGGCAAGCCGTACAAGGCGATCACCGACGCGGTCGCCGCGATCAGCGCCCTCGAACCCCTGGCCGACCTGGTCGCCGAGTTCCGACGACAGAAGGTCGACCGCGGGTTCGTGGAGTTCTCCGACCAGATCGCCCTCGCGCTCGCCGCGGCCGAGTCGGCCCCACGCGTCGTCACGGACCTGCGGAGCCGGTACGGGGTGGTGCTCCTCGACGAGTACCAGGACACCTCGGTCGTGCAGACCCGGTTCCTCGCCCGGCTGTTCCGCGGGCACTCGGTGATGGCGGTCGGCGACCCGCACCAGTCGATCTACGGGTTCCGTGGTGCGAGTGCCGCGAACCTCGCCCGGTTCCCGCACGACTTCGGCGGCGACGAACCCGGCGTGGCCGAACCCGTCACCTTCGCGCTGTCGACCAGCTGGCGGAACCCGGTGGACGTGCTCGCGGGGGCGAACGCGATCGTGTCACCGCTGTCCGAGGCGTCCGAGGTCGACGTCGAACGGCTCTCGCCCCGGCCGGGTGCGGACGCCGGCACCGTGCGGGTGGTGTTCCCCGAGACTCTGCCGGAAGAGGCCGACGAGGTCGCGGCGTGGTTCCAGGACCACCGCAGGCAGAACCCGGCGGGCTCGATGGCGCTGCTGCTGCGGGCTCGGAAGGACCTCGCGGCGTTCACGGCGGCGCTCGGTGCCCGTGGGGTGCCGTACCACGTGCTCGGCACCGGCGGACTGCTCCAGCGTCCGGAGATCGTCGACCTGGTGGCGTGCCTGCGCGTCCTGCACGACCCGGCGGCCGGCAACGACCTGATCCGGCTGCTCGCGGGTGCACGGTGGCGGGTCGGGGCGGCGGACATCGTCGCCCTGCACCAGCTCGCCCGGTGGCTGTTCCAGCGCGACCACACCCAGCAGCGCCTCGACGACGACCTGACCGCGGCCTTCCGTGCATCGGTTGCTGCCGGGGAGCACGGGTCGATCGTCGACGCGCTCGACTTCGTCGCGACCGCACCCGACGAGCACGGCGCGCTCGAGGGCATCACCCCCGCGGGTCGCAGCCGGATGCGTGCGCTCGGCGGGCAGCTCGCGATGCTCCGCTCACGCGCGGGGAGCGACCTGGTCGACTTCGTGACGCTCGTCGTGCAGGAGATGCGACTCGACATCGAGGTCGCCGCGCACGAACAGGGCAGCGGCGCGTACCTCGACGCCTTCATCGACGAGCTCGCCGGTTTCGTGTCGACCGACGACCGCGCCGACCTCGGTTCGTTCCTCGGGTGGATCGACGCCGCAGCCCGACGGGACGACATGGGCCCGCGGTCCGAGGAGCCCGAGGCCGGCACCGTGCAGATCCTGACGATCCACGGGTCCAAGGGGCTCGAGTGGGACGCCGTCGCGGTGCCCCGGATGGTCGAGGGCGGCCTGCCGGCGCGTCCGCAGGAGGGCTCGTCCGGTTGGCTCGGGTTCGGCCGACTGCCGTACGAGTTCCGTGGGGACGCCGCTGAGCTGCCGCGACTCGCATGGCGCGGGCAGGAGACCCAGAAGGACGTCACCGCGGCGATCGACGCCTTCAAGGAACAGGTGAAGGCCCGCAACGAGGACGAGGAGCGCCGGCTGACCTACGTCGCCCTGACCCGTGCCAAGCACGACCTGCTGGTGTCCGGCTCGTTCTGGGCCGGCGGGGTCCGACCCACCGAGCCGAGCCGCTACCTGCGCGACCTGGTGGACGCCGGCGTCATCGACGGTGCGGCGATCCCGGAGACGACGGTGCACGACGAGAACCCGATGGGGGAGAGCGGCGCGACCCAGACCTGGCCGCACGTGCCGTTCGGGCAGCGCGCGCCGCGGGTCCTGGCTGCCGCCGAGCGGGTGCGGAACGCGAACCCCGGTGCTGCGGGGCGCTTCGCAGCCGACATCGACCTGCTGCTCGCCGAACGGCACGCCACCCGGAACGCGAAGCACGCGGTCGCCGTCCCGCACCGGGTCCCGGCGTCGGGCTTCAAGGACTACCTGACCGAACCCGACTCCGTGGCCGAGCGGCTCCGCCGGCCGATGCCGGAGCGCCCGTACCGCGCCACCCGGCTCGGCACGCTGTTCCACCAGTGGGTGGAACAGCGGGCACGGAGCGGCGGCGCGCTCGAGACGCTCGACGTGTGGGACGGCGAGCTCGACCTCGATGCCGACGACCTCGTCGACGCATCGCCGGACGCCGTGGTCACCGACGACGACGCCCGTCGACTCGCGGACTTCCAGGCGACGTTCGACGGCTCACGGTGGGCCGGGCTGACGCCGATCGAGGTCGAGCGCGAGATCCACATCCCGTTCCTCGGCCACAGCGTGGTCTGCAAGCTCGACGCCGTGTACGAGATCGACGGGCGCGCCGAGGTGGTCGACTGGAAGACGGGCAAGGCGCCGTCGGGGGCGGACGACCTGGCCCGCCGAACCCTGCAGCTCGCGTTGTACCGCGTCGCCTACGCCGAGTTCACCGGGCGACCGCTCGACCAGGTCGACGCGGTGTTCTACTTCGTCGCCGACGACTTGGAGGTCCGTCCGACCGAGCTGCTCGACCGCGCCGGACTCGAGCGTGCGTGGTCCGAGGCCATCGGCTGACGTCCTACGGGCGCGCTGCGCCCGTCGCGCGCGCTGCGCCCGTGTCGCGCTGCGCCCGTGTCGCGCTCCGCCCTGGAGGCCCGGTGCCGGTCCGCCGGACCCGCGCCGGGCCTCCAGGCGGTCGCGTCCACGACTCCTGCCGCACTTCGTGAGCAGGAATGGTCGGGTGCGCCGCAGCGACCCGACCATTCCTGCTCACGAAGCGTCAGCCGTGGCGGCGTTCGGTGGAGGACAACAGCTGCTCCACCTCGCCGATCTCCATCGTCTCGGGTGACACGGACTGCAGTGGTTCCGCACTCGGGGCGTGCACCGCGTCGACCAGGCGGTGCATCATCGCGACGGCGTCGTCGACGACCTCGGTGCTCTTCGCCTGGACGCCGTGCAGCAGCCAGTGCGCCGTCTCGAGTTCGTGGTGCACGCGTGCACGCTGTGCGAGCTGGCGGTCGCGTCCGCCGCCGTTCGCCTCGTAGGCGCTGAGGACGGTGTCGAAGGCGTCGCGGCGGCCGGCGAGCACCCAGGCGAGGTCCTTCGCCGGGTCGCCGAGCCGCAGCTCGCCCCAGTCGAGGACCCCGGTCACCGCGTCGCCGTCGACGAGCAGGGCGCCGGTGCCGAGCGAACCGTGCACGACGGTCGGCGTGAACTGCCAGAGCTGCTGGTCGCGGGCGGCACCCTCCCAGCGTTCGACGAGCGCGGCGGGGACGAGCTTGGTCGCCACGGCGCGGTCCATCACCGAGACGGCGGACCGGAGCACCTCGAACGGCGTGAGCGACGGCAGGCCGGCGTCGGAGACGAAGCTCGTCGGCAGCTGGTGGATCGCGGCGAGGGCACGGCCGACGCTGGTGGCGAGGTCGGGGCGCTCGACGAGCGACGCGAGGGTCGGGTGAGCCCCGGCCAGCCGCGTCGTGACGATGGCGCGCGTCGACCCGATCGGCGCCTGGCCGCGGTACTCGGCGACGCCGAACGGCAGGCGTGTGCGGATGCCGGCGCTCAGCGCGCGGATGGCGACGAGGTCGGCCGACTGCCGCGCCTCGGCACGCTGGTTCCGGGGGCGGCGGATGACGATCTCGGTGCCGTCGGCGTCGCGGAGGAGCGCCGACTCGTAGTCGCCGGCCGCGGCCGAGCCGAGCGTGCGCGTTCCCGTGACGAGGAGACCTGGAACGGCCGTCGTCGCCAACGCGGCTAGAGTGAACTGGGATCCCGCCATGCCCCTCAGGGTAGGCGCGTGACGCGTGCACGGCTGCACGCCACGCTGTTCGGCGGCCCGCACGCCCACCGCACGTCTCCTGCACGTCCGCACCCGATCCGAGGAGCTCTCCCGCCGTGACCGTCGAGTTCGCCGCCCGGCTCCCGCTCTCCCGCAACGAACTCGACCGCGACGCCGAGTTCCGCACGACCGACGACGTCGAGCGTGTCCTGCGCGAGGACGAGCACACCCGGTACCTGCCGGTGCGCGGTGCCGAGATGCTCCGGAACGCCGACGGCACCCTGCGCTTCGTGACCGCGACGGAGATCCCGGTCGACACCGTGACCCTGTACCTCGGCCGTGCGGTGTCGGACGCCGCCGATGCCCCGGCGGGTACCCGCTTCGTCGCCGCCCTGATCGACAGCGCGACGGCCACCGCCATCGAACCCGACGACGACGCCTGGCAGAGCCTCCGGATGTTCGGCACCGAGCTCTCGCCGCGCGACCAGGGCCTGGCGGTCGAAGCCGTCGCGATGGCCAACTGGCACGCCGTGCACGGCTTCTCGCCGCGCACCGGCTCACCCACTGCCGTCGTGAGCGGCGGATGGGTCCGGCGCGACCCCGAGGGGCACGACCTCTTCCCGCGCACGGACGCGGCGATCATCGTCGGGGTCGTCGACGCCGACGACCGGATCCTGCTCGGTTCCAACGCCGCGTGGGACGCCGACCGGTACTCGCTGCTGGCCGGGTTCGTCGAGCCGGGGGAGTCGCTCGAGGACGCCGTCCGCCGCGAGGTCTGGGAGGAGTCCGGCGTCCGTGTCGAGGAGCCCGAGTACCTCGGCTCGCAGCCGTGGCCGTTCCCGGCGTCGCTGATGGTGGGCTTCCGTGCCCGCGCAGCCGGCGGTGACCCGACGACCGCCCGCCCCGACGGCGTGGAGATCCTGGACGTCCGGTGGTTCTCGCGCGACGAGATCCGCGAGCGCGCCGGCGACACCCTGCTGCTGCCGGGACGCACCTCGATCGCCCGCGCCATCATCGAGGAGTGGTACGGCGGGCCGCTGGACCTGCCGTGAGCGTCACGGGTCCGCGCGGTGCAACGGGTGCCGGGGCAGTCGAGCCCCGGCCGCCGTCGCCCGACGAACTGCTCGCCGCGCTCGACGCCGAGCAGCGGACTGTCGCCCGCACCCTGCTCGGTCCGGTCGCCGTGCTCGCCGGCGCCGGGACGGGCAAGACCCGTGCGATCACGCACCGGATCGCCTACGGCGTCGCCACCGGGACCTACGCGCCGAACCACGTCCTCGCGCTGACCTTCACGACCCGTGCCGCAGGCGAACTGCGGTCGCGCCTGCGCGCGCTCGGGGCCGGGACGGTCCAGGCGCGCACCTTCCACGCCGCGGCGATGGCGCAGCTCAGCTACTTCTGGCCGGACACCGTCGGCGGGCACGCCCCCAAGATCGTCGAGTCCAAGGGGCGGATGATCGCCCACGCCGCGGACACGGTCGGCATGAACGTCGACACCCCGGTGCTCCGCGACCTGGCCGCCGAGGTCGAGTGGCGCAAGGTGCAGATGCTCTCGCTCGACGAGTACGAGGCCGCCGCCGCCGACCGGGTGATGCCGCGGGACACCACACCGCGCCGGGTCATCGACCTGATGAAGGCGTACGAGCGACTGAAGGACGACCGGCGGCAGCTGGACTTCGAGGACGTCCTGCTGGCGACCCTCGGCATGGTCGAGTCCGAGCCCCGCGTGGCGTCGTACGTGCGGCAGCAGTACCGGTTCTTCGTCGTCGACGAGTACCAGGACGTCTCGCCCGTGCAGCACGACCTGCTGCGGGCCTGGCTGGGCGGCCGTGACGACCTGTGCGTCGTCGGTGACGCCAGTCAGACCATCTACTCGTTCGCCGGCGCATCGAGCGACTACCTGCTCGGGTTCGGGTCGGAGTTCCCGCGCGGGTCGGTCCTGCGCCTCGAGCGGAACTACCGCTCCACCCGCGAGGTCGTGTCCGCTGCCAACACGCTGATGCGCGGCCAGCCCGGCGCGCTCGACCTGGTGGCCCAGAGCCAGGAACCGGGCCCGGAACCGGTCGTGCTGGCCTGCGTCCACGACGGCGACGAGGCACAGACCATCGCCCGGCGCATCGCCGAGCTCGTCGGGGCCGGAGCGTCCTACGGGGACTGCGCCGTGCTCTTCCGAGTCGGAGCGCAGTCCGCTGCGCTCGAGTCCGCGCTCGGACGGAACGGCATCCCCTACCGCGTGCAGGGCGGGACCCGGTTCTTCAACCGCCCGGAGGTCAAGCTCGCCGTCCACCACATGCGCGGCGAGGCGATCCGGCAGACCGACGACGAGCTGACCCGACGGGTCCGGCTGGTGCTGCAGGTCAGCGGCTGGACGGAGACGCCGCCGGAGGGCACCGGCGCAGTCCGCGAGCAGTGGGAAGCGCTGCAGGCGATCATGGGCCTGGCCGAGGACGCCCCCGCGGGTACGACGATGCAGCAGTTCACCCAGGACCTGGTGGACCGTGCGGCGACGCACCACGAGCCCGAGGTCGACGCCGTCACGCTCGCGACGCTGCACTCGTCGAAGGGTCTGGAGTGGCCGCACGTGGTCATCGCCGGCGCCGCCGAGGGGCTCCTGCCGATCTCGCACGCGTCGACCGACACCGAGGTGGACGAGGAACGACGCCTGTTCTACGTCGGGCTGACACGCGCCCGCCGTTCCGTCACGATCACGTGGTCGCAACAGGGCTCCACGCGTGGGGGAGCCCGGGCTCCGAGTCGGTTCCTGGCAGCGCTCGGCACGCGCACCGCGGATGGGGCCGGACCGGCGAACGGCTGACCGACAGGTCGTCGCGCTCGAAGACGAGCTGGTCGGGGTCGGCTCGTTGCGTCCGGAGCGGGAGTCGTTCCAGCAGCATCCGCGTCGTGGCAGCGGCCACCGCCGCCGCCCGCCACGGGGACAGCGGTGTCGGGTGCCGCCCCCACACCTGGGCGGCGATGGCCGGCCAGGCCGGGTCGTCGTCGACGCGTGCGTACTCAGCACACTGGAGGCACGGCCCGGCTCCCGGCACGACGAACGGACCGAGACGGACGCGTCCGTCGCCGACGACGACCGCCAGGTGCGGCACACCCCGGCGGGTCCACGCGGCGCGGAGCGCCGGGTCGACGACGTGGTCGGCCACCACCACGGCCAGGCGTGGTTCGGGCTCGGGCAGCACGATCGGCCCTCCGGCGGGCGCGGTGGTGCGGCTGACCGTCACGCCCTCGCCGGACAGGAACGTCGCCACGGCGTCGGCGAGGACACCGGTGCCGTGCACCTCGATGCGTTCGAGCGGCTCGGGCAGGACCTCGACCACCGCGGGCGACGCGGCACCGAGCACACCCGCAGCACGTTCCGGCGAGCACCCCGACGCGGCCGCCAGGCCTGCCAGCACGTCGTGGCCGGTCTCGCGTCGCAGACCGTTGAGGAACCGTTCTTCCCCCGTGCTGGGCACCGCGACGACGGCGCGTGGAGGATCGACCCCGAGCTGGACCGTGGCGGGGTCACGCCAGACGAACTCGAGCGTCGGATCGATGCGGATGCCCATGACCCCACGGTGCCGGAGTGCGCGGCACGCGTGGGGTCACCAGGGGGATCTGTGGAGAACTCAGCGGGGCTGGTCGCCCGTGTCGTTCCCGGGCTCGTCGCCCGCTCCACCCTCGGGGTCGTCGGCCACGCGGCCGGACTCGTCCTCGTGCGGACGCGCACCGGTCGAGTCGTTCAGCAGGTCCTCGAGGGCCTTGTCGAACGCGTCGTCCTCGTCGGTCTGGGACGGGTTCCGCAGCCGTGCGACGAGGGCGTCGGGTGCGTCGACGTCGTCCGAGGTCGGCACCAGGTCGAAGTGCGACCAGAGGGCGTCACGCTCTTCGGCGCCGAGCTCGTCGGTCACCCGCTGCCACATCGCGGCGGCTTCACGCAGACGACGCGGACGCAGCTCGAGGCCGACGAGTGTCGCGAACGCCGACTCGGCCGGGCCGCCGGCCGCACGGCGACGGCGCACCATCTCGGCGATCGCTCCGGCCTTGGGGAGACGGACCGTGGCCGCGGCGGTGACCGTGTCCACCCAGCCCTCGACCAGGGCGAGCATCGTCTCGAGTCGGGCGAGCGCGGCGTCCTGCTCGGCGGTCCGCGGCGGGATGAGGGCACCCGAGGCGAGTGCGTCGCGCAGCTGCTCCTGGTTGGTCGGGTCGATGTCGGCCGCGAGTTCCTCGACGCGGTCGAAGGGGATGTGGATGCCCCGCGCGTAGTCCGTGATGGACGAGATGATGTGCAGGCGGAGCCACCGTGCCGACCGGAAGAGCCGGGCGTGGGCGAGTTCGCGGACCGCGAGGTAGATGCGGACCTCGTCCTCGGAGACGTCGAGGCCCTCGGCGAACTCGGCGACGTTCTGGGGCAGGAGTGCCGCGACCTGCTCGTCGAGGAGCGGTACGCCGACGTCACCGCCGGACACGACCTCCTTCGACAGCTGCCCGACGACCTGGCCGAGCTGGATCGCGAACAGTGCCCCGCCGATGCCGCGCATCGCCTTCGAGACGTCGCCGAGCATCGCCTTGAGCTGCTCGGGAGCACGCTGGTCGATCGCCTCGGTCAGGGCATCGGCGATGCTGAAGGCCACCGGCTCGGCGATCTGCGTCCACACCGGGACGGTCGCCTTGGCCCACTGCTCACGCGTGTAGAGACTCGGGGTCGCGGTCAGCTCGGCGACGGTCGTGACCTCGTCGAGCCACAGCGCGGCGACCTGGAACGCCTGGTCGGCCGCCTGCGAGGTGGCCGGGTCGACGGGGTGGCCGCCGTCCCGAGCGATCGCGCTGGCGCGTTCCGCGGTGGCCGAGAAGTCGATGCCGTCACCGCCGGACTGCGCGGCACGCTGGAGCTGGCTCATCAGGTTCGCCACGGATGCCGGGTCGTTCGGCAGACCGGCGGCACCGGCGAGCTGCGACGGGTCGATCTGCCCCTCGCCCGAGAGCAGCTTGCGCAGCATCTCCTGGAAGTCGTCGTCCGGCCCCGGCTGTGGTTCATCAGGCATGCCGACTACGCTAATCGCTGCTCACGGGGCCGTACCTGGGATGCCCCCGTGGGAACGCCCGAAGCGCTGCGCCCAGGGCGAACAGCCCCGTCGCGAGACGCGGGCGACCACCCTGCCTCCAGGCGCGGGTGCCCACCTCGGAAGGACCCCGCGTGACCCTCTTCGCCCCCGCGCCCCGTCGTCGCTCGCGTGCCCGGACCGTCGGGTGGGCGTTCCTGATCGGCGCGGTCGTGCTGGGACTGCTGGCGAGCCTGCTGCCCAGCCCGTACCTCATCGAGGTCCCCGGGCCGGTCTACAACACGATCGGCACCCAGGAGCAGGGGACGGGCAAGGACGCGAAGGACGTCAAGCTCATCCAGGTGTCCGGCCACGAGACGTACCCGACGGCCGGCGCCCTCGACATGCTCACCGTTGGCATCCAGGGCGACGCCACGAACCGCCCGTCGTGGACCAGCGTGATCCGCGCGATCTTCACCAGGTCGCAGGCGGTGATCCCGGTCGAGGCGATCTACCCGAGCGGCACCACGACCGAGCAGGTGAACGAGCAGGACTCCGCCGACATGCAGGCGTCGCAGCAGTCAGCCGTCGCCGCCGCGCTCATCCAGCAGGGGAACGACCTGCCCACGGAACTCGAGGTCAGCGCCGTGCAGGAGGGCTCAGCGGCCGACGGCACGATCGAGAAGGGCGACGTCATCACGGCGTTCGACGGCAAGTCGCTCACGACCAACGCCGACGCGGTGAGCCTGCGCGAAGCCGTCGCGCAGCACGGCACCTCGAGCCCCGCGACCGTCACCGTCGAACGGGACGGCGCGACGAAGGACGTCCGGGTGACGCCGCGCAGCGAGCAGGGCACGGCGCTGCTCGGGGTCGGCGTCACCGAGCGCTACGAGTTCCCCTTCAAGGTGTCGATCCGCCTGCAGGACGTCGGCGGTCCGTCCGCCGGCATGATGTTCGCGCTCGGGATCATCGACGAGATCACGCCGGGCAAGCTGAACGGCGGCAAGCACGTCGCGGGCACCGGCACGATCACGGCGGCCGGCGAGGTCGGCCCCATCGGCGGGATCCGGCAGAAGCTCTACGGTGCCGCGGACGCGGGCGCCACGGTGTTCCTCGCCCCCGCGGACAACTGCGACGAGGTCGTCGGGCACGTGCCGGACGGGCTCGACGTCTACAGCGTCTCCACGCTCGACCAGGCCGTCACCGACCTGCAGACGATCGCCGACGGCGGGAGCACCGCGAAGCTCGCCCGCTGCGGGTCCTGACCCGGTCCTGAGCCCCCGTACAGGTTCACGCTCGGTCCGGTCCCATAGGATCAGTGTCACTGACGGCCCGCCGCGAGCCGGGCCCGCCGGTCCGACACGTCTGGAGCACATCAAGTGACGACAACCTCGTCCACCTCGGGGCGGCGTTCGCCGCGGGTCCCCATCGTGGTCACGATCATCGTGCTGGCCGCACTGGTGATCGCCTTCTTCATCTTCGCCAGCCTGTACACCGACTACGCGTGGTTCGCGCAGCTCGGGTTCCAGCAGGTCCTCACCACCCGGTGGATCGCCGGGACCCTGATGTTCCTGGCGGGATTCCTCGGCATGGCGGTCCCGGTCTTCGTGAGCATCGCGCTCGCGTTCCGGTTCCGGCCGGTCTACGCGAAGCTCAACTCGCAGCTCGACCGCTACCAGCAGGTCATCGAGCCGCTGCGGCGCGCCGTGATGATCGGCATCCCCGTGGTCCTCGGCATCTTCGCCGGGCTCTCGACCGCGGGCCGCTGGAGCATGGTCCTCGAGTACTTCAACCGCACGCCGTTCGGCAAGACCGACCCGCAGTTCGGACTGGACATCGGGTTCTACGTGTTCGAGCTGCCGTTCTGGCGCTCGATCGTGGCCTACTCGTCGGCCGTCGTCCTCATCGCCGGCCTCGCCGCGCTCGCTGCGAGCTACCTCTACGGTGCGCTCCGCTTCGGTGGTCGCGAGGTCCGGATCTCCCGTGCCGCGCGCATCCAGCTGGCGGTCACGGCGGCGCTCTACATCGCGCTGCAGGCCGTCAGCCTCTGGCTCGACCAGTACGCGGCGCTGACGAAGTCGAACTCACTCATCACCGGTGCCCAGTACACCGACGTCAACGCGGTCATCCCGGGCCGCGAGATCATGGCGGGCATCGCGGCGATCGTCGCGCTGCTCTTCATCGTCACGGCGGTCATCGGCCGCTGGCGCATCTCGATCGTCGGGACGGGCCTGCTGCTCGTCGCCGCGATCGTCGTCGGCGGCATCTACCCGTGGGTCGTCCAGCGTCTGCAGGTGAAGCCCTCGGAGCGCACCTTCGAGTCCGCCTACATCGAGCGGAACATCAAGGCCACGCGTGACGCCTACGGTGTCGCCGGCGTCGAGGAACAGAACTACGACGCCACGACCGAGACGAGCTCGGGTGCGCTCGCGAAGGACGCGCAGACCACGGCCAACATCCGTCTCATCGACCCGAAGATCGTCTCCGACACGTTCAGCCAGCTGCAGCAGTACCGGCAGTACTACCAGTTCCCGAAGGAGCTGGACGTCGACCGCTACGACGTCAAGGGCGAGACCGAGGACACCGTCATCGCGGTCCGCGACATCGACCTCGCCGGGCTCAGCTCGGCCGCGAACACGCAGTACAACCGGGCGTTCGTCTACACCCACGGCTACGGCGTCACCGCGGCCTACGGCAACCAGCGCGCGAGCGACGGCAAGCCGGTGTTCCTCGAGTCCGGGATCCCGTCGAACGGTGCGCTGGGTGACTTCCAGCAGCGCGTGTACTTCGGTGAGACGTCGCCGCCCTACTCGATCGTGGGTGCGCCGAAGGGCACGAAGGACGTGGAGCTCGACTACCCGTCCGGTTCGGACGACGACAACGGCGGGAACGCGACCACCACCTACGCCGGCGACGGCGGTCCGAGCCTCGGCAACTTCTTCAACCGGCTCGTCTACGCCGCGAAGTTCCAGTCGGAGCAGATCCTGCTCTCGAACGCGGTGAACAAGGACTCGCAGATCCTCTACGACCGCGACCCGATCACCCGCGTGCAGAAGGCGGCGCCGTACCTGACCGTCGACAGCGACGCCTACCCGGCGATCGTCGACCACCGCATCCAGTGGGTGGTGGACGGATACACCACGAGCGACGCGTACCCGTACTCGCAGAGCCAGAGCCTGTCGGACAGCATCGCCGGCGCCGAGTCCTCGACGTACCGCACCGACCAGGTGAACTACATCCGGAACTCGGTGAAGGCGACCGTCGACGCCTACACGGGCAAGGTGACGCTGTACACGTGGGACACGAAGGACCCGGTCCTGAAGACGTGGCAGAAGATCTTCCCGACGTCGATGAAGCCGGTGTCGAGCATGAGCGCCGAGCTCCTCGACCACGTGCGGTACCCGACGGACCTGTTCAAGGTGCAGCGCTCGATCCTCGGTACGTACCACGTGACCAACGCCAACTCGTTCTACTCGGGCGACGACGCGTGGAACACCCCGCAGGAACCGACCAGCACGGCGACGTCGGACAGTGACGCCGACACCGCGGCGACGTCGACGAACGCACTCGGCGCGCAGACGACGACGACCGCCAACAGGGCGAACCTGCAGGACCCGTACTACCTGACGATGAAGGTGCCGGGGCAGGGGACGGCGTACTCGCTGTACACGACCTACATCCCGCAGCAGTCGGCCGGGGCGAACAACCGCAACGTGCTGACCGGCTACCTGGCAGTGAACTCCGACGCGGGTGGTGCCGGCAAGGGCGAGAAGGCGTCGGGCTACGGCAAACTCACGCTGTTGACGATGCCGAAGACCGACAACATCCCGGGCCCCGGGCAGGTGCAGAGCCTCTTCAACGGTGACTCGACCGTGTCGCAGGAGCTGAACATCCTGAAGCGGGGCAACTCGACCGTGAAGCAGGGCAACCTGCTCACGCTCCCGGTCGGCGGTGGGTTCCTCTACGTGCAGCCCGTCTACGTCCAGTCGACCTCGAGTGGTTCGTACCCGCTGCTCCAGAAGGTCCTCGTGGCCTTCGGCGACAAGATCGCGTTCGAGGACACCCTCGACGAAGCGCTGAACTCGCTGTTCGGCGGCGACTCCGGTGCGGCGGCCGGCGACTCCGGCGCAAGCGGCAGCGACAGCGGTTCCGGTTCCGGTTCCGACAGCGGGTCCGGCTCCGACACGGGGTCCGGTTCCGACACGGGTTCCTCGGGCTCCGGATCGACCGGCTCGACCGGCTCGACGGGTTCCGGCTCGACCGACAACGACGCCCTGCAGGAGGCCCTGGCCGACGCCAAGGCAGCCCTGCAGGACCGCCAGGAGGCCTACGCCGACAACGACCTGGTCGCTGCGGCGGAAGCCGACCAGCGCCTCCAGGACGCGATCGAGGCCGCCACGGCAGCCGAGAACGGCAACTGACACACCGTGGCGGGGCACTCGATTTGTGTCCCGCCACGGCCCCGTGTAGGCTTCTAAACGTGCCGCGGGGTGGAGCAGTTCGGTAGCTCGCTGGGCTCATAACCCAGAGGTCGTAGGTTCAAATCCTGCCCCCGCAACCAAGCGTCACATGAAGGCCCCGGTCCAACAGGACCGGGGCCTTCTTCGTGTCTCCGCCGCGAGACGCCCAGCCACGAGACGCGAGACGCGAGACGCGAGACGCCCCGCCACGAGACGCCCGGCGCAGGACGCCCAGCCGCAGGCCCGCCCGCCGCAGACCCCCGGGTACGCTCGCCCCATGGCCACCCTCACGATCGCGGCGGCGCAGTTCGCCCCCGTGGACGACCCCGTCGCCAACCTCGACACCGTGCGCACCGCCGCCGTCGACGCGGCGGCCCGTGGCGCCGATCTCCTCATCACGCCGGAGTACACCTCGTACTTCGCCGCCGACATCGACGATCGGTTCGTGGCGGCCGCGCAGCCCCTGGACGGTCCGTTCGTCTCCGGCCTCCGCGACATCGCCCGCGAGACCGGCATCGCCCTGGTCGTCGGGGTCGCCGAGTCGGCAGACACGCCGGAGCGCTTCCGGAACACCCTGGTCGCGGTGCTCCCGTCGGGCGACCTGGCGGCGACGTACCGGAAGGTCCACCTCTACGACGCCTTCGGCTCGCGGGAGTCGGACCGCATCGAGTCCGGCGACCCGGAGCAGCTGCCGGTCTTCGACCTCGGCGGGGTCCGTGTCGGGCTCGAGACCTGTTACGACCTGCGATTCCCCGAGGTCACGCGACGGCTCGCCGCTCCCGAGACCGGCGCGGCCGACGTCGTCGTCCTCCCGGCGGAGTGGGTGCGCGGCCCCGGCAAGGAGCACCACTGGCGCACGCTCCTCACCGCCCGCGCGATCGAGAACACCGTCTGGGTCGTCGGGGTCGGGCAGACGCCGCCGATCGGGATCGGCGGCTCGGTCGTCCTCGACCCGTCGGGCGTCGCGGTCGCCTCGGCCGGCGCTTCGCCGACCACGCTCACCGCCACGATCGACACCACCGTCACCGACGCCGTCCGACGGGTGAACCCGTCGCTGTCGCTGCGGCGCTACGACGTCGCACTGCGCACCCTGCCTGGAGGCCCGGGGCAGCCCTGACGCGTCGGTCGCGTCCCCGACGCGGTCGCGTCTCAGGCGCCGGGGCGCGCTCCGAGGGTCGCCAGGCGTGCGGTGGCGTCCTCCAGGACACTCCGGCGCTTGCAGAACGCGAAGCGCACCAGGGACCGGTAGCCGGAGACCCGGTCCGGGCGGACGAACGCCGAGACCGGCACGCCCGCGACACCGGCCAACGCGGGCAGTTCGAGGCAGAATGCACGGGCGTCGTCGTACCCGAGCGGCGCGGCGTCGGCGAGCACGAAGTACCCGCCGTCGGGCCGCATCACGTCGAAGCCCGCCGCCGTCAGTCCGTCGGCGAGCAGTTCGTGCTTCGCGCGCAGGTCGGCGGCGATGCCGGTGAAGACCGCGTCGGGCAGGCGGAGTCCCACGGCGACGGCCGGTTGGAAGGGCGCGCCGTTCACGAACGTCAGGTACTGCTTCACCGTCGTGATCGCGTCGACGAGTGCCGGGGGAGCGGTGAGCCAGCCGACCTTCCACCCGGTCGTGTTGAAGGTCTTGCCCGCGCTCGACACCGACACCGTCCGCTCGGCGGCGCCGGGCAGGGTCGCGATGGGCGTGTGCGGGACGTCGAACGTCAGGTGTTCGTAGACCTCGTCCGTGATGATCACCGCGTCGCGCTCGGTGGCCAGGTCGACGATCGTCTGCAGCACCTCGGTGGGCAGGACCCGGCCGGTCGGGTTGTGCGGGGTGTTCACGAGCACGGCGCGGGTGCGGTCGGTGAAGGCCGCGCGGAGCGTGCGCTCGTCGGGCAGGAAGTCGGGCGCGGTGAGCGGGACTGTGACGTGCACCCCGCCGGCCAGCCGGATGAGCGCGCCGTAGGCGTCGTAGAACGGCTCGAAGGTGATCACCTCGTCACCGGGTTCGACCAGCGCGAGGATCGTGGCGGCCAGCCCCTCGGTGGCACCGGCGGTGACGAGGACCTCGCGGTCGGGGTCCACCTCGAGCCCGTACCACCGCTGCTGGTGCTCGGCGATCGCCGCCCGCAGGTCAGGGGTGCCCCGGCCCGGCGGGTACTGGTTCACGCCGTCGCGGATCGCCTGCACCGCGGCCTCGAGCACCTCGGCCGGCCCGTCCTCGTCGGGGAAGCCCTGCCCCAGGTTGACCGCGCCGGTGCTGGCGGCGAGGGCGCTCATCTCGGCGAACACCGTCGGTGCGGGGACCCCGTCCGGTCCCAGCAGCATCGCTCCGTCGGCGGCTCGCAGCCACGGTCCTGCCTGGCGCATGTGGTTCCCTCCCGTGCGGGCGACGACGTGTCGCGCTGAACGGACCCCAACCTAGCTGTCCGTCCCGCGGCGGACCGGGCCACCGTGTACAGCGCACGCATAAGATCGCCAGGGGTGGCTCGCAGCCTCGCCAGAAGGACCGCTCAGGTGCTTGCGACAGACTGCACGAGCTTGAAAGGAGCACGTCCAGCATGACCGACACCACGCCCAGCGGGCAGGGCGACGACCGCCGTCCGGACGATGCGGCTCCGCCTGCCGCCAGTGAGGACGCCGCAGCAGCGGCCACGAGAGGGAACACGTCGATGCCGAACGACTCCGACCAGCCGGACGAGACCCCTCGCCCGAACCAGAACCAGAACCAGAACGACGAGACGACCCCGGACCACACGGACGTGATCCCGTCGTCGACGGACCACCCGACCGACCGCTACACCGCGCCGTACCCCGCCGTCTCGGGCGACTCCTCGGGTGCGCAGCAGGGCGGCTACGGCCAGCAGACGTCGCCGTACGGCCAGCAGTCGCCGCAGAGCCAGAACCCGTACGGCCAGCAGTCGCAGCAGAGCCAGAACCCGTACGGCCAGCAGCCGCAGTACGGCCAGCAGACGCCGCAGGCCCAGAACCCGTACGGCCAGCAGAGCCAGTACGGCCAGCAGCCCCAGAACCCCTACGGCCAGCAGAGCCAGTACGGCCAGCAGCCCCAGAACCCCTACGGCCAGCAGTCCCAGTACGGCCAGTCGGGCGGCGAACGCCCCCGCTACGGCGAGTACGCCCAGCCGACGTCCTCGACCGCTCCGAGCTCGTCCTCCGAGTACGCGAACGCGTCCGCGCAGGCTCCGCAGTCGGCCACGAGCGGCTTCGGTGACGTCGACGGCGCGAACCAGCGCAACGGTCACTACTTCAGCGACGACGCCTCGGGCGCCGCGGCGACCACGACGACCAAGGACCGCTCGGGCCGCAGCAAGCTGCTCCTGCCGGTCATCGCCGCGGTCATCGCCGGCGGTCTGGTGGGCGGCGGTGCCGGTTGGGCCGTCTCCTCGGGCAACGACGGTGGCAGCGTGGTGTCCTCCGGTTCGTCGCAGGGCGGCAACCTGACCGTCAACGACTACGACTCCGCCACCGTGGTCACCGCCGTCGCGGCACAGGCGACCCCGTCCGTCGTCACGATCAACGTGTCCGCGAGCAACGAGGCCGGCACCGGGTCCGGCGTGGTGATGAGCAAGGACGGCTACATCGTCACGAACACCCACGTGGTCACCCTCGACGGTGACAGCTCGAACGGCCGGATCACCGTCACGACCTCGAACGGCAAGATCTACGCGGGCAAACTCATCGGCACCGACCCGACGGTCGACCTCGCGGTCATCAAGATCGACGCGACCGACCTCAAGCCGATGGAGTTCGCGGACTCGTCCAAGCTCAACGTGGGCGACACCGCGGTCGCGATCGGCGCGCCCCTGGGCCTGTCGAACACCGTCACCGACGGCATCGTCTCGACGCTGAACCGCAGCATCCAGGTCACCTCGAGCGCCCCCAGTGAGGGCGGCGACTCGAACGAGGGCGGCAACGGCGGCTCGGGTCCCTTCGACTTCTGGGGCAACGGTGACAACGGCAGCAGCTCGTCCGCGAACACCACCGTCTCGCTCCCGGTCATCCAGACCGACGCATCGATCAACCCGGGCAACTCCGGCGGTGCGCTGCTCGACTCGAAGGGCCGACTGATCGGCATCAACGTGGCCATCGCCTCGGCCGGCAGCTCGTCGTCGGAGTCGGCCGCCGGCAGCATCGGCGTCGGCTTCTCGATCCCGGCCAACCTGGTCAAGCGGGTCGCGAACGAGATCAAGGACAACGGGTCGGCGACCCACGGGCTCCTCGGCGCAACGGTCGGCGACGCCACCGAGGACGCCAGCGCCACCCAGGTCGGCGCCCTCATCAAGTCGGTGTCCAACGGCGGTGCCGCGGCGAAGGCCGGTCTGCAGAAGGGCGACGTCGTCACGAAGATCGGTTCGGCGTCGGTCTCCGACGCCACCGACCTGACCGCGCAGGTGCGCTTCTTCGCGGGCGGCGCCTCGACGACGATCAGCTACGTCCGCGACGGCCAGACCCGCCAGGCCGACGTGAAGCTGGGGACGTTCGACAGCAAGGGCTGACGCCACCACACGACGGACAGGAGGCCCGGGGCACGACGTGCGCCGGGCCTCCAGTCCGTCACGGGGCGCGTCCCGCGTCGACGCAGGTGGGCGGTTCGGCCTCTTGATAGGCTCATGGTCGCTCTGCGGGGCGGCACCGCCCCGGTGCGTCCCGTGCCGCCAGCCAGCACCCCGAGGTACGCATGCAGTCAGACGGACAGCCCCTGCCGGGCGTCTCGTACGTGATGCCCGTGCTCAACGAGGTCACCGAGGTCCGGGCCGCCGTCGGCAGCCTGCTCGACCAGGACTACACGGGCCCGTTCGAGGTCATCCTCGCGCTCGGGCCGTCGATCGACGGCACGAACGAGCTCGTCGCCGAGATGAGCGCTGCCGACCCCCGGATCCGCGCGATCGACAACCCCGTCGGGTCGACGCCCGCCGGGCTGAACGTCGCGATCCGTGCTTCCGTGCACCCCGTCGTCATCCGGGTCGACGCGCACTCGGTCCTGCCCACCGACTACACGCGCATCGCGGTGCACACGCTCCTCGAGTCCGGTGCGGACAACGTCGGCGGCATCATGCGCGCCGAGGGCCGGACCCCCTTCGAGCGGGCCGTCGCCCTGGCCTACGGCAGCCGTGTCGGGCTCGGTGGCACCCCGCACCACGTCGGCGGCACCGCGGGCCCGGCCGAGACCGCCTACCTCGGCGTGTTCCGACGCGAGCGGCTGTTCGACGTCGGACTCTTCGACGAGGGCATCAAGCGCGGACAGGACTGGGAACTCAACCGGCGGCTGCGCCAGACCGGTGGGACCGTCTGGTTCACGCCCGAACTCGTCGTCACGTACCGCCCGCGGCCGAGCCTGAAGCGCCTGGTGCGGCAGTTCGTCGCCACCGGGCTGTGGCGCGGCGAGCTCGCCCGTCGGTTCCCGGCGAACAACGGCCTGCGCTACTTCGTGCCGCCGGCCATGGTGGCGGCGATGGCACTGGGCATCGTCGCCGGGCTCGTCGGCGTCGTCGGCGCCGTGCTCGGTACGCCGCTCGCCTGGGCGCTGCTCGGGTTCGTGGTGCCCGTCGTCTACCTGCTCTTCGTCGTCCTGGGGTCGATCGCCGTGGCGCGCCGCTCCGGGCTGCCGACGCTCCTCTGGCTGCTCGTCGTGCTGCCCTGCATCCACGTGGGCTGGGGGCTCGGGTTCATCATCGGGTTCCTGACCCGCACGTCCGAGCTGACCACCCACACGGGACGGTGACCGAATGACCGACCAGCCCACGACCGGCCGCGGATCTGCACGGCCGACCTCGATCGCCGAGCTCCGGGCCGTCGCCCAGCCGGACGAGGTCCGTGCCCGCGCCAACGCCGAGCACTGGACGGCCTCGCTGTACCTGCGCGACGTCTCGCCGTACCTGACCTGGGTGCTCCTGAAGACCCGTGTCAGCGCGAACCAGGTCACCGGCCTGATGATCCTGGTGGGCTGGAGCGTCGCTGCCGCCCTCCTCATCCCTGGCATCTGGGGCGCCGCGCTGGCGCTCGTGCTCGGCCAGCTGCAGATGCTCGTCGACTGCTCCGACGGCGAGGTCGCCCGGTGGCGCGGCACCAAGTCGCCCGCCGGGGTGTTCCTCGACAAGGTGGGGCACTACACGACCGAGGGCCTGATCCCGGTCGCGCTCGGCATCCGGGCAGCCACCTGGCCGATCCACGACGCCGACTGGATGTGGACCACGATCGGCTGCGCACTCGGACTGGTCATCGTGCTGAACAAGGCCCTCAACGACATGGTGCACGTGGCCCGCGCGAACGCCGGGCTCGACAAGCTCGTCGACCGACGGGACGCCTCCACCGCGCCGTCGGGTCGGAAGCTCGCCTCGCTCCGCCGTCTGGCGAAGTTCCTGCCGTTCCACCGCCTGTACCACTCGGTCGAGCTGAGCATGCTCGCGTTCGTCTTCGCCCTGCTCGCCCTGGTGATCGGCGACCCGCTCGCCAGCCGGATCCTGGTCGGTGCGCTGTTGCCGCTCGCCGTGCTCGCGACGGTCGGGCACTTCCTGGCGATCATCGCCTCGAAGCGGGTCAAGGCGTGACCGAGGACACGACCGTGCCCGGAACGCTGCGCCGCCACGCGGTGGTGCACCGCGGACGACCGCGCGTCGCCGTCGTGAGCCTGTCGCAGGGCACCCGGCCGGACGACCTGCGCCGCGGGCTGGACAGCGTGCTCGCGCAGCAGGACGTCGAGCTCGACGTCGTCTGCGTCGGCAACGGCTGGGCGCCGACCGGGCTGCCGGACGGCGTTCGGGCGCTGGCCCTGCCCGAGAACGTCGGGATCCCGGCCGGGCGCAACGCCGGGGCCGAGGTCGTCGACGGCGACTACGTGTTCTTCCTCGACGACGATGCGTCGGTGCCGTCGCCGACGTTCCTGCGCGACGCGATCGCGGTGTTCGAGCACGATCCGTCGCTCGGCCTCGTGCAGCCGCGGGTCGTCGACCCCACGGGCGCCGCGAACCCCCGCCGGTGGGTGCCGCGGATCCGGAAGGGCGAGCCGGACCACTCGTCGCCGGTCTTCTCGGTCTGGGAAGGCGCCGTCGTGCTGCCGATGGACGTGTACCGGGCCGTCGGCGGCTGGGGTGCCGAGTACTTCTACGCCCACGAGGGCATCGAGCTCGCCTGGCGCGTCTGGGACGCCGGCCGTCGGACCTGGTACGCCGGGGACCTCGTCGCGCACCACCCCGCGATCGACCCGGCGCGGCACACCGAGTACTACCGGTTGAACGCCCGGAACCGGGTGTGGCTCGCTCGGCGCAACCTGCCGACGGTGCTGCGACCGCTGTACGTGGGGTCGTGGGCCGCGATCCAGATCGCGCGCTGGTGGCGTCACCCCCGCCGACTGGCCACCTGGTTCGGTGGGATCCGTGAAGGATGGACGACCGACTGCGGTCCGGTCCGCCCGATGGGCTGGCTCACAGTCGCACGGATGACCATCGCAGGGCGGCCGCCGGTCGTCTGACCCGCCCGCCCCGTACCGCCCGAGCAGACCCGGAGAAGGACCATGTCGATCATCAGCGACCTGCGGACCGCACTGCGGCTCGTCGAGCGACTCCTGACGTCGCGCCGGAGCCGGCGGCAGCTCGCGCAGCGACTGCCATCCGCGCCGAAGCCGACGCCCGGTTCGGTCGAGATCGCCGTGTACTTCGCCGACGGTCCGGTCAACATGTACCAGGTGCGCCAGTGGTACGCGCCGCTGGCCGAACTCGCGAAGACGCACCCGGTGGCGATCGTCTCGCGGAGTCCGGGCACCATGCTGACCCTGCTCGACGAGTCGCCCGTGCCCGCGGTCTACGCCCGGCAGGTGGTCGACCTCGAGCACTTCGTCGACACCCAGGCGCCGAAGGTGGTGCTGTACGTCAACCAGAACGCCCGCAACTTCCAGATGATGCGGTACGGGCGGATGTGGCACGTCTTCGTCAACCACGGCGAGAGCGACAAGATGTACATGACCACGAACCAGTTCAAGGCGTACGACTACGCCCTGATCGCGGGGGACGCAGCGCGCGATCGTCTGGCCGAGGCGCTGTGGGACTACGACCTGGACGCCCGGACCATCGCGATCGGACGCCCGCAGGCCGACCACTTCGCCGGAGCGGCCCCGTACCCGGACGACGACCGGACCGTCGTGCTCTACGCCCCGACGTGGGAGGGCGACCGCGGTGCCGCAGCGTACGGGTCGATCGCGTCGCACGGCACGGTCATCGCCGAGCAGGTGCTGGCGTCGCCCCGCCACCGGCTGGTCTACCGCCCGCACCCGCGCAGTGGTGTGCTCGACCCGGCGTACCGCGCGGCGCACGAGCGCATCGTGGCGGCGATCAGCGCGGCCAACGCCGCCGATCCCGCCGCGCACCACCTGTACGACGACGGCGGTGACCTCGGCTGGCAGCTGGCGGACGCTGACGTCGCGATCACGGACATCAGCGCGATGATCTACGACCGGCTGGCGGTCGGCAAGCCGCTCATCGTCACGCGGCCGGTCTCGCCCGAGGCCGACGTCGACGAGCGGGGCTACCTGAGCGACGCGAACTGGCTGACCGCGGCGGACGCCCCGTCGGTGCTCGCCCGGGTCGACGCGGCCGCGAGCGACGCCGAGGAGCTTGCACGCCTGCAGCACTGGGTCGCACGGTACTTCGGCGACACGACCCCGGGTGCCGCCACCGAGCGGTTCCACGAGGCAGTGGAGTGGTTGCTCGAGCGGTGGCGGACCGTCGCGGCCGAACGCGACGGGCGCTGACGGCCGGTCGTCACCCCGGTTGCTCCGTGGCGCAGGTCGGCGCAGGGTCACGGCTGGAGCCCCGGCCCGACGAGTGACATCCGCCAGAGGTACTCGGACCGGTCGGGCCGACGCCACCGCACGATGACGACCCCCGTGTCCTCGGGGTCGGCGCCGAACACCGCCAGCGACAACGACCTGCCCGGGTCGAGGCGGCGCACCGCGAGCGGCGGGCAGTAGCCGTTGCCCAGATGGGTGAGGGAGAGCCCGTCGACCGGCTCGGGGCCGGTGTTGACGAGGTCGTACCGACGCGGTGCGTGCGATCGGTCGACGGCGAACGGGACGGCGTACGCGGTTGGTGGGTGGTGCATGGGTGGAACGTTAGGGGGAGGGTCCGACGGCGGGACCCCGGGGGCGCTCACGAGGGCCGGGGCTGTGGAGGGAGCCAGCGATACCGGTGTTGGTGCAGGGGGAGTACCCCGGCCGGTCAGGAGCCGTAGTCGGCCGCGTACCGGGCCAGCGCGGCCTCGATGGTGCCGTCGAGCTGCAGACGACCCTTGTCGAGGTAGAGCCCCCGGTCGCAGAAACGACGGAGGTCCTTGTCGCTGTGGGAGACGAAGAACAGCGTCCGGCCGCCGGCCAGGAGCTGCTCGATCCGCTTGTAGCACTTCTCGCGGAAAGCCTTGTCGCCCACCGCCAGCACTTCGTCGACCAGGATGACCGGTTCGTCGAGCCGCGAGATCACCGCGAACGCGATGCGGACCTTCATGCCGCTCGACAGGTGCTTGTAGGGGGTGTCCACGAAGTCGGCGATCTCGGCGAAGTCGATGATCTCGTCGAAGGCGTCGCGGATCTCGGCCCGCGACATGCCGTGCAGACCCGCCGTCAGGTACACGTTGTCGCGCACCGTGAGGTCCCCGACGAAGCCACCGGTGATCTCGATGAGCGGGGCGACGCCGGCACCCACGTCGACGCGGCCCTCGTCGGGCAGCATGACCTGCGCCACGAGCTTCAGCAGGGTCGACTTGCCCTGGCCGTTCCGCCCCACGACGCCGATCGCCTCGCCCGGGCGGACGTCGAACGACACGTTGCGGAGCGCCCAGAACTCATCGGCACGCTTGCGGCGCCCGCGTCCGGCGAACAGGTCCTTGAAGTTCCGGCTCGCGCGACGGTTGCGCTTGAAGCAGATGCCGGCGTCGCGCACCGAGATGACCGGTGCGACGGTCTCGGTGCGACTGGTCTGGTCGGTCGCGGTCATCACAGCTCCTTCAGCACGCGGTGCTCGCTGCGGCGGAACACCGCGAACCCGATCACCAGGACGATGCCGGTCACGATCACCGAGGCGCCGACCTCGAGCCAGTCGAGCTGGCCGGGGAAGAACGCCGCGCGGTACATGCCGAAGATGCCGGTGAGCGGGTTGATCGCGGCGATGTCGCGCAGGGCGGAGGGCAGCGCGTGCGTGCCGTAGATGATCGGGGACGCGTAGAACAGGAACCGCAGCACGAGCTTGGTGGCGCGCTCGAGGTCACGGAAGAAGACCACCAGCGGGGCGACGATGAGGCCCAGGCCGTAGACCAGCGCGCACTGCAGCACGATCGCCAGCGGGAAGAACACGACCTGCCAGTGCAGGTGGGCACCCGTCGCGATCGCGAAGGCCGCCAGGACCGGCAGGCTCAGCAGGAACTCGATGCCCTTCGACGCGATGATCCGTGCCACCCAGATGGTGCGGGGGATGGTGGTCGAGCGGATGAGCTTCGATTCCTTGATGAACGCCCGGGTGGAGTCCGAGACGCCGCCGGTGAACCACATCCACGGCAGCAGCGCGGACAGCAGGAACACGATGTACGGATCCTCACCGACCGAGCCGCGGTGGAAGACCTGCGTGAAGACGAACCAGTAGATCCCCGACATCACGAGCGGGTCGAGGATCGACCACACGTAGCCGAGCGCCGACGTCGAGTAGCGGACCCGGAGGTCGCGGACGGTCAGCAACCACAGGGCCTGACGATAGCGCCGACCGGCGCTCCGGGCCTTCGCGGGTGCGGGAGCCACGGGCGCGGTCGGCGCACTCGCTGTGGTCACGGTTTCCCTCCGGGCGGAACCGCCGAGGGGGTCCTGACGGTGGTTCAGGCGAACAGGTTGTTCGCGCGCTCGAGGTCCTCGGCGAAGTCGATCTCGACCGCGTACAGGTCGGAGATGTCGATCGGCGTCCAGCGTAGCCCGTCCTCGGCGATGGCAGCCTCGATGCCGCCCTCGAAGTACTCCTGGTCGTCGACGCGCCCGAGCTGGCGGATGAGCGCCTGCTTGTCGGCGGCGGAGACGTAGTTGATGCCGACGGCTTCGCCGAGACCCCCGACGACCTGCTTGGAGAGCTTGTGGATGAAGCCCTCGGCGTCGACGGTGTACTTGACCTCTTCGTCGGAGACCTTGTCGGTGTTGACGCTGACGAAGGAACGGCCCTCGTCGATCATGTCGGCCGCACGGACGAGCGCCATCGGGTCGAAGACCACGTCGCCGTTCATCCAGAGGACACCGCTCTTGCCGGTGGCCTTGAGGGCACGCAGCAGGCTCTTCGAGGTGTTGGTGGAGTCGTAGGACTCGTTGTAGACGAAGTTCGCTTCGGGGAACGCCTCGACGATGTGCTCCGACTTGTAGCCGACGACGATCGTCACGCGGGCGCTCGAACCGAACGCGGCGCGGATGTTGTCGAACTGCTGCTGCATGATGGTGCGGCCGTCACTGAGCTCCGTGAGCGGCTTCGGCAGGCTGCGGCCGAGACGGCTGCCCATCCCCGCTGCGAGGATCACGATCTGCGTGGTCATGCTGGTCCCTTCTGGTGTCCGCCCGCGCACCCTGGGGTACGGGCGGGCCTCGTCGAGTCTGCGCTTCCAACGTCCGAGTTGCCCGAGAACCGGTCGCGTCGACGTGGTCGTCGCAGCGAGGAGGCTGCCGGGATCGCCTGCTGGAGCAGGTTTCCAAGTGGTGAACACTCCTTCGTGCCCTGGTGAATGATACGGAAACACCCCCTCGCGGGGTACGGGTCTGCGCGCTTCGTACTCAATTCGTGACCCTGGCCGAGACGGTTCCCGACGGTCGGAGAGCGTTGGTACGGTGGGTCGATGCCAGCGCGAGCAGAGAACGAGGACGTGTACGCCACGGCCGACGCTGCCTGGATGACCGAGGCGGGGGACGCCGACGACGCGGACGCCGCCGCGGCTGCTGAGGACGACGCAGCCGACGACGACACGGGGGACACTGATGCGGACGACGCCGCCACTGATGACGCGATGACCGACGGGACGGCCGTCCGCACCGACGCGACGACGGAGACCCACCCGGACGACGCGACGACCGGCACCGACGCGACGACCGAGACCCGCACCGACGACACGACGACGGACAACCGCACCGACGACGCGACGGCCGCAGCGCCCCGCCCCGCGAAGGCGCGCAACGGCAAGGGACGCACCAAACGCCCGACGAAGGCCGCCCCGCGGACCGACGCCGCGCCTCCCGTCCCGACCGACGCGGACGACGCGACGGACGTCGCTGACCCGGCGAGCACCGCCGCGCCTGCGGCGAAGAAGCGTGCGCCCCGCACCGCCGCCCCGAAGCAGCCGCAGACGCTCCAGCCCGTCGTGCTCGCAGCGAGCGGCCTGGTCAAGCGGTACGGGCAGACCCTGGCCGTCGACGAGGTCGACCTCGAGATCCGGCAGGGCTCCATCTTCGGCGTGGTCGGCCCGAACGGCGCCGGCAAGACGACGACCCTCTCCATGATCACCGGACTCCTGCGCCCCGACGCCGGCTCGGTGACGGTGCTCGACCACGACGTCTGGGCCGACCCGACGGCGGCGAAGCGCAGTCTCGGTGTGCTGCCGGACCGGCTCCGCCTGTTCGACCGGCTGACCGGCGCGCAGCTCCTCTACTACTCGGCCACACTCCGTGGGCTCGACGGTGCCACCGCCCGGAAGCGCAGTGCCGACCTCGCGGAGGCCTTCGGGCTGGGCGAGGCGCTGGGTCGCCAGGTCGCCGACTACTCCGTCGGCATGGCGAAGAAGATCGCCCTGGCCGCGACCCTGATCCACTCGCCGCGGGTGCTCGTGCTCGACGAGCCGTTCGAGTCGGTCGACCCGGTGAGTGCGGCGACGATCACGGACATCCTGCGCCGGTACACCCGGGGTGGCGGCACGGTCGTGCTGTCCAGCCACTCGATGGAGCTCGTGCAGCGCACCTGCGACTCGGTCGCCATCATCGTCGGCGGCAAGGTCCTGGCGTCCGGCACCATGGCCCAGGTCCGCGGGCGCAAGAGCCTCGAGGACAAGTTCGTCGAACTCGCCGGCGGTCGTGTCGTCGCGGAGAGCATGGAATGGTTGCACAGCTTCTCCGGCTGAGGGCGGACCTGCTCGCGGGCGAGGTCCGCGGCACCGCCCGCCGGTCCGTCGCCGTCGTGCTCGGGAGCCTCGCCGGGCTCCTCGCCGCCGTGTTCGTCGCGGCGCAGACCATCGCCCTCGGTGACGCCGACCCGGAGGTCGCGCGTGCCGTCATCGTGCCCGTCGGCACCCTGATCACCTTCGGCTTCACGGTCGTGCCGCTCGTCGTCGGCCGGAGCGACCAGCTCCACCCGCGGCGCTTCGCGGTCTTCGGCATCGAGCGCCGTCGCCTGGCGATCGGACTCGTCGTCGCCGGCCTCGTCGGCATCCCGGTGATCGGTGTGGTCGTCGTCGCGGTCGGCCAGGTCGTCGCCTGGGCTCGCGACCCCGGTCTCGGGCTGCTCGCGGTGCTCGGCGGGCTGCTCGGCGTCGCCACGTGCGCGCTCCTCATCCGGGTCTGCTGCACCGTCGGCTCCCGGCTGATCGGGCCGGACCGCTCCCGCGACGCCGGGTGGCTGGTGGCGCTCGTCATCATCGCGCTCTCGATCCCGACGGTGGCGCTGCTGCTGCGCGTGGACTGGCTCGACCCGCAGGGCGCCGAGATGCAGCGCGTCGCGGACGTCGCCGGGTGGACCCCGTGGGGTGCCGCGTGGGCCGTGCCCGCCGAGGTCGCGAGCGGCCACGTCGGCGCCGGTGTCCTGAAGCTCCTCGTCGCGGTCGCCGTAGTCGCGCTCCTCGCCTGGGCGTGGTGGGCACTCGTCGGCCGTGCGCTCGAGACCGTCGACGACCGGGCCCGAACCCGTCGCTACCAGGGCCTGGGCTGGTTCGACCGGTTCGGTTCGGCTCCGGTGTCGGCCGTCGCCGCCCGGGCGCTCACCTACTGGGTGCGCGACCCGCGGTACCGCACGTCGTACCTGATCATCCTGCTCGTGCCGATCGTCGTCATCCCGCTCGGTGTCGCCGGGGTGCCGTGGCAGTGGACCGCCCTCGTGCCGCTGCCGCTGATGGCGCTGATCGCCGGGTTCCTGCCGCACAACGACGTCTCGTACGACAACACCGCCGTGTGGCTGCACGTCGCCTCGGGTGCGCCCGGGTGGAGCGACCGGCTCGGCCGTGTCGTGCCCGTGCTGGTCGTTGGGGCGCCCGCGATCGTCGCCGGGGCCGCACTGTCCGCCCGGCTGTTCGGAGACTGGGCCGTGTTCCCGCTGCTCATCGGCGTGAGTGCGAGCGCGCTGCTGTCCGGGCTCGGGTTGTCGAGCGTCCTGTCCGTGCTCATGCCCTACCCGACGGTGCGGCCGGGCGACCACCCGTTCCAGCAGCCCCAGGCCGCCGGCGTCACCGCCACGGTCGCGCAGGCGTCCATGGTGATCGGCATCGTGCTCTGCACGGTCCCCGCTGCCTGTCTCGCGGTGCTCGCCGTCGTGCAGGGTCCGGAGCCCTGGTCGGTGCTGACGCTCCTGGTGGGCATCGGGGTCGGTGCCGTCGTGCTCGTGATCGGTGTCTCCGCTGGCGGACGCCTGTTCGACCGCCGCGGCCCCGACCTGCTCGCCGCGGCGCAGCGCAACTAGCGGCACAGCGCAACGAGCGACACAGCGCAACGAGCGGCGCAGCGCACCGGGCACCGAGCGACTCCGCGAGACGATCGCCCAGCGCGGACGAGCGGCGCGCCCGAGGGCGGACCGTCGTACCCTGGACCCATGAGCATGACGGAACCAGGCGGCGGCCTCGACGTGATGGACCGGGAGCTCGAGAAGCTCCTCGAAGACGAAGCGATCGAACCCGGTGACCACGAGCGGTTCTCGCACTACGTCAAGAAGGACAAGATCCTGCAGTCGGCCCTGTCCGGCAAGCCGGTCAAGGCCCTGTGCGGCAAGAAGTGGATCCCGGGTCGCGACCCGGAGAAGTTCCCGGTCTGCCCGGACTGCAAGGCCATCTACGAGAAGATGAAGGCCGAGTAGCCGCGACCAGCAGACGGACGGGAGGCCCGTGGCGACGCCGCCACGGGCCTCCCGTCCGTCCGTCGGTCGCTTCGTGAGCAGCAATGGTCGCGTCCCTCACGCAGACCCGACCATTGCTGCTCACGAAGCGGCGTCGCGTGACGCGCGCGCCACGCGCGCGTGCGTGCGCCCTAGATCACCAGGGTGGGGATGGCGGGGTCGCCGCGCCCGATGCGCGACGCGTCTGCGGGCAGCTCCGCCTTCGCGCGCTTGTGGTGCGCGCGTGCGGCCTCGACGCCCTGCGTGCCGAGGAACGCCGGGTCGACCTCGCCGCCGGTGACCACGGGGACCAGCAGTGGCCGCTCGTCCGGGCCGACCTGCGCACCGGTGAGCACGATCTCGGCGGTGGCGACGCCGTTGCGGAGTCGTCGGCCCGCTTCCTTCCGGCCGCCGATCGACGCCTTGTCGGCCGACTTCTTGGCGACGGGGACCCAGTCGCCGCCGTCCGTGTCCCGGTGCGCGACGAGCTTGAACACCATGCCGGCGGCCGGGTGCCCGGAGCCGGAGACGACCGAGGTGCCGACGCCGTACGAGTCGACCGGGGCGGCTCGGAGCGCCGCGATCGTGTACTCGTCGAGGTCGTTCGTCACCGTGATCTTCGTGCCCGTCGCGCCGAGGCGGTCGAGCTGCGCCCGCACGGCGGCGACGACGGACGGCAGGTCGCCGCTGTCGATCCGGACGCCGCCGAGCTTGCCGTCGGTGAGCCGGACGGCCGTCTCGACCGCGGCCTCGATGTCGTAGGTGTCGACGAGCAGGGTCGTGCCGTTGCCGAGCGCGCCGAGCTGCGACCGGAACGCCTGCTCCTCGGAATCGTGCAGCAGCGTGAAGGCGTGCGCGGCGGTGCCCATCGTGGGGATGCCCCAGGTGCGCCCGGCCTCGAGGTTGCTCGTCGCGCCGAAGCCGGCGATGTACGCGGCACGGGCGGCAGCGACGGCGTTCCACTCGCCGGTGCGGCGGGAGCCCATCTCGGCGAGTGGTCGGCCGTCGGCGGCGGACACCATCCGGGCGGCGGCCGAAGCGATCGCGGAGTCCGCGTTGAAGATGCTCAGGGCGAGGGTCTCGAGCACGACGGCCTCGGCGAAGGTGCCCTCGATCTGCAGGATGGGGGAGTTCGGGAAGTAGACCTCGCCCTCCCGGTACGCGCGGACGTCGCCGCTGAACCGGTAGTCGGCGAGCCACGTGGCGGTGCCGGCGTCGATGACGCCGCGGTCGCGCAGGAACCCGATCTCCTCGTCGCCGAAGCGGAAGTCCCCGAGGGCGGTGAGGAAGCGTCCGAGCCCGGCCGCGACGCCGTAGCGGCGGCCGTCCGGCAGCCGCCGGGCGAACACCTCGAAGACGCATCGGCGGTCGGCGGTGCCGTCCTTCAGGGCGGCGTCCACCATGGTGAGCTCGTACTGGTCGGTGAGGAGCGCGCTGGTCACGTCTCCGACACTAGTGACGTGACCCTCGGGAGGCCCGGATCACCTCGGCCGCCCGGCGCGCGTGGCGCGCGTGGCCGCGTCGGTGCTGGTCGGCCTGCGTCGGTACGCTGGTGCCGTGACGGATGCACCGATCGGAGTCTTCGACAGCGGGGTCGGCGGCCTCACCGTGGCCCGCGCCATCATCGACCAGCTCCCGCGCGAGAGCATCCGGTACGTCGGTGACACCGTGCACTCGCCCTACGGCCCGAAGCCCATCGCCGACGTCCGCCGCTACGCGCTCGAGGTCATGGACGACCTGGTCGAGCAGGGTGTGAAGGCCCTGGTGATCGCGTGCAACACCGCCTCGTCCGCCGTGCTCCGCGACGCCCGCGAACGGTACGAGCAGGCGTACGGCATCCCCGTGGTCGAGGTCATCCAGCCCGCGGCCCGCGCAGCCGTCAAGCAGACCCGCACCGGTCGCGTCGGGGTGATCGGCACCGTCGGCACCATCGCGTCGCGTGCCTACGAGGACGCCTTCGCGGTCGCCGCCGACGTCACGCTGACCACCGCCGCCTGCCCCCGGTTCGTCGAGTTCGTCGAGGCCGGGGACACCTCCTCGCCGTCGCTGCGCGAGATCGCGGCCGGCTACCTCGACCCGATCCGTGCCGCCGACGTCGACACCCTCGTGCTCGGCTGCACCCACTACCCGCTCATGTCCGCCGCGATCCAGTTCGTCATGGGTCCGGAGGTCACGCTCGTCTCCAGCGCCGAGGAGACCGCGAACGACGTCTACCGCCGGCTCGTGGAGCACGGGCTCGAGCGCACCGCGACCACCGCCCCGACCTACTCGTTCGAGGCGACCGGCGACGACAAGAACGGCTTCATCCGGCTCGCCCGGCGCTTCCTCGGTCCCGAGGTCTCGAGCGTCGGCCACCTCCAGACGGGGGCCATCACGCTGCCCCGCACCGAAAGGACCCCATGACCGACAACCTCCGCGTCGACGGCCGTACCGCCACCGACCACCGTCCCGTCACCATCGAGCGGGGGTGGAGCACGCAAGCCGAGGGCAGCGCGCTCATCTCCTTCGGCAACACCAAGGTGCTCTGCACCGCGTCCTTCACCAACGGCGTGCCCCGCTGGCTCGCCGGCAAGGGCACCGGCTGGGTCACCGCCGAGTACTCGATGCTGCCGCGGTCGACGAACGAGCGCATGCAGCGCGAGTCCATCAAGGGCAAGGTCGGCGGCCGCACCCACGAGATCTCCCGCCTGATCGGTCGTTCGCTCCGCGCGGTCGTCGACACGAAGGCCCTGGGTGAGAACACCCTGGTCATCGACTGCGACGTGCTGCAGGCCGACGGCGGCACCCGCACGGCGTCGATCACGGGCGCGTACGTGGCGATGGCCGACGCCATCGAGTGGGGCCGCGCCAAGGGCTTCATCGCGAAGAAGGCCACCCCGCTCACCGACAGCGTGCAGGCGATCTCGGTCGGCATCGTCAAGGGGGAGCCGATGCTCGACCTGGCCTACACCGAGGACTCCGCCGCCGACACCGACATGAACATCGTCACGACGGGGTCGGGCAAGTTCATCGAGGTGCAGGGCACCGCCGAGCACGCGCCGTTCGACCGTGACGAGCTGAACGTCCTGCTCGACCTCGGCCTGGCCGGCAACCAGTCGCTCGCGGCGATCCAGCGTTCGGTCCTGGGTCTGGCGTGACGTCCCGCGAGGTGGTGCTGGCCACCCACAACCAGGGCAAGGTCGTCGAACTGCGCGAGATCCTCGGGTCGGCGCTGGGCGAGGGTGTCGAACTCGTCGGCTACGACGGCCCCGAGCCGGTCGAGGACGGCGACAGCTACGCCGCGAACGCCCTGATCAAGGCGCGTGCCGCCGTCGCGCACACCGGGTTGCCGGCGCTCGCCGACGACTCCGGGATCGCCGTCGACGCCCTCGGTGGTGCACCGGGCATCCACTCGGCCCGCTACGCCGGTACCCGCTCGGACGCCGACAACATCGCGCTGCTGCTCACGAACCTGCAGGGCGTCGTCGAGCGGACCGCCGCGTTCGTGTGCGCTGCCGCCTTTGTGACGCCCGACGGTCAGGAGCACGTCGTCGAGGCGGTCTGGAACGGGGAGGTGCTGACCGAGCCCGTCGGTGACGGCGGGCACGGCTACGACCCGGTGTTCCGGCCGGACGACGCCGACCGCTCGTCGGCGGAGCTCACCCGCGACGAGAAGAACGCCCTGTCGCACCGCAGCAAGGCGTTCCGCGGGATCGCACCGATCGTGCGGGAGCACTTCGGCGTCTGAGCGCCGGCGCTCTCTTCGTCCCGCACAACCGAAGTCGCCCCGAACCACGTGATCACGTGGTCCGGGGCGACTTTGGTTGTGCGCCGGTGCTGCGGCTAGAGCGTCGGGTCGACGGTCGGGGCCGTGGTGGCCTCGGCCTCGTTCGTGTGCTTCGCCTTGCGGGCGTTGCGCAGGTACGTCAGCGCCATCGGCACGACGGTCACGACGACCGCGGCGAGCAGGATGATGTCGATGTACTCGCGGACGATGTGCGCCACGAACGGGATGTGCCCGATGAAGTACCCGAGGAACGTCACGCCGACGCCCCAGACCACGGCGCCGATCGCGTTGTAGAGCGAGTACTTCTTGTAGTCCATCCGGCCGACGCCCGCGGCGATCGGGGCGAAGGTGCGGACGACCGGCACGAAGCGCGCCAGGATCACGGCCAGGGGGCCGAAGCGGTGGAAGAACGCGTTGGTGCGCTCGACGTTCGCCTTCGAGAAGAGCCCGCTGTCCTTCCGCTCGAAGATGGGTGGCCCGGCCTTCTTGCCGATGTAGTACCCGAGCTCGCCGCCGAGGAACGCGGCGGCGCCGATCATCAGCGCCGCGACCCAGATCGGGATGCCGCCGATCTCGCCACCGCGGTCGAAGGCGAACAGGCCGGTGATGACCAGCAGGCTGTCGCCCGGGAAGATGAAGCCGATGAGCAGACCGGTCTCGGCGAACACGATCGCGCAGACCACGAGCACGGCGATGGCCCCGAAGTGGTCGAGGATGTACTGCGGATCGAGCCACGGGATCAGGGCGAGTGCGACGGAGTGCATGGTTCTTCCGGTCGTGGAGCGGGAGTCACGGGGAGGACTCCCGCGGGATGAGGGTACCGCCCGGAAGTGACCGGGCCATCCCTCGCAGGGTTGACCTGCACGAGGCGTGCGGATGACCGCAACGGTGCGCCAGGACGGACTCGGTGCGGAAGGAGGGACTCGAACCCTCACGCCTGGGGCACAGGAACCTAAATCCTGCGTGTCTACCGATTCCACCACTCCCGCGAGCAGCGGCAGTCTACCGAGCGCGGGGTGCAGGGCGGACGTGCGCCGGGCCTCCAGGCCGTGGGACGCACCGTGCGCACTCCGTGACCCGGTGCGAGGAACCGTACGTGGTGCGGGGTGGGCCGAGTGCCACCGAGTACGGAACGGCAGCGCGTCAGCGCAGCGGACGCGGCAGGTACCGGGGCACGTACCGGAGCAGGATGCCCGCACCGACCAGGCCGAGCACGCCCATCACCCCGCTCGCGACGGCGATGGACGCGACGGCGGTCACGCCGGAGATGAGGAGCGGTGCGGCCGCCGACCCGAAGTCGCCGGTGAACCGCCACGCCCCCAGGAACGGTGCCGGGGCGTCGCGCGGTGCGAGGTCCGCGCCGAGCGTCATGAGGATGCCGGAGCCGACCCCGTTGGCCAGGGACATGCCCATCGCGATCGCGACGAACCAGCCGACCCGTGCGTCCAGGTGGCCGCTCCAGGCGAGCAGGAAGTAGCTGATGCTCAGGCCGAGCATGCAGGGCAGGGCGCTCGCGAGGCGTCCCCACCGGTCCATGATCTGCCCGCTCGTGTAGAACAGCGCGAAGTCGACGGCTCCGGCGATGCCGATCACGAGTGCCGCGGTCGAGTCGTCGAGGCCGACGCTCACCGCCCAGAGCGGCAGGATCACCTGCCGCCCGGCGCGCATCGCACCGATCAGGCCGGCGCCGCTGCCGAGCCGCAGCAGGACCGCCCCGTTCGCGCGGATGGTGCGGAAGAGCCCCTGCGCCTCCTGCTGGACGAACTGCGCCCCGGTGTCGGCGGGTGGTTCGGTCGCGTGGTCGCTCGCGTCCGTCGCGTGGTCGGCCGACAGCCGGGAGGCCCGTGGCGGCAACCGCAGACCGCGTGTGCCCGTCGCGGGGTCGCGCAGCACCAGGAGCACGGTCGCCGCCGCCAGACAGCAGACGACGTGGATCCAGAAGGCGCTGCTGGTGGTGCCGGTCAGGTGGATGACGCCGGCGGCGATGAACGGGCCGACGAAGTAGCCGAAGCGGAAGACGCCGCCCAGGCTCGACAGTGCCCGGGCCCGGATCCGCAGGGGGATCGCGGTGGTCATGTAGGCGTGCCGGGCGAGGGCGAACACCGCGGTGGAGACGCCGACCAGGAACACCCCGAGTGCCAGGACCCAGGCGTTCGCGGCCGTCGTGGCGACGATGAGCCCGACCACGGACACGAGCGCGGCGCCGATCATGGCGTTCCGCTCGCCGATGCGGGCGACGACGATGCCGGACGGCACGTCGCCGATGAGCTCCCCGACCAGGATGAGCGAGGCGACGAAGCCCGCGAACGCCAGGCTGGCACCGAGCGAGTCGGCCGCGATCGGGATGATCGGGATGATCGCGCCCTCACCGATCGCGAAGAGCGCAGCGGGCAGGAACCCGGACAGCAGGACGGACCGGAAGTCGAATGAGTCGTTCCCCGTCGTGGCCATCGCCCGACCAACGGTACGCCAGCGGTACCGCTTCGTCGGCGGGTTACCCTGGACGCATGCGTGTTCTTGCGGCGATGAGCGGTGGTGTCGACTCGGCGGTGGCCGCAGCCCGGGCGGTCGACGCCGGCCACGACGTGGTGGGTGTGCACCTGGCCCTGAGCCGGATGCCCGGCACCCTGCGCACCGGCAGCCGCGGGTGCTGCACCATCGAGGACTCGATGGACGCCCAGCGCGCCGCGTCGGCGCTCGGGATCCCGTACTACGTGTGGGACTTCTCGGCCCGGTTCAAGGAGGACGTCGTCGACGACTTCGTGGCCGAGTACCAGGCCGGCCGCACCCCGAACCCCTGCATGCGCTGCAACGAGCGGATCAAGTTCGCGGCGCTGCTCGAGAAGGCACTGGCCCTGGGCTTCGACGCCGTCGCGACCGGGCACTACGCCTCGATCGTCACCGGTCCGGACGGCTCCCGCGAGCTGCACCGGTCGGCCGCGTGGGCGAAGGACCAGTCGTACGTGCTCGGGGTCCTGACCGCCGAGCAGCTGCAGCA
Source organism: Curtobacterium sp. MCLR17_059 (assembly GCF_003234665.1). NCBI lineage: Bacteria > Bacillati > Actinomycetota > Actinomycetes > Micrococcales > Microbacteriaceae > Curtobacterium > Curtobacterium sp. MCLR17_059. The sequence goes on along the minus strand of NZ_QKSU01000004.1, from coordinate 18,588 downwards.
CGCGATGTTCCCGCTCGGCGCGACGCCGTCGAAGGACGAGGTCCGGGCCGAGGCCGCCGAGCGCGGGCTGACGGTCGCCCAGAAGCCGGACTCCTACGACATCTGCTTCATCCCGGACGGCGACACCCGCGGCTGGCTGGCGGACCGCGTCGGCACCGCCCCCGGCGAGGTCGTCGAGCGTGACGGCACGGTCGTCGGCTCGCACGAGGGCGCCACCGGCTACACCGTCGGACAGCGCCGCGGCCTGGCCCTCGGTCGCCCGGCACCGGACGGCAAGCCCCGGTTCGTGCTCGAGATCCGCCCGAAGGACAACACCGTCGTCGTCGGCCCGAAGGAAGCCCTCGCCGTCACCTCGATGTCCGGCTCTCGGTTCACCTGGGCGGGCACTGCCCCGGCCGACCCCGCGACGCCGTTCGCCTGCGACGTGCAGATCCGCGCGCACGCCGACCCGGTGCCCGCGACCGCCCGCGTGCAGGACGACGTGCTCGTGATCGACGTCGACGAGCCGCTGCACGGGGTCGCTCCCGGCCAGACGGCTGTGGTCTACGTCGGCACGCGGGTGCTCGGCCAGTGCACGATCGACACCACGGTCAGCGCCGTCCCCGTCGACGCCTGACCCCGCCGCCCCCGGGGCACACGCTCGCTGCACGCCGCGTCGGTGGTGCACGGTAGAACTGATGCCATGAGCGAGACCGACGCGACGTTCGAGACCATCGACCCCGACGGGCTCGATGCCGCCCAGGCCGCGCGCGAGGTCGACCGGTTGCGCGCCCGCGTCACCGAGCTGCGCCACGACTACTACGAGGGCAACGCCTCGCCCCTGTCGGACGCCGACTACGACGCCCTGGTGCACCGCCTCGACGCGATCGAACGGCGGTTCCCGGAACTCCTGACGCCCGACAGCCCGACGCAGACCGTGGGTGGGCAGGCGCAGACGACGCAGTTCGCGCCGGTCGAGCACGCCGAGCGCATGCTCTCGCTCGACAACGTCTTCAGCCCCGACGAGCTGACCGAGTGGGCCCTCAAGGTGCAGCGGGACGCCGGTGCCGAGCGGGTGCGGTTCCTGACCGAGCTGAAGATCGACGGCCTGGCCATCAACCTGCGGTACGAGCACGGTCGGCTCGTCTCGGCCGCCACCCGCGGTGACGGCGTGGTCGGCGAGGACGTCACCGGCAACGTCCGCACGATGGGCACGATCCCGGACCGCCTGTCCGGCACCGGTCACCCGCCCCTGGTCGAGGTCCGGGGCGAGATCTTCTTCCCGGTCGCCGAGTTCGACGAGCTCAACGCCAACCAGCGCGAGGCGGGGGAGCGCGTGTTCGCCAACCCGCGCAACGCTGCCGCCGGGTCCCTCCGCCAGAAGGAAGAGGGCAAGTCCGAGGCGAAGCGGGCACTGATGGTCGACCGGCTGCGGCGTCTGCGGATGCTCGTGCACGGCATCGGCGCGTGGCCCGTCCGTGAACTCGAGCAGGGGACCGACGTCCGCAGCCAGTCCGAGGTGTACGAGCTGCTGCAGACCTGGGGGCTCCCGACGAGCAGCCACTACCGGGTGTTCGACACCATCGACGAGGTCAACGGCTTCGTCCGGACCACGGGGGAGCGCCGTTCTTCGGTCGAGCACCAGATCGACGGCGTCGTCGTGAAGGTCGACGACCTCGCCCTGCACGAGGAACTCGGGTCGACCTCGCGGGCGCCGCGGTGGGCGATCGCGTACAAGTACCCGCCGGAAGAAGTGCACACGACGCTCACCGACATCGTGGTCAGCGTCGGCCGCACCGGCCGTGCCACCCCGTTCGCGGTGATGGCCCCGGCCGAGGTCGCCGGGTCCGTCGTCCGCCAGGCCACGCTGCACAACCAGCAGGTCGTCAAGGCGAAGGGCGTGCTGATCGGGGACACGGTGGTGCTGCGGAAGGCCGGCGACGTCATCCCCGAGGTGCTCGGCCCGGTGGTCGAGCTCCGTGACGGCTCCGAGCGCGAGTTCGTGATGCCGACGAACTGCCCCGAGTGCGGCACCGAGCTCGCCCCCGCGAAGGAAGGCGACATCGACCTGCGCTGCCCGAACGCGAAGAGCTGCCCGGCGCAGGTGCGCGGTCGGGTCGAGCACATCGCCTCGCGCGGGTCGCTCGACATCGAGGGCCTCGGCGAGGTCGCTGCCGCGGCGCTCACGCAGCCCCTCCGCCCGGAGACCCCGCCGCTCGTCACCGAGGCCGGACTGTTCGACCTGACGATGCAGGACATCGTCCCGATCGAGGTCATCGTCCGCGACGCCGAGACCGGCATGGAGAAGGTCGACGACGACGGCACCCCGAAGCGCGTCACACCGTTCAGCCGGGCGCGCAAGAAGACCGACCCGCCGTTCGACCCCGAGGCACGCGGCGCCGACTACACCGGTGAGCCGAGCCGCTACCCGTCGAAGAACGCGTTCGAGATGCTCGCGAACATCGACGCCGCGAAGACGAAGCCGCTGTGGCGGATCCTGGTCGGCCTGAGCATCCGCCACGTCGGACCCGTCGCCGCCCGGGCCCTGGCGAACCACTTCGGGTCCCTCGACGCGATCCGGTCGGCATCGCGCGAGGACCTCGCCGCCGTCGACGGGGTCGGCGGGATCATCGCCGACGCCCTGCTCGCCTGGTTCGACGTCGACTGGCACCGCGAGATCATCGACCGCTGGACCACGGCCGGCGTGCAGTTCACCACCCCGGGCCACCCCGGCCCGGGCAGCGCCGACGTCGAGGGCGGCGTGCTGAGCGGCGTCACCGTCGTCGCCACCGGGTCGCTCGAGGGCTACACGCGCGAAGGTGCACAGGAGGCGATCATCACCGCCGGTGGCAAGGCGGCCTCGAGCGTGAGCAAGAAGACCGACTTCGTGGCGGCCGGTCCGGGTGCCGGTTCGAAGCTGACGAAGGCCGAGCAGCTGGGCGTCCGGATCATCGACGCCGAGCAGTTCCACCTGCTCGTGACCGAGGGGCCCGCGGCGCTCGCCGAACCGGAAGCGCCCACGACCGAGGACTGAGGACTGAGGACCGACCGGGCGCACAGCACGCCCGGTCGCATCCGCTGAGCGCGGCGCGCCGCCGAACGCGCCCAGTTCGGGGGACAAGTTGCATCGCGCATGGATGATCCGCGGACATCTCCATAGACTCGACCGAGCATCACCCGTCGTCTGCAGGGGGACGTCGGGACGGCCTTCCCGGGGGAGACCCGAATGCTGCTCATCGCTGCGGCTCTGCTCACCGCCTCGGTGCACTCGCTCGGAGTGATCGAGGCCCCAGGCATGCCCCCGGCGCACCAAGTCACGGTCGCCAGCACCACCACGACCCGCATCGTCCCGGTCGACGACGTGCTCTCGTCGGCGTCGGCGTCGGCATCCGTGTCGGCTCCCGTGGCGACGCCGGTGGCGGCAGGGGCGTCGTCCACGACAGCGGTGCGGGTGGACGACCTCGCCGCCGCACACGGACGCGCCTTCGTCGAGGACCTCGGTGCGCTCGGTGCCGCCGACCTGCGGAGCGCGGCCACCGACCGTGGCGTCGTGGCGACGGTGCAGGACGACCCGCCGCCCGCGCAGACCGTCGCGCAGTGGTGGTCGCACCTGCCCGCCGACGAGCAGGACCGACTCCTCGTGCATGCGCCCGCCCTGGTCGGGAACCTCGAGGGCGTGCCGTACGCGGTCCGTGACCAGGCCAACCGCGCGACGCTGACGTCCGGCCTCGCCGACGCCGACCTCGGAGCAGCCCGGGCCGCGATGCTCGGGCAGGTCCGGGACTCCCTGGTGCAGCAACCCGGCGACCCGCGGCGCTTCCTGGTGGCGCTCGACACCCGGGGGTCGGGCCGTGCGGCGATCAGCATCGGCGACCTCGACACCGCGGCCGACGTCACCGTCGTGGTGCCGGGCATGTTCTTCACGGTCACCGGGCAGATGACCGACTTCACGAACACCGCCAACGACCTGTCCCGTGAGCAGGCCACCCTGGCGCCGCTCGCCGCCACGGGCAACGGGTCGGGAGCCGCCGTCGTCGCGTGGATGGGGTACCGCACGCCGGACCTGTCCAACATCCTGTCGCTCGGGCTCGCACGGACCGGGGCCGAGCGGCTCGAACGGACCGTCGCAGGGCTTCGCGTGATCCGGGCGGGCGACCAACCGCGCGTGAACATCGTCGCGCACTCGTACGGGTCGACCACGGCGATGACGGCCCTGGCGTCCGGCCGGATGACCGCCGACACCCTGACCGTGCTCGGATCGCCGGGCAGCGACGTCCGGACGGCGGACGACCTCGCCGTCGCCACCGGGCAGGTGTTCGTCGGCGGTGCGCACAGCGACCCCATCGCGGGCTCCGGGTACTTCGGCACCGACCCGGGCGGGGCGTCGTTCGGGTCGACCGTGCTCGACCTGGCCGGTGGCGCCGACGCGCTGTCGGCAGGTGACGTGTTCCGCCGCCCCGTGGGCCACAACGACTACCTCAAACCGGGCACGGCATCGCTGCACGACGTCGCCCTGATCGGCATCGGACGCGGCGACCTGGTGCGCGAGCAGGTCCGACGCGGCAAGTCGGGTGGTGACGGCATCGTCGGCGCCTCGCCGGACATGTACCTCGTGCGCCCGCAGGACCTGCAGCCCCGTGACTGACCGGCCGTGACCGACGGGCGGTGGGCGGCCGGCCCTGACCGACCGGGCGGACCCGCCGGTCGTGGCGACGCGGTGGACGTGACCCGATCGTGACCGGTGGCCGACGTGGCGGAGCCGTTGCGGGCCTCCCGGGCGGATCGGTGCGCCCGCGCGGATCGCGACGCGTCCTCGGAACCGCCTGGGTGGCAACCTGAACGCGACCGCAGCCTGCACTCGTTCCAGGGCAGAACCAGTACAGCCCTGCTGCCTACGGTGCCGTCATGCGTGTGGTGCGATGGCCTGGTGCTCTCCTGATGTTCGTGGTGATGTCCGTGCTCGCCGGCATGCTCGTCGCCGTCGCGGTGACCCCGGCGGTCGCCGTCGCGGGTGAGGGGACCTCCGGGGCGGTCTCGTTCTTCGAGGACCTGCCGACGTACCTCGACGTGCAGACCCCGCAGCAGGTGTCGTCCGTGTACGCGGAGCAGGGCGGGAAGCAGGTCAAGATCGCCTCGTTCTACGCCGAGAACCGCACGAACGTGACGGCCGACCAGATGGCGGACTCGCTCAAGCAGGCGGCGATCGACACCGAGGACCCGCGCTACTACGACGAGGGCGGCATCGACGTGCTCGGGACGCTCCGCGGGGTCGCCGCGACCGTCGTCGACGGGGACGTGCAGGGCGGCTCGAGCATCACGCAGCAGTACGTCAAGAACGTCCTGGTGCAGCAGTGCGAGGAGCTCACGGGCAAGGACCAGGCCGCCACCGAGAAGAAGGTCGAAGCCTGCTACCAGGACGCTGCCGGCGTCACGCCGCAGCGCAAGCTGCAGGAGATGCGGTACGCGATCGCGGTGAACAAGAAGTACTCGAAGGACGAGATCCTGACCGGGTACCTCAACATCGTCGGGCTCGGCGGTCGGGTCTACGGGGCCGAGGCCGGGGCCGAGTACTACTTCGGCGTGCACGCGAAGGACCTGTCGCTCGTGCAGTCGGCCACGCTCGTCGCGATCCTCAACAACCCGTCGAACCTGCGCATCGACGTGCCGAGCGACAAGGACAACGGCAAGACCAACGGGTACGAGCTGACGAAGGAGCGCCGCGACTACGTGCTCCGCCGGATGCAGGCGCACGGGTCGATCACGAAGGCCGAGATGACGAAGGCCATCGCGACCCCGGTCGCACCGAAGATCACCGAGACCGCGAACGGCTGCTCGACCGCGGCGACGCACTACGACGCCGGCTACTTCTGCGACTACGTCCGCGACCAGGTGCTGCAGGACCCGGCGTTCGGCAAGACCGCCGCGGCACGCATCGCGACGCTCGACACCAAGGGCCTGCAGATCCACACCTCGCTCGACCTCGACCTTCAGGGCCAGGCACAGTCCGCCCTGTCCACCTACGTGCCGGCCACGATGGCCGGCGTCGACGTCGGCGGCTCGAACGTCACCGTGGAGCCCGGCACCGGCCGGATCATGTCGATGGTCCAGAACACCACGTACACGCAGGGGGACAACGCCGCCGCCGGGGCCACGGCGGTGAACTACAGCGCCGACTCCGGGTACGGCAACTCGGGCGGGTTCCAGACCGGCTCGACCTACAAGGTGTTCACCCTGGCCGAGTGGCTCGCCAGCGGGCACACCCTGTCCGACTCGGTCACCACCTCGGAGCACCAGTTCGCGAACGCCGAGTTCACCAACAGCTGCCAGAACGTCGCGGGTGGCACCTGGAACGTCGCCAACGCCGAGAGCGTGCCGTCGTCGATGTCGGTCGAGGCGGCGACGGTCGAGTCGATCAACACGGCGTACGCCCAGATGGGCAAGCAGCTCGACCTGTGCAAGATCGCCCAGCTCGCGCAGTCGATGGGCATCCACCGCGCCGACGGCGGGGACCTGACGCAGACGCCGTCGTCGATCCTCGGCGTGAACGAGCTGTCGCCGATCGACCTGGCCGAGGCCTACGCGGGCTTCGCCAACGGCGGCATCGTGTGCACGCCCACCGCGATCGACTCGGTGACCGAGGCGGACGGCACGAAGATCACCCCGACGCCGTCGTCCTGCACGCAGGGCGTCTCCGCGGACGTCGCGGGCACGGTCGACTACGCGCTGCAGGGCGTCCTGTCCGGTTCGGGCACCGCGGCGAGTGCGAACCCCGGGGACAGCGTGGCGAAGTTCGCGAAGACCGGCACCACCGACGGTGACGTGCAGAACTGGCTGGTCGCGTCGTCGACGAAGTACACGAACGCCACCTGGGTCGGCAACGTGCAGGGGAGCGTGAGCCTGGCGAACTGGCCGTTCCTGCAGGGCACCACCGGGTACAGCGCGAAGTTCGGGGTCGGGAAGTCGATGATGACGTACCTCGACCAGACCGTCGGCGGGGGAGCGCTGCCCGCGCCGAGCCAGGCGATGATCGGGCAGGCGAGCAAGTCGTCGTCATCGTCGTCGTCGTCGTCTTCGTCTTCGTCCTCGTCGGGGTCCTCGTCCGGGCAGGGAACGGCGCAGGACGACCAGACGACGCCGACGGCTGCTCCGGCTGCGCCTGCCGCTCCGGCCGCACCCGCTGCCCCGGCTGCGCCGGCGCCCGCCGCGACGGTGGCCCCGGCGGCACCGGCTGCGAGGGGCCAGAACGGGAAGTGACCCGCTGACCCCCTGGAGGCCCGGTGCCGGTCCGGCGGACCGGCACCGGGCCTCCAGGGCGTTGTCCACAGCCGCGCCTGCGCGCCCGACGCAGCCAATAGACTGTGGGGCATTCCACGAACCGATCGACGGAGCACCATGCCTGACATCACGAGCGAGCAGGTCGCACACCTGGCGAACCTCGCACGTATCGCACTCACGCCCGACGAGATCGAGAAGCTGACCGGGGAGCTGTCGCACATCGTCGAGAGCGTCGCCAAGGTCGCCGAGGTCGCGACCGACGACGTCCCGGCGACGAGCCACCCCGTGCCGCTCGGCAACGTCACCCGACCCGACGTGGTCGGCACGACGCTGACGCAGGAGCAGGCGCTCTCCGGGGCGCCCGACTCCGACGGCGAACGGTTCCGCGTGACCGCCATCCTCGGCGAAGAACAGTAGGGCGAAGAACAGTGACTGACGACATCACGAAGCTGAGCGCCGCGGCGCTCGCCGACGCCCTCGTGGCGCGCGACGTCTCGAGCGTCGAGGCCACCCAGGCCCACCTCGACCGGATCGCCGCCGTCGACGGCGACGTGCACGCGTTCCTGCACGTCAACCAGAACGCCCTGGCGGTGGCGAAGTCGATCGACTCCCGCCGCGCCGCGGGCGACGACCTCGGGCCGCTCGCCGGTGTGCCGATCGCCGTCAAGGACGTCCTGTGCACGCAGGACATGCCCACCACCGCCGGGTCCAAGATCCTCGAGGGCTGGGTGCCGCCGTACGACGCCACCCCCGTCGCGAAGCTCCGCGCCGCCGGCCTCGTGCCGCTCGGCAAGACCAACATGGACGAGTTCGCGATGGGCTCGACCACCGAGTTCTCGGCCTACGGGCCGACCCGCAACCCGTGGGACCTCGACCGGATCCCCGGCGGGTCCGGCGGTGGCTCGGCCGCTGCGGTCGCCGCGCACGAAGCCCCGTTCGCCCTCGGTTCGGACACGGGTGGCTCCATCCGCCAGCCGGGTGCCGTGACGGGCACGGTCGGTGTGAAGCCGACCTACGGCGGGGTGAGCCGCTACGGCGCCATCGCCCTGGCATCCAGCCTCGACCAGATCGGCCCGGTGTCCCGCACCGTCCTCGACGCCGCGCTCCTGCACGACGTCATCGGCGGGCACGACCCGAAGGACTCCACGTCCATCCCGGACGCCTGGCCCTCGATGGCCGCGGCCGCACGCGAAGGGCTGCAGGCGGACACGCTCCGCGGCCTGCGCGTCGGCGTGGTGAAGGAACTCGCCGGGGGTGACGGGTTCCAGGCCGGGGTCACCCAGCGCTTCCAGGAGACGGTCGCGCTGCTCGAGTCGGCCGGTGCGGTCGTCGTCGAGATCGACGCCCCGTCGTTCGCGTACGCGATCAGCGCGTACTACCTGATCCTCCCGGCCGAGGCGTCGTCGAACCTCGCCAAGTTCGACTCGGTGCGCTTCGGCCTCCGGGTCACGCCCGAGAACGGTGCCACCGTCGAGGACGTCATGGCCGCCACGCGTGAAGCCGGCTTCGGCCCCGAGGTCAAGCGGCGCATCATCCTCGGCACCTACGCCCTGAGCGCCGGCTACTACGACGCCTACTACGGCTCGGCGCAGAAGGTCCGCACGCTCGTGCAGCGGGACTTCCAGGCCGCCTTCGAGCAGGTCGACCTGCTCGTCAGCCCGTCGGCGCCGACGACCGCGTTCCCGATCGGTGAGCGCATCGACGACCCGCTGGCGATGTACCTCAACGACCTCACGACGATCCCGGCGAACCTCGCCGGCGTGCCCGGCATGAGCATCCCGAACGGCCTCGCGCCCGAGGACGGCCTGCCCGTCGGTGTGCAGCTGATGGCGCCCCAGCGTGAGGACGCCCGGCTGTACCGCTACGGTGCCGCCCTCGAGCGTCTGCTCGAACAGCAGTGGGGCGCGCCGCTCATCGCGTCCGTCCCGGACCTCGACCAGAGTCAGCAGTCCGCTGCGCAGGAAGGTGTGATCTGATGGCGCAGAAGGACGCGCTGATGGACTTCGACGAGGCGCTCGAGCGCTACGAGCCGGTGCTCGGCTTCGAGGTCCACGTCGAACTCGCGACGAAGACCAAGATGTTCTCGGACGCCCCGAACTTCTTCGGCGGCGAACCCAACACGAACGTCACCCCGGTCGACCTCGGGCTGCCCGGGTCGCTGCCGGTCGTGAACGCACAGGCCGTGCGGTACTCGATCCAGCTCGGGCTCGCGCTCGGTTGCTCGATCGCCGAGTCCTCGCGGTTCGCCCGGAAGAACTACTTCTACCCGGACAACCCGAAGAACTACCAGGTCTCGCAGTACGACGAGCCCATCGCCTACGAGGGCGAGGTCGAGGTCGAGCTCGCCGACGGGACGATCTACAACATCCCGATCGAGCGCGCCCACATGGAAGAGGACGCCGGCAAGCTGACGCACGTCGGTGGTGCCACCGGCCGCATCCAGGGCGCCGAGTACTCGCTCGTCGACTACAACCGTGCCGGTGTGCCCCTGGTCGAGATCGTCACGAAGCCGATCTTCGGCGCCGAGCACCGTGCCCCCGAGCTCGGTGCCGCCTACGTGCAGGTCATCCGCGACCTCGTCCGGGCGCTCGGCGTCTCCGAGGCGCGCATGGAGCGCGGCAACCTGCGGTGCGACGCGAACATCTCGCTGCGCCCCCGCGGGCAGGAGAAGCTCGGCACCCGCACCGAGACCAAGAACGTCAACTCGTTCCGCGCCGTTGAGCGTGCGATCCGCTACGAGATCCAGCGTCAGGCCGCGATCCTCGCCGCCGGTGGCACGATCACGCAGGAGACCCGCCACTGGCACGAGGACACCGGTCGCACGTCGGCCGGTCGTCCGAAGTCGGACGCCGACGACTACCGGTACTTCCCGGAGCCCGACCTGCTGCCCGTCGTGCCGGACCCGGCCGTCATCGCGGAGCTCCGCGCCTCGCTGCCCGAGGCACCGGTCGCACGTCGCCGTCGTCTGAAGGGTGACTGGGGCTTCGCCGACCTGGAGTTCCAGGACGTCGTGAACGGCGGGCTGCTCGACGAGGTCGAGGGCACCGTCGCCGCCGGCGCCGCACCACAGGCCGCCCGCAAATGGTGGACCGGTGAGATCAGCCGCGTCGCCAACGCGCAGGACGCCGCCCCCGGTGACCTGGTGTCGCCGAAGCACGTCGCCGAGGTCATCGCGCTCGTCGAGTCCGGCGACCTGACCGACCGCCTGGCACGCCAGGTGCTCGAGGGCGTCATCGCGGGCGAGGGCTCGCCGGCGCAGGTCGTCGAGGCCCGCGGGCTCAAGGTCGTCTCGGACGACTCCGCCCTGACGGCCGCGGTCGACGAAGCACTCGCGGCGCAGCCCGACGTGCTGGCGAAGATCCAGGACGGCAAGGTCCAGGCGGCCGGCGCGATCATCGGCGCGGTCATGAAGGCCATGAAGGGCCAGGCCGACGCCGCACGCGTGCGGGAACTCGTGCTGGAGCGCGCGCAGCAGTCGTAGGCAGTCCCACCTCGGAGGGCACGGCACCGGTCGGTGCCGTGCCCTCCGTGCGTCCCGGTCGCCGTGTGCATCCTGGGGACGCGTCAGCGATCCGGTGACAGGATGAGTCGTGTCCGCAACGATCCGCGCCATCGGAACCGCCGTCCCCGAGACGACCCTCGACCAGCCCCGGGTGCGTGACCTGTTCTCCGCCCAACCCGACCTCGGGCGGCTCGGCAGACGGCTCGTCCCCGCCGCGTTCGACGGGTCGGCGGTCGACCAGCGGCACACCGTCCTCGAGGAACTCGACTCCGCGCGTGCCGGTGGGGCCTTCCGTGACGACGACGGCACCCTGCGCTCGCCGTCCACCGGCTCACGCAACGACCGGTACCGCGAACTCGCCCCGCCGCTGTTCGTCGCCGCCGCCCGCGACGCCGTCGCACGCGCCGGCATCGCGCCGGAGTCCGTCACGCACCTGGTGACCGTGTCGTGCACCGGGTTCACCCAGCCTGGGCCAGACATCGACGTCGTCGAGCAGCTCGGGCTCCCCGGGGGCGTCTTCCGGCACCACATCGGCTTCATGGGGTGCTGCGCCGCGTTCCCCGCGCTCCGGATCGCCGCGGCGTTCGTCGACCAGGACCCGGACGCCGTCGTGCTCGTCGTCTGCGGTGAACTCTGCACCCTGCACGTCCGCGCATCGAACGACCCCGACCAGATCGTCGCGAACAGCGTCTTCGGCGACGGTGCGGCCGCCGCGGTCGTCGCCCGGGACGGAGCCGGTCTGCGCTTCGACGACTTCACGACGGCCGTGGTGCCCGAAGGAGCGTCCGAGATGGCGTGGAACATCGGGGACGAGGGCTTCGAGATGGTCCTGTCCACCGCCGTGCCGAAGCTCGTCGGCCTGCACGTGCCGAGCGCCGTGCAACCGCTGCTCGACGGCGGGCCAGCGTCGGACGTGCCGGTGTGGGCGGTGCACCCGGGCGGCCGGGCCATCCTCGACCGCACGCAGGAGTCGCTCGGCCTCCCCGACGGCGCCATGGAGTCGAGCCGGCGGGTGCTGCGCGAACACGGGAACATGTCGAGCGCCACCGTGCTCTTCGTGCTGCGCGACGCCGTCGACGCCGGTCTCGAGGACGGCAGTGCCGTCGTCGCGCTCGCCTTCGGCCCCGGCCTCACCGTCGAGAGCGCACGGCTCACCGCGGTGCGGACCGAGGCGTCGCCCGCGGCAGAACCCGCGGCAGAACCCGCGGCAGAACCCGCGGCGGAACCCGCGGCGGAACCCGCGGCGGAACCCGCTGTCGCACCCGCCCGCGTGCCCGTCGCGACCACGGGCGCGGCGTGAGCCGTCAGGACGGCGGCACCACGGGCCTCCCGGCCGTCGACCTGCGCACCCGCGCGCTCGACCTGACCGAGCTGATGGACGACCCGGACTGCGACCCGCGTGCGCTCGCGCGCACGTTCCGGCGCTTCGCCGTCGTGAACGCGCTCGTGAGCGGCTGGCGCGCGGCCTGGCGCTCGCACGTCGTGCCGGCCCTGCCCGCCAGCGGGCGCGGCCGGGTGCTCGACCTGGGCTGCGGCGGCGGCGACCTGGCCCGCTCGCTGGTGCGGTGGGCGGCGAGCGACGGATTCGACCTCGAGGTCGTCGGGGTCGACCCGGACGAACGTGCCATCGCCGCGGCACGGCGGTCGTCCCCGACCGGCGTGACCTTCAGGCAGCAGTCGAGCGGTGACCTCGTCGCGGCGGGTGAGCGGTTCGACGTCGTCGTGTCGAACCACGTGCTGCACCACCTGGGCGACGAGGAGCGGCGGGGGTTCCTGGCCGACTCCGAGCTGCTCGCGAGCGGGCGCAGCCTGCACTCGGACATCCGTCGGTCGCCGGCGGCCTACCGGGCGTACGCGCTGGCGTCACCGCTCGTGGCGGCGGGGACGTTCATCCGCGTCGACGGCCTGCGGTCGATCCGCCGGAGCTTCACGGTGCCCGAACTCTGCGACGTGCTGCCCGGCGGATGGCGGGCCGAGGCGGCTGCGCCGCACCGGGTGCTGGCGATCCGCGACGCCTGAGCGGGCGGGCCGCCGGTTGTCGACGCGACCAGACGACGGACGGGAGGCCCGTGGCGACGCCGCCACGGGCCTCCCGTCCGTCTGCCGGTGCGTCCACGACGCGCGCCGCTACGGGCGCAGCAGCACCTTGATGGCCCGGCGCTCGTCCATCGCACGGTAGGCCTCGGCGGCCTCGTCGAGCGGCAGCTCCAGGTCGAAGACGCGACCGGGGTCGATCGCGCCGGACAGCACGTCGGGCAGCAGCTCGGGGATGTACTTCCGGGCCGGGGCCATGCCGCCCGCGATGGCGATGTTCGTGTCGAACAGGTAACGGGTGCCGATGGTCGGCACCCCGTGCGGGACCCCCACGAAGCCGACGTTGCCGCCGGGGCGGACCGAGTGCAGCGCCTGGTCCATGCTCTCCTCGGTGCCGACGGCCTCGACCCCGCAGTCGGCCAGGTCGCCGCCGAGCAGCGCGCGGACCGCCGCGACGCCCTCGTCGCCGCGCTCCGCCACGATGTCGGTGGCACCGAACTCGCGGGCGAGCGCCTGGCGGTCGGCGTGCCGGCTCATCGCGATGATGCGCTCCGCCCCGAGCCGCTTCGAGGCGAGCACGGCGGACAGGCCGACCGCGCCGTCGCCGACCACGACGACGGTCTTGCCGGGGCCGACCGCTGCCGACACGGCGGCGTGGTGACCGGTCGAGAAGACGTCGGACAGGGTGAGCAGCGACGGCACCAGGGCCGGGTCGACCGGGCCGGGGACCGCGACGAGCGTGGCGTCGGCGTCCGGGATCCGCACGTACTCGGCCTGTGCGCCACCGACGGGGTCGCCGTACGCGTCCGTGCTGCCGAACCCGGACAGGTGGTCGCAGCCGGTGGTCATGCCGTTGCGGCAGGCCTGGCAGGTGCCGTCGTTCATGGTGAAGGGGGAGATGACGAAGTCGCCCTCGTGCAGGCCGGTGACGTCGTCACCGACGGCGACGACCTCGCCGACGAGCTCGTGGCCGATCGGCCGCGGCTGCTTCGTCTCGGTGACGCCGCGGTAGGGCCAGAGGTCCGATCCGCAGACACAGGCCGCGAGGACCTTGACGACGACGTCCTTGCCGGACAGCAGCCCGGGTCGGTCGCGCTCCTCGACGCGGATGTCGTTCGGGGCGTGGATGATCGCTGCGCGCACGGGCGGGCCTTCCGTCGAGATGATGGGGAACCGGCGCGGTCGACGTCGTCCGGGCCGTCGTCGACAGTACCCTCGTGCGGGTGGACGACGACCGGTACGGCGGCGATGTGCTCTCGGGGGACTGGCGCTCGCGCGGGGTGAAGAAGGTGCGGCAGGTGCCGCTCGAACGGGACATGGTGCTCGAGGACCCGGACTCCGGGTGGGCCGGTGCCGTGGTGGGGCTCGAGGCGGGCAACATCGCGCTCGAGGACTGGAAGGGCCGCACGCGCTCCTTCCCCTTCACCGGGCAGTTCCTGCTCGAGGGTGAGCTGGTGACGCTGGGGCGGCCGTCGGCGCCGGTCGGGCGGTCTGCCGGGGGTGCTGTTGGGGCTGGTGCTGCTGGCCGTGCGGGTGCCGCTGGTTCCGTCGGTTCCGTTCATTCGGACTGGAGGCCCGGGGGCGCGCCCGCCGTGCGGCAGGCGTCCGACGGTGGTCGCCTCCGCACCGCGTCCGGATCGTTCGCCGTGGAGTCGCAGCGTGCTCGGGTGGCGCTGCCGAGCCGCATCATGGTCGAGGGCAAGCACGACGCGGAACTCGTCGAGAAGGTCTGGGGCGCCGACCTGCGGGTCGAGGGCGTCGTGGTCGAGGAACTCTCCGGCGTCGACAACCTGGCCGCGGTGCTCGACGAGTTCCAGCCGACGCGGGAGCGCCGGGTCGGGGTCCTGGTCGACCACCTGGTGCCCGGGTCGAAGGAGTCCCGCTTCGCCGACGCCGTGATGCGTGGCAAGTGGGGCGCGCACGTGCTCGTCGTCGGGCACCCGTTCGTCGACGTCTGGCAGTCGGTCAAGCCGGCGCGGGTGGGGCTGCGGGCGTGGCCGACGATCCCGCGCTCGATCGAGTGGAAGGCGGGCATCTGCCAGGCACTCGGCTGGCCGCACGCCGAGCAGGCCGACATCGCCAGGGCATGGCAGCGGATCCTCGGGCAGGTGCGCACCTTCGCCGACCTCGAGCCGGAGCTGCTCGGCCGTGTCGAGGAGCTGATCGACTTCGTGACGGAACCACAGGCCTGAGAACCGGCGGATTGCCCGACCGGCGCGGTGTGCCGGGGGTGATCCGCGCCTCCAGGCCTACTGTTGAGGGATGGACGGCATCGACGGTCGCGTGCGGGGCGCGGTCGACCTGTGGCTGCGCTGGCTGCCGCGCTGGCAGATCGGGACCGCCCGCCCGCGCACGCGCATCTGCCGGAAGTGCACCGGGTCCCCGATCGCCGCGGCCGCGGGGTTCGGACCCGACGTGCCGCACGCCGTCCAGCACGCGCTGATCGGTCGGATCTCGACGATCGTCGAGGACGCCGTCGACGACTACACGGCGAAGAACCTGCCGCTGCTGCAGCGTGAACTCGAGCGGGCGGCGGCCCGGAAGCGGCATGCCGGGTACCAGCCGGCCGAGGGGTTGTCGCCGGAGTTCCAGGGCCTGGACGTGGACCCCGAGCCGTCGCCGGGGTCGCCGTTCCTGTTCACCCTCGGCGAGCTGGCCGGGACCGGTGCGGGGGAGCAGACGCCGCGCGAGCCGCTGTCCGACGAGGCGAAGGCCGCGCTCCGGCACGAGATCGCGCTGTCCGACGAGTGTGCGCGGTCGACCGGCACCGCGGTGTGCCTGGCGCTCATCGACCACCGGCCGCGGATCGCCGAGGCCGTCGAACGCCTGGTGGAGCCGCAGATCGAGGCGCTGGTGTCGGACATGTTCCGCGGGTTCGACGGGCCGGAGGACGGGCCGCGCAGCGGGCTGTTCTAGGCGCGGGTGCGGGTGCGCGGGTGCGTTCGGTGCGAGGTTCCGTACTCGGTGCGAGGGTCGTCCGGCCGCACCGAGTACGGAACCTCGCACCGATCGCGTGGCGCCTCGCACGGTGCGAGGTCGCCGGGTCGGACTCAGCGGGGGAGCAGGGTGCGGCCGGGGATCACGGTGCCGCGCAGTGAGCGGTGCTCGACCGGGCGCGTGGGGTCGTCGATGCGGCCGATGACCAGGTCGATGGCCTCGCGGCCGATGCGCTCGATCGGTTGCTCGAGTGTCGTGAAGCCGATCCAGTCGCTCGCCAGTGGGTAGACGCCGTCGAACCCGGTGACGGAGAGGTCACGCGGGACCTCGACACCGCGGCGGGCGAGCGCCTCGCACACGTCGAGCATGAGCCGGTCGGTCGGGCACATCACCGCGGTCACGCCCGACTCCTGCACGGCGTCCACCAGGTCGGCGGCGAGGTCGTCGGGTGGCCGCACGAAGCTCGCGTCGATGTCGATCACCCGGATGCCACGTGCTCGGAGTCGCTCGAGCATCGCCGACGACCGCGCGTGCTGCGTGATCGCGTTGTCGAGCGGGACGGTGAACACCACGGCGGTGGTGTGGCCGGCATCGGCGACGGCGTCCGCGATGGAGGCCCCACCGTCGACCTCGTCGCAGTAGACGCTCGAGAGCGCCGGGTGCAGCTCGGGCCGACCCGCGACGACGGTGGCGATGCGGGGCGCGAACTCGGCGATGTCGGCGGACGGCATCAGGCCGCTGCACACGACGAGCCCGTCGACGCGCATGGACACGAGTGCGGCGAGGGCGGACTTCTCGTCCTCGACCCGACCGACGCCCGTCGTGGTGACGACGCGGTAGCCGAGCTCCGATGCGCGGCGCTCCATCACGGCGTGCAGTGCGGTGTAGACCATCGACGATGCATCCCGGACGAGCATCCCGATCGTGTTCGTGCGACCGCTGACCAGCCCGCGAGCCATCGCGTTCGCGACGTACCCGAGCTCGGCTGCCGCTCGTTCGACGCGTTCGCGGGTCTCGTCCGAGAACCGTCCGGTCCCGGAGAGCACGCGGCTCACCGCCGACTTCGAGACCCCCGCACGTGCGGCGACGTCGAGGATGGTCGGCTGGGAACCGCGGCTGCCGTTCACGCGTCGGACGCTGCGGCGTCCCGTCGCGACCGCGACGCGGTGAACCGGAGCACACCGCGGGCGATCGCGCGCCAGCCGAGCAGGAACACCCCGAGCACGATCGTCGCGACGATGACGAACGAGATCGGCAGCGGGTTGCCGTCGACGTCGCCCTGGCCGGTGGCGACGCGGATGGCCAGACCGACGAAGACCGTGAGGACCCAGACCACGACACCGGTCGGCCAGAAGCGCAGCGGTCGAGCCCAGGCACCGCTCGTCACGTACCCGATCGCCCAACCCGCCAGGAACGGGTAGGCGGTGGTCCAGAGCGCCAGTGCCGTGTTGGCCTCACCGTGCGACGAGCGCCCGATGAGCGCGAAGACGACGATGAGGACGACGTCGATGACGGCTGCGAGCCAACCCCAGGTGCGTGCGTTCACCCGCTCATTCTCGCAGCTGCTGATTCATCCGCTTGCGACTGTGGACGGATGCGCCTGTCCACAGTCTGATCCGGCTGCACTCGCACCGTGCGAGGTATCCGCCAGCATCCGATGCATGGCTGCTCATCCCCGTTTCCCCGCCGTCCCCGACTGCACGGTCCTCGTCGCGCACGAGTCACGGCCCGACGAGGCCGCGGCGATCCGGGTCCGGGCCCGCGCTGGGGAACTGGTCCGCATCTCGCACGGTCGGTACGCCGACACCGAGCGGTGGAAGGGGCTCCGCCCCGAGCAGCGGCACCACGTGCTCGTGCGATCACTCGTCGACCGGATCAGACCCCGCTTCGTCGTGTCGCACCTGTCGGCGGCGGCGGTCATCGGTGTGCCGTACGTAGGCCGGTGGCCGGAACGAGTCCACCTGACCAGCCCCGGGCGCGATGCGCGGACGACCAACGCGACGTTCGTCGTGCACGCCGACTTCGACCCGTCGATGGCGGGCACGTGGCGGTTCCGCGCGGACGACCTGACCTTGACGGGGTTCGACAGGACGGCCGTGGACCTCGCCATGACCTTGCCGATGACGGAAGCGGTGGTGTCCATCGACCGGCTCCTCGCCCTCGGCGCGGACCGCGACGCCGTCCTGGACGGGGTCGCGCGGCGGGGACGGAAGGGCCGGCGCCGTGCCCTGCGGTCCGTCGGTTTCGCGGACCCAGCCGCTGACTCGGTGGGGGAGTCGCTGGTCCGAGTCCGCCTGGACGAGTACGGCGCTCCCACCCCGGTGCTGCAACGACGCTTCACCACCCCGGGCGAGTCGGACATCGTCGTGGACTTCTGGCTCCCGGACCAGGGCGTGGTGATCGAGTTCGACGGTGAGGTGAAGTACCGCGATGCAGCGCTGCGAGGAGGGCGGTCGGCGGAGGACGTCGTCATCGCGGAGAAGTACCGCGAGGACCGCTTGCGCTCCTTCCCCGAGGTGCGCGGGGTGATCCGGTACGGCTGGAAGGACGTGTGGGACGAGTCCGCGTTCCGCGCGAAGCTCCGGAATGCCCGGGTACCGATGTCACGGTGACCTCGCACGGTGCGAGGGGCGGCGCGAACGGTGCGAGGTTCCGTACTCGGTGCAGGGCTCCAGGGCGGGCACGGAGTACGGAACCTCGCACCAGAGCCCGCACCGCACCCGGAGTTCACCCGGCGGCGACGCCGGAGGCACCCGGAGTTCACCCGGCAGCGCCACACTCGACCCCGGCGCGGGAACGTTCCCACACGGCCCGCCCGCACGAACCCCGCCCGCCCGCACGAACCCCGCACGCCCGCACAC